>NZ_JBEOSB010000004.1:0-454020 GCF_040302705.1 Streptomyces sp. NPDC097640
GTCGTGCACGCCCACACCCTGGCCAAGTCCGGGCAGCGGCGGGCAGCCATTGCCGAGGCTGAGCGGGCGCGGACCCTCCTGGCCGCCGACCGGGGAGACGAGGTGCCCTTCTGGGCCCTCGCCTGGGGGCCGCCTGCCGCGTCGGTCTACTCGCGCAACGCGAAGGTCTACGAGACGCTGGGCGACCGAAAGACAGCAGCGGAGCAGTACGCGCGGGCCGCCGCATCCCGCCCAGCAGACTATGCGCGGATAGTTGCCCTCGACCTGGTGGCGAGCGCCGAAATGCAGATCAAGGGCGGCAGCATCGAGCAGGCATGTGCCACCTGGAATCGGGCGATGGACCACATGGACGGTGTGCGATCCGTCCGCACCCGCAAGGCCGTGACTCGGATGCGCAGAGATCTCGCCCGCTTCCGCGCCCGCGGCGTGCGCTGTGCAGCAGACCTGGACGAGCGGGCTATCGAATTCCTGCGTCCGAGCTGATCGGCGCCGAGCACCTCACTGCGGGCAGGAAGGAAGCCCCTCGCTGGCCCGGAGGCCGACATGAGGGGATGCGCACAGGTGCCCGAAGCATCGGACTTATGATCCAGCCGTGGACATCCCCGACAGACTCATCACCCAGTCGGTGACGTCGTCCTCGGTCAGGTTGGCGATCGTCGCGGGTACGACCTGGCCGGTCGGCTCGACGTGCTGGAGCAGGGAGAGGTGCAGCCGGATCTCGCGGTGGTAGTCCTCCCGGGTGCGGTCGTCGATGCCAGTGAGTCGGTTGACGTAGCGCTCGGCGTAGGCCAGGAAAGTCATGTCGCCGGGGACCTCGGGCTGCTCGACGAATCCCTCGCCGCGGACCCAGCCGTATGGCCAGCGGCCGCTGTGGGCCTCGACGAGGCTCTTGAACGCGTCGGCGCTGTCCTGGTCGCCGAACTTCTCGGTCTGCCACTCGCCGTCTTGGCGCCACTTCACCTGAAAGGTGCTGGTGCCGTCCTTCCTGGGGCGTTCCACGATGCTCGCCATGGACGGACCATACGACCGGATCAGGGCGGGGGTGTTCCCGTCGTGTTTCCAAATCTTTGGACATGACAAAGGGCTGACCTGTTTACCCAGGTCAGCCCCTTGACTATTCAGGGTGAGTAACGGGACTCGAACCCGCGACATCCTGGACCACAACCAGGTGCTCTACCAGCTGAGCTATACCCACCATGACCGGCGCTTTCCGTTCCGCACCGGCCGAGAAAAAGTGTACAGGGTCCGCGGGGGTGCTCGCTCCCGGCTTTTCGGGCCGGGAGCGAGGCGTCACGGCCGCCGGGCGGGAAGGACGTGCTTCGCCGCGATCGACTTGGCCGTGTCGGAGTCCGGGCCGGGCTGCGGGACGAAGACCGCCTCCCGGTAGTAGCGCAGCTCCGCGATGCTCTCGTGGATGTCCGCGAGGGCGCGGTGGTTGCCGTTCTTCTTCGGGCTGTTGAAGTAGGCCCGCGGGTACCAGCGGCGGGCCAGCTCCTTGATCGACGAGACGTCGACGATCCGGTAGTGGAGGTAGCTCTCGAGCTCGAGCATGTCCCGGAGCAGGAAGCCGCGGTCGGTGCTGACCGAGTTCCCGCACAGGGGCGCCTTGCCGGGCTCCGGGACGTGCTCGCGGATGTACGCCAGGACCTGCCGCTGGGCGTCCTCCAGCGTGGTCCCGCCGTCCAGCTCCGCGAGCAGTCCGGAGGCCGTGTGCATGTCGCGCACCACCTCGGGCATGGTGGTCAGCGCTTCGGCCGGCGGCCGGACAACGATGTCCACTCCTTCGCCCAGGATGTTCAGCTCGGAGTCGGTGACCAGCGCGGCCACCTCGATAAGCGCGTCGTCCGACAGCGAGAGCCCCGTCATCTCGCAGTCGATCCACACCATGCGATCGTTCATACGTCTCACCCTACGGGGCGCTCCCGCTGGCCGGGCAGGGTCGGGCGGCCCGGCACACGCCCGGTGGCCTGCTCGGGCAGGCGCGGGACGTAGGCGTCGGACTCCGGCTTGCCGGGGTCCCCGCCGCCGTGCGGGTGCGGGGCGTGATGGGGGTGGGCGGGATGCCCGAGGGGCCCGCCGGGGCGCCGCAGCGGCATGGAGTGCTCTCCGGGCCGCTGCTCGCCCAGCTCGGCCCTCTCCAGCCGGTCGGCCCGCTCCAGGCGCTCCGGGCGGTCCGCACGGTCGGGGCCGCCGCCCTGGGGCCTACGGGCGCGGTACGCGGCCCGGTAGGCGGCCGGGGAGGACCCCAGCTGCCGCCGGAAGTGTCCGCGCAGCGCGACCGGGGAGCGGAAGCCGCAGCGCCCGGCGACCTCGTCGACGGAGTAGTCGGAGGTCTCCAGGAGACGCTGGGCCTGGAGCACCCGCTGGGTGATCAGCCACTGGAGTGGAGCGCTCCCAGTGAGGGAGCGGAACCGGCGGTCGAAGGTGCGCCGGCTCATATAGGCGCGGGCGGCCAGGGCCTCGACGTCGAACTGCTCGTGCAGATGCTCGAGCGCCCACGCCACGACCTCGGCGAGCGGATCCGCGCCGATCTCCTCTGGTAAAGACCTGTCCAGATATCGCTCCTGCCCCCCGCTGCGGCGCGGCGGCACGACCAGGCGGCGGGCCAGCGCGCCCGCGGCGTCGGCTCCGTGGTCGGTGCGCACGATGTGCAGGCACAGGTCTATGCCCGCGGCCGTGCCCGCCGAGGTCAGGATGTCGCCGTCGTCCACGAACAGCTCGCGCGGGTCGACGTGGACGGACGGATAGCGCTTGGCGAGCGTCGGCGCGTACATCCAGTGGGTGGTCGCCGGGCGGCCGTCCAGCAGCCCCGCGGCGGCGAGTACGAAGGCCCCGGTGCAGAGGCCCACGATGCGCGCGCCCTCCTCGTGCGCGCGGCGCAGCGCGTCGAGCGCGGCGGTCGGTGGCGGCTGCGTGATCGACCGCCAGGCCGGTACGACGACGGTGCCGGCCCGGGACAGCGCCTCCAGGCCGTATGGTGCGGTCAGTTCCAGTCCGCCGGTCGTTCGCAGTGGCACATCTTCGCCCGCGCACACCAGCAATCGATACCGCGGGACTCCGGCGTCCTGACGGTCGATGCCGAAGACGGAGAGCGGGATGGAGCTTTCGAAGATAGGGCCGCCGCTGAAGAGCAGCACCGCGACTATTTCTCGTCGCCGGCGTCCGGAGAGCTTGCGCGAGGTCTCCGGTACGGTCGTGGAGTCCTGGCTCATCGAACTAAGCCCCCCTCGGTGGTCGCGTCCTCTCGGTCCTGCACGTTTCCCCTCGGTCCTGAACGGTTCCCCCGCCGGTCATGGCCAAGATCGAATCTACTGTGTCGCGTGTGGTCGCCGTGACCAGTTCACCACCCGCCACTATGTCGACATGACAACTTGGCGGGAAGCATTCGATCACGAAGCGTTGCACTCGTGGGCCTCCCTGTGAAGTACGCCTAGCCTTCGTACCCACTTCGCGTAGGGGGTACGGCCCGCTCATACCCCTTTCCGCGCTGGTCGGAGGGGGTTGGGCCCGGCGTTTGCCAAGGAAAGAACTTTCACGGGAAGTTGGCTGAAAAGGAGTGGGCGCAGACGTACGGAAGGGTCCTCCGCCGGGCGTACGACCCGCACGGTGACTCTCACCACTGTGTACCCGGAGCGCTACGGAGCGCGCCTTCAGCCGCGCCGGCCGCCCCTGTGCGCCCCGATTCCGGTGCGCCCATGTCGTCCACGATGTGGACTCACCACCGTGCCGGCGAGCCGGGCGGCGGTGCGCTCGTAGCGGCGCAGCAGCGTCCGGCAGACGGCGGTGACCGCGGCCAGCCCGAGGGCGGCGCCTGCCGCCGCGCCGAACGGCGAGCCGCACGCCAGCAGGACGACCGGCACCAGGGCGCAGCTGAAGGCGCCCCAGCGGATCACCTCGTCCGCCGCCTCGCCGGCCGGGGTCGGGGAGGGGTGGCCCCGGCCGTCGCGGGGCGCGTCGTACTCGGGGGTGGCGGGCACGTATCTGCTCCTCGGAGAGCGGGCGGACGGGGGGCCGGGGCGGTCGCGATCACCGCGCGGCTACTACAACGCCGGGCGGGCTCCCGGGTCACTGCCGACCATCCGCACGGTGTACGCGGGGCGACGACTCGGGGTTTGCTCAAGGCTCACTCAGGCCACGCCGCACAGCCGCACATCGGCACTGTCGGGACCACTTGGGGCATTGCGTTACCGGCCGCCCTCCGGCATGCTCCGTGGAACGCCTCGGGCGGTTCGCCGTCCAAGAGCTCTCTGGGCAGGAGGGGAGTGGCGCCGTACCCTTAGGGGTAAGGGCTTGGAAAGATGAATCCCGGACGGATTCGGTTCGTTCGATACGCTCCCCCGAGCGCCGGCGAGCCGCCGCCCCCGACAACCGCAACCCCTCAAGCCCCCGCCGATCCCTCCTCACGAGGACTTCCTTCGCCGAGACACCGATGGCCGGTCACGAATTCCCCGAACCCGCGGACCGCAAGCGGGTCGCCGATCACATGGCGCACCCCGAAGCGGCGGAAGAATCACGTCATTCCTGCGATCCGGCGTTCCAGCACGGCGTCGTGGTGGGATTCGACGGTTCGACATCGAGCGAGCGCGCCCTCGCGTACTCGATCGGCATGGCCCGGCGCTCCGGCTCCGGCCTGATCATCGTCCATGTGGCCAACCGGCTGCCGACGACGGTGTGGGCCGGGTGCGAGCCCCCGGTCTTCGTGGATGTGCCCGACCATCGCACCGAAGTGCTGGGCCTGGAGCTGGCCTGCGCGGACCATCTCGCCGAAGTGCCCTGGATCCTGGTGGAGCGGGGCGGGGACATCTGCCATGAGCTGGAGGAGGTCGGCCGGGAGTACGCGGCCGACGCGATCGTGGTCGGCTCCACGCACGGGCTGGTGGGGCGGATCTTCGGCTCGGTCGCGGGGCGGCTGGCCCGGCGGGCGCAGCGGCCCGTGGTGGTCATTCCCTGACCCGGCACCCACCGGTTTCCGGTGGGCCGGCGGCGGGCGTTGGGAATCGGACACGGCCAACTCCCCTTGACAGCTGGTGAGATGGCGACAAGTCCCGCTTGACAGTCGATAAATCTACCCGTGCGTAGAGGTGGATTGTGCGTTTGTGACGGGTACAAACCGAGCGAACGGGCGAGTGTTCACGTGCCGTCGGCCGGGAAGTGACGGTTCCTGTCGGCGGCCCACCTGCCGGCGTTAGGGCGACGCCGGCACAGGGGAGGCGGCCCCCGCGTGCGTGGTGGCTCACGCGGGGGACCGCCGAGCGGTCACTCCACCGTCACGGACTTCGCCAGGTTCCGCGGCTTGTCGATGTCGCGGCCGAGCGCCAGCGCCGTGTGATACGCGAGGAGTTGCAGCGGAACGCCCATCAGAATCGGGTCCAGCTCCACCTCGTTGCGCGGGACCACGATCGTGTGGTCCGCCTTCTCCTGTTCCTGGTGCGCCACGGCCAGGATCCGGCCGCTGCGGGCCTTGATCTCCTCCAGCGTCGCGCGGTTCTTCTCCAGCAGGTCGTCGTCCGGGAGCACCGCGACGGTCGGCACCTCGGGCTCGATGAGCGCCAGCGGGCCGTGCTTGAGCTCGGAGGCCGGGTACGCCTCGGCGTGGACGTAGGAGACCTCCTTGAGCTTCAGGGAGGCCTCGCGGGCGACCGGGTAGCCGCGCACCCGGCCGATGAACATCATGCTCTTCGCATTCGCGTATTCCGCGGCGAGCTCCTTGATCTTCTCCTCGCCGCGCAGCACCTCCGCGATCTGGTCCGGCAGCCGCCGCAGTCCGGCGATGATCCGCTTGCCGTCGGCGACCGACAGATCGCGGATCCGGCCGAGGTGGAGGGCGAGCAGGGCGAAGGCGACGGCCGTGTTGGTGAAGCACTTGGTGGACACCACACAGACCTCGGGGCCCGCGTGGACGTACACCCCGCCGTCCGTCTCGCGGGCGATCGCGCTGCCGACGACGTTGACGACGCCCAGCACGCGCGCGCCCTTGCGCTTGAGCTCCTGGACGGCGGCCAGGGTGTCGTAGGTCTCGCCGGACTGGCTGACCGCGATGTAGAGGGTGTCCGGGTCGACGACGGCGTTGCGGTAGCGGAACTCGCTCGCGGGCTCGGCGTCCGCGGGGATACGGGCCAGCTCCTCGATCAGCTGGGCGCCGATCAGGCCCGTGTGGTACGCCGAGCCACAGCCGAGGATCTTCACCCGGCGCACCCCGCGCGCCTCGCGGGCGTCCAGGTTGAGCCCGCCGAGACGCACGGTGGCGAAGCGGTCGTCGATCCGCCCGCGCAGCACCCGGTCCACGGCGTCGACCTGCTCGTGGATCTCCTTGTGCATATAGGTGTCGTGGCCGCCCATGTCGTACGACTCGGCCTCCCACTCCACGGTGGTCGGCGTCGCGGAGGTGCGGGAGCCCTCGGTGGTGTACGTGCGGAAGTCGTCGGCCTTGAGGGTGGCCATCTCGCCGTCGTCGAGGGTGACCACCTGGCGGGTGTGGCTGACCAGGGCGGCGACGTCCGAGGCGACGAACATCTCCTTCTCGCCGATGCCCAGCACCACGGGGGAGCCGTTGCGGGCGACGACGATCCGGTCGGGGAAGTCCGCGTGCAGCACGGCGATGCCGTACGTCCCCTCGACCAGGGCGAGGGCCTGGCGGACCTTCTCCTCCAGCGTGGCGGCCTGCGAGCGGCCGATCAGATGGGCCAGGGTCTCGGAGTCGGTGTCGGAGGCCAGCTCGACGCCGTCGGCGGTGAGCTTGGCGCGCAGCTCGGAGGCGTTGTCGATGATGCCGTTGTGGACGATCGCGACCTTGCCGTCCGCGTCCAGGTGCGGATGCGCGTTGACGTCGTTGGGCGCGCCGTGGGTGGCCCAGCGGGTGTGCGCGATGCCGACGGTGCCCGCGAAGCGCTTGGGGAGCCTGGCCTCCAGCTCGCGGACCCGGCCCTTGGCCTTGGCGGTCTTCAGGCCGGGGGACTGTGCCGCCTGACCGGACTTGGCGGGCTTGGCGTGGATCGCGATCCCGGCCGAGTCATAGCCGCGGTACTCCAGGCGCTGAAGGCCCTCGAGCAGCAGCGGCGCCACATCGCGTTTCCCGATATATCCGACGATTCCGCACATGGTGGTGTCAGTCCCTCCCTGGTGGGTCGCTCATGAGTGCTCGGCTCAGCCGTAGACGATGCGGCGCAGCTGGCGCAGCGAGAGGTCCGGCGGCGCCATCGCGCGGTGCGGCAGCTCGGCTGTGATCCGCTCGAAGATGTCCGGGTTGGTCAGCCCGCCGGACTGGAGCTCCCGATGGCGGCGGCGGACGTATTCCTCGGTCGTCTCGTCGAAGTACGCGAGCACGTCCAGCACCACCCGGGCGGCCTCGCCGCGGCTGAGCGGCGTGCTGCGTACCAGGTGGTCGATGAGGTCATCGTGGGACATACGGCGATCGAGCACCCGTTGATACTGCGGTGAGCCGCCCCGTTTCGCAAGAATCCTGCCCGATATCGGGCAGGGGGACCAGCTCGATGCGTGCCCGGTGTGTCACTGGTACGTTCGCCCGGCCGGCGCCGGAGCCGGCCCGGTGGGGCTGCGGGGCGCCGGGACGACGACACGAGAGGGGGTGCCGGGGGGATGCGCGTGCTCATCGTCGATGACGACGAGGAGATGGCACAGGTGGTCGCGGTGGGCCTGCGCCGTGCGCAGATGGCCGTCGACGTGGCGTTCGACGGTACGGAGGCGCTGGAACGGCTGGGCGGCGCCGACGGCGACGCGTACGACGTGGTCGTCCTGGACCGGGACCTGCCCGGGACGCACGGCGACGAGGTCTGCGCGGCGCTGATCACCGCCGGGTGCCGCAGCCGCATCCTGATGCTCACCGCCGCGGGAACGGCGGACGACATCGTGGACGGGCTGGGCCTGGGCGCCGACGACTACCTCCCCAAGCCCTTCGATTTCCCCGTACTCGTCGCCCGGATCGCCGCCCTGGCCCGCCGTGCGCATCCGGCCGTACCGCCCGTGGTGCGCCACGGCGACCTCCTGGTCGACAGCGCTCGGCGCACCGCCGTACGGGCGGGCCGGGCGCTGGCCCTCACGCCCAAGGAGTTCGGCGTCCTCGAACTGCTCCTCGCCGCCGGGGGCCGTGCCGTCTCCGCCGAGGAGCTGCTCGAACGGGTCTGGGACGAGGCCGCCGACCCCTTCACCAGCGCCGTGAAGATCACGATCAGCCGGCTGCGGGCCAAACTCGGGGCGCCGCCGGTCATCGAGACGGTGGCCAGGAGCGGTTACCGGATCTGAGGGGTTGCGGGGGCGGAGCGGCCGGGCCCGTCGGCCGCTCCGACCGAGCACAGCGCAGGATCCAACCGAAAGGTCGCCACGTTCACATGCCTGTCCGCGTCCTCGCGCCCGCCGCTCTGCGCCGGCTCACCGGCCGGATCGTGCGCGCGGGTCTGCCCCGCCGCACCGTACGGTTGCGGCTGACCGCCTTGTACGGAGGGCTGTTCCTGGTGTCCGGCGCCGCGCTGCTCGCGGTCACGTACGGCCTGGTGGCCGGCGCCGTCGACCGTCCGCCCACGGTCCTGAAGCGGGAGGTGACCGTGGCCGCCCCCAGCCCGAGCGCACCGGAGGGGACACGGCCTGCCGAGCCCGGCGACCGGGCCGCCATGGACACCGCCATGGCGGCCCTGCAAAAGGACGTACAGCGGACCGTCGACCACCAGAAGTCCGCCATGCTGCACACCCTGCTGGTCCAGTCGGGGATCGCCCTGGGGCTGATGTCGCTGACATCCGTGCTGCTGGGCTGGGTGGTGGCCGGCCGTGTCCTGCGCCCGCTGCGGACCATCACCTCCACCGCGCAGGACATCTCGGCGACCAGCCTGCACCGGCGGCTGGCCCTGGCCGGCCCGCGGGACGAACTGCGGGAGCTGGGCGACACGTTCGACGCGCTGCTGACCCGGCTCGACGGTTCCTTCCAGGCGCAGCGGCAGTTCGTGGCCAACGCGTCCCACGAGCTGCGTACGCCGCTGGCCCGGCAGCGCGTGCTGGGCCAGGTCGCCCTGGCCGACCCCGAACCGACCGTCGAGTCCCTGCGCACGGCCCACGAACGGATACTTGCCGCCGGACGGCAGCAGGAACGGCTCATCGAAGCGCTGCTGACCCTGGCCCGCGGCCACGCGGGCCTCGACGAGCGCCACCCCTTCGACCTGGCCCGGCTCGCCCGGGAAGCCGTGGCGGCGCGCGCCACCGCGGCCCACGAACGGCAGGTGACGCTGCGCCCCCGGGCCGGCGCGGCCGTCTCCTCGGGCCACCGGGCGCTCGCCGAGCGGCTGGTGGCCAATCTGCTGGACAACGCGATCCGCTACAACATGCCCGGCGGGCAGGTGGACGTCACCACCGGCACACAGGCCGGCCGCGCGGTCCTCACGGTCGCCAATACCGGCCCGGACGTCCCCGCGGACGCCGTCGAGCGGATCCTCCTGCCCTTCCAGCGCCTCGGCCCGGCTCGCACCGGCAGCGGGGCCCGCGGCGCGTCGTCCCAGGGGTTCGGCCTGGGCCTGTCCATCGTCTCGGCCATCGCGGCCGCCCACGATGCCACCCTCACCGCCGCCCCGCGGCCCGGCGGCGGCCTGGTCGTCACGGTCGGCTTCCCCACCGCGACGACGCAACCGCCGTGAAACCGCCCGCCGCGTAGAACGTCCGTCAGCGACGCCGCGCCGACCGCGGCGACGCCCACGGCACGACCGACGCGAGTTCAGGAGCACTCCGCATGAGCGACACACCGGCCGACCCGCTGCCGGCCGCAACCACACCGGCCGACCCGCTACCGGCCGACCCCACACCGGCCGAGACCCCGGCCGCCCAAGCGCCGTCGGCCGGCCGCGGGCTCGGCCACCGCCGGATCGGGCTGCTGCGGCAACGGCGTGTACTGGTCACGACCGGGATCGCCGTACTCGCGGGCAGCGTGCTCGTCACCGCCCTGACCGCGTCCGCCAGCCCATCGGCAGAGCCGCACCAGGCCGACCGGCCCGCCGCCTGCGCACCGCAGGACCCGACCGGCCCCCAGCCGCCCGCGCAGGACCCGGCCCCGACCTCCGTCAGCACGGTGGAGCAGGCGTACTACTGCATCTTCGACAACTATTACGGCGGGTCCCGGCTCGATGACCGCCCCCTGCTCCAGTACGCCGCCCAGGCCGTCGTCCGGGAACTGCGCAAACGCGATGTCGACCAGCCGTTCGCCGTCCTGCCGGCGCTGACCGGCGACCGGGACAAGGACTGGCCGCTCTTCGCCGAGCGGCTCCAGGAAGTGCTGGACGCGGTGCCGGACGACCAGGCACTGCGCTCCTCGCTCGCCGTCGCCGCGATCCAGGGGATGCTCACCGCCCTGCACGACAACCACGCCGACTACCAGGGTCCCGGCAGCCCGGGTGCCACGCCGGACGCCCACCCGTGGGGCCTGGGCATCGGCCTGAACAGAACCCTCCCCCCGGCCGCGACCGCCCCGGACTTCACCGGTCCGCTCTTCCTCACCACGGTCGGCACCGGTACTCCCGCCGCCGCGGCCGGGCTCAAGCCCGGAGATGTCATCGAGGCGGTGAACAATGTCCCGGTCTTCACCAACGGGCAGCTCAACCCGGGAGTTGTGGACTCCCTCCGCCCCTCGTATCCCCGGCGCGTCCCGGTGACCCTCACCGTACGGCGGCCCGCCACCGACCGGACCCGGCGCGTGCGTGTCACCCCCGGCCCGCTGCCCGCGCAGCCCAAGCCGCGCGTGGACGTCACCCTGGTGGCCGGCGGTATCGCCGACGTCCGCTTCGACGCCTTCTATCCGGGCGTCGCCCAGGAAGCCCTCAAGGCCATCGCCGACCTCAAGGCGACCACCAAGCTCACCGGCATCATCTTCGACCTGCGCGGCAACCGTGGCGGCGTCGCCGACGAGGGCAACAAACTGATGGGCGCGTTCGTCCACGACGCGACGGCCGTCTCCTTCTGCGACGCCGACGGCGACTGCGACCCCCAGCCCGTCGACAACAGCACCCCGCTGCTGCACCTGCCCATGGTCACGCTCACCGACGACGGCTGCGCCTCCGCGTGCGAGGTGTTCGCGACGGGCGTCAAGGACCTCCACCTGGGCGCGCTCGTCGGCACCCGCACCGCGGGAGTGAACTCCGGCCCCGCCCGCCTGTACGCGCTCAACGATCACACCAGCCTGATCCGCTTGCCGTCGCAGCGCGTCATCGGCGCGAACGGCGAGATCATCGACGGTGTCGGCGTCCCCCCGGACCACTTCGCGCCGCTGACCGCGGCGGACGTGTCCGCCGGCAAGGACCCGGCCCTCGACAAGGCGACGGCGATCCTCTCGTCGTAGCCGACGCGGCGGCCCTGCCTCTGGTGAACTGCGGATCGAGTCTCAGAAACGGCGGAGCACGGCCTGTTTGACGGTGCTGAACTCCTCCTCCGTGAGCACCCCGTCGCGGCGCAGCTCGCCGAGCTCGCGCAGCCGGCGCAGCAGCGCGTCGTGATCCGCGTCACCGCCCCCGCCCTGCCCGGCCCCGGCCCCGATCTCAGCGGGATCCTTCGTCAGCGCCACCGGGACGGCGTCGGCGGGCTCCGGCGGCCCGGCGGGGTGCGGCGGCCCGGCGGGGTGCGGCAGCCGGGCCGTGACCGCGGCCGCGACCAGGGCCATCAGCGGGTCCCGCTTGAGGCCGTACATCACGACGGCGTACGGGTCGTACTTGGGCGGGGCCGAGGTCGGGACCTTGAACAGGGCGAAGCGGAGGTAGCCGTTCTCCAGGCCCTTGGCGGGGCTCCACTGCACCGCCTCGACGTCCGACACCGGGAAGACGCGCGGCCCGCCCGACTTTTTCGCCTGCTCGGTCTTCCAGTTCCACTCCAGGCGGATCTGCTCGCCGTCGAAGGAGGCCGTGCCGTCGCCCGCCGAGGCCGACAGCGGCACCGAGGGGCCCGGGAGCAGATAGCGGTCGCAGGGCCCGGCGTCCACCTGCTCCAGCAGCAGCGCCTGGCGCACCTCGTCGACCATGTACTCGGCGACGCCCGCGCGCTCGGAATCCACCGGCAGCTGATACGGGTCGGCGGCCTCCGGCAGCTCGCCGCCCGCCGCCTGGAGCAGCGGGTCCGCGCCCTCGCGCAGCTTCAGCCGCAGCCGCCCGGTCCGGCGCCCCGGCTCGTACGCGATGCCCGCCAGCGCCTCCAGCGGCACCGCGAGTTCGCCGAGCGCCTGGCGCGCCGGGTTCACGCGCTTGTCCCGGCCGGGGACGATCCGCACGGTGTCGCCGTCGAAGCTCCACGTTCCATCGCGCTGGGTGATTTCCGCCATGGCGTGAATTCTGACAGGTGAACAGACACGTATTGGTCTGGACCTTGACCTCAACTGGGCCGCGCGGTACGCAGGATGTACGCCTGGTTCGCTTGGTCCGCCTTGTCCGTCTGCCGAAGGAGACGCCATGGGACGACGCCGGATCCGCCTCCGACTCCTGTGCTCCCTGCTGCTCGCCGTGGCGGCGAGTACGGGGACCGCCGGCGCCGCGCAACCGGGCGCCACCGAGGCGGGCGCCACGGCCGCCGGGGCGCGGCCGGTGCCGCTGGACCGGGTGGTGCCCGCCCCCGCCTCCGTACGGCCCGCGGAGACCCCGTACACGCTCGGCCCGCGCACCCGGATCCTGGTGGACCCCGGCTCCCGCGCGGCGCGCCAGGTGGGCGACTATCTGGCGGGCGTGCTGCGCCCGTCCACCGGGTACCGGCTGCCGGTCGCCGCGCACGGGGGCGGCGAGGGCATCCGGCTGCGGCTCGTCGGCGAGGCGGCCGGCGGGCGCGGCCTCGGGGCGGAGGGCTATCGGCTGGAGGTGACCCGGCGCGGGATCACCATCAGCGCCCGCGAGCCCGCGGGCCTGTTCCACGGCGTCCAGACCCTGCGCCAGCTGCTGCCCGCCGCCGTCGAGCGGAAGACCTCGCAGCCCGGCCCCTGGACCGTCTCCGGCGGCACCGTCACCGATGTGCCGCGCTACGCCTACCGGGGCGCGATGCTCGACGTGTCCCGGCACTTCTTCACCGTCGGCCAGGTCAAGACCTATATCGACCAGCTCGCCCTCTACAAGATCAACACCCTGCATCTGCATCTGTCGGACGACCAGGGGTGGCGGATCGCCATCGACTCCTGGCCCAGGCTCACGACCTACGGCGGCTCCACCCAGGTCGGCGGCGGGCCCGGCGGCTTCTACACCAAGGCCGACTACCGGGAGATCGTGCGGTACGCGGCGAGCCGCCACCTGACCGTCGTCCCCGAGATCGACATGCCGGGCCACACCAACGCCGCCCTCGCCTCCTACGCCGAGCTGAACTGCGACGGCGTGGCGCCCCCGCTCTACACCGGCACCGAGGTCGGCTTCAGCTCGCTGTGCGCGTCCAAGGAGGTGACGTACGACTTCGCGGACGACGTCATCCGGGAGCTCGCCGCGCTCACCCCCGGCCGCTATCTCCACATCGGCGGCGACGAGGCGCACTCCACCAGCCATGAGGACTTCGTGGCCTTCATGGACCGGGTCCAGCCGCTCGTCGCCAAGTACGGCAAGACGGTGATCGGCTGGCATCAGCTGACCGGTGCCCGGCCCGCGAAGGGGGCCATCGCCCAGTACTGGGGGCAGGACGGCAGCGAGAAGGAGGTCGCGGACGCGGCCAGGGCGGGCACCCGGCTGATCCTCTCGCCCGCCAACCGCGCCTACCTCGACATGAAGTACGACAAGGACACGCCGCTGGGGCAGGACTGGGCCGGGCTGGTGGACGCCCGGCAGTCCTACGACTGGGACCCGGGCGCGTATGTCCAGGGAGCGCCCGCCTCCTCGGTCCTCGGGGTCGAGGCGCCGCTGTGGACGGAGACCCTCTCGACGAGCGCGCACCTCGAGTACATGGCCTTCCCCCGGCTCCCGGGCATCGCCGAGCTCGGCTGGTCCCCGTCCGCCACACACGACTGGGCCGCCTACCGGGTGCGGCTGGCCGCGCAGGGGCCGCGGTGGGACGCGCTCGGCATCGACTACTACCGCTCGCCCCAGGTGCCGTGGCCCACGCGCTGAGCGGCGCGGGCCACGGCCGTGCGGGCGCCCTCGCTGTCAGCCCACGAGGCCCAGATCGCGGGCGATCAGCATCCGCTGGACCTCGCTGGTGCCCTCGCCGATCTCCAGGATCTTGGAGTCCCGCCACATCCGGGCCACCGGATACTCGTTCATAAAGCCGTATCCGCCGTGCACCTGGGTGGCCTCCCGGGCGTTGGTCACCGCGACCTCGGAGGAGTAGAGCTTGGCGATCGACGCCTCCTTCTTGAACGGCTCTCCGCGCACCAGCCGGGAGGCCGCGTCCCGCCAGGCCACCCGGGCCATGTGCGCCCGCATCTCCATGTCCGCGATCTTGAACTGGATGGCCTGGTTGGCGCCGATGGGGCGGCCGAACGCCTCGCGGGTCTTCGCGTACGCCACCGACTCGTCCACACAGCCCTGGGCCAGGCCGGTGGCCATCGCGGAGATCGCGATCCTGCCCTCGTCCAGGATCTGTAGGAACTGGGCGTAGCCGCGGCTCTTCTCGCCGAGCAGATGGTCCGCCGGGACCCGGCAGTCGGCGAACGACAGCTCGCGGGTGTCCGACGCGTTCCACCCGACCTTGGAGTAGGGCGCGGCGACCGTGAGGCCGGGGGTGCCCGAGGGCACGATGATCGTGGAGATCTCGGGGCCGCCGTCGGGCTTGCGGCCGGTGACCGCGGTGACCGTGATCAGCGCGGTGATGTCCGTGCCGGAGTTGGTGATGAAGCACTTGGTGCCGTTGATCACCCACTCGCCCGTGGCCTCGTCCAGCCGGGCGGTGGTGCGGGTGGCCCCCGCGTCCGAGCCGCCGCCGGGCTCCGTCAGGCCGAACGCGCCCAGGGACTCGCCCGAGCACAGGCCCGGCAGCCACTGGCGCTTCTGCTCCTCCGTGCCGTAGCGGAAGATCGGCATCGCGCCCAGCGAGACGCCCGCCTCCAGGGTGACCGCCACGGAGGAGTCCACCCGGGCCAGCTCCTCGATGGCCAGACAGAGCGTGAAGTAGTCGCCGCCCATGCCCCCGTACTCCTCGGGGAAGGGCAGCCCGAACAGGCCCATCCGGCCCATCTCGCGGACGATCTCGTACGGGAACTCATGCTGCTCCCAGAACTCCCCGATCTTCGGGGCCACCACGTCGTGCGCGAACGCCTCGACGGTACGGCGCAGTTCCTCGTGCTCGGGAGAGAGACGGTGGTCGGTCGACATGGCTCAGATCTCCTTCGGGGAGAGCGCGCGGACGGTACGGGAGGGGCTCGGGCGGCCCAGATGGCGGGCCATCCACGCGCTGGTGGCGGCGAGCCGGCGGAGGTCGACCCCGGTCTCGATGCCGAGGCCGTCGAGCATCCACACCAGGTCTTCGGTGGCGAGATTGCCGGTCGCGCTCTTCGCGTACGGGCAGCCGCCGAGGCCGCCGGCGGAGGCGTCGACGCAGGTGACGCCGTACTGGAGCGCCGTGAGGGTGTTGGCCAGCGCCTGGCCGTAGGTGTCGTGGAAGTGGACCGCCAGCTTCTGCGCCGGGATGCCCGCCTCGCTCAGGGTGGCCAGCAGCTCCAGCACATGGCCGGGGGTGGTCACGCCGATGGTGTCGCCCAGGCTCAGCTCCTCGCACCCCATGTCCAGCAGGCGGCGGGCGACCGACACCGTCTGCGAGACGGGGACCGCGCCCTCCCACGGGTCGCCGAAACACATGGACAGATAGCCGCGCACCCCGGCGCCCGCGGCGCGGGCCTCGGCGACCACGGGCTCGAACATCTCCAGCACCTCGCCCACCGAGCGGTTGAGGTTGGCGCGGGCGAAGGACTCGGTGACGCTGGCGAAGACGGCGACATCGCGCGCGCCGAGCGCCAGCGCGCGCTCCAGGCCGCGCTTGTTCGGCACCAGCACCGGCAGCCGGGCCTCGGTGCCCTCCAGCAGCGGCATCAGCTCCTCGGCGTCGGCCAGCTGGGGCACCCACTTGGGGTGGACGAAGCTCGTCGCCTCGACGGTGGTCAGCCCCGCCTCGACGAGCCGGCGGATGAACTCCGCCTTCACCGCCACGGGGACCAGCGTCTTCTCGTTCTGAAGCCCGTCCCGGGGGCCCACTTCATGGATGCGCACCCGGGCGGGCAGCCCGGGGGCCGGGAAGGTCATCGGGAGGGTGTCGGGGAGGGCCATCACTCACGCTCCTCGGTGTCGTGCGGGGTGACGACCGCCAGCGGCTGGTCCATGGCGACCGTGGAGCCGGGGGCCACATCGAGTTCGGTGACGGTGCCGTCGTGCGGGGCGGAGATGACGTGCTCCATCTTCATGGCCTCGACCACCACCAGCCCCTGCCCGGCGGTGACCCGGTCGCCGACGGCCGCCTTGACCACCGTGACCGTGCCGGGCATCGGCGCGGTGAGCTCCCCGGCGTGGACGCCGGCGGCCCCGCCGCGCAGCGCCGCCTCCACCGGGTCGTGGCCGGCCACCTGCCAGGCGTCGCCGTCCCGGCCCAGCCAGTGGCCGGAGCCCTGCGCGGCGTACGCGAAGGTGTGGGTGACGCCGCCCCAGTCCAGCACGGCATGGGCGCCGTCCCCGTCGAGGCGGCCCGCCCTTCCGGCCGCCGGGCCTGCGGCGGGCAGCACCGTCAGCCGCGCCCGGACGATCCGGGGCTCGCCGCTGTCGGCGGCTGCCGTGTCGCCGTGGGCCTCGGCCGGCGCTTCACTGCGGCCGGGCGCTGCCGCGGCTCCCGGGGGCGCGCCCCCGGCGCCGGCCTCCTCCACCCACACCTCCGCGTCGTGGGCCCGGCCGCGCACCCGGACGGTCACCGGGGCGTGTCCGGGCACCTGCAGCGCATGGATGGTCCAGGCCGGCTCGCCGCCCAGCCGCCAGCCGGTCGGGACGGAGAACGGGTCGACCCAGCCCCGCGGGCCGCTGGACCCGGAATGCCCGCCCGGCGCGGAGAGCCCGTCCGCGGCAGGCCCGCCCGGCTCCAGTGCCGCCTGGCGCAGCAGGGCCGCCGCCGCGTACACCTCGTCCGGGACGGTGGGGGGCACCAGGCCGGGGGCCTCGCGGTCGACGAGGCCGGTGTCCAGGTCGCCTGAGGCCACGGCCGGGTGGGCGGCGAGGCGGCGCAGAAAGCCGGTGTTGGTGTCCAGGCCCAGGGTGGTGGTGCGGGCCAGCGCGGCACGCAGCCGGCGCAGGGCGGTGGGACGGTCGGGGCCGTGGGCGACGACCTTGGCGAGCATCGGGTCGTACACCGTGCCGACCTCCGTGCCGACGGCCAGCCCGGAGTCGACCCGCACGCCCTCCCCGTCCGGCTCGGACAGCGCGAGCACGGTGCCCGCCGAGGGCAGGAAGTCGACGGTGCCCGAGGCGGTGATACGGGCGGTCTCCGCGCAGATGCGGGCCTCGACGGCGTGGCCGGTGAAGGTGATGTCGTCCTGGGCGAGCGGCAGATGCTCGCCGGCCGCGATCCGCAGCTGCCACTCCACCAGGTCGAGCCCCGTGATGAGCTCGGTCACCGGGTGTTCGACCTGGAGGCGGGTGTTCATCTCCATGAAGCAGTACGCCGCCGGGTCGTCGCCCGGGACGATGAACTCCACCGTGCCCGCGCCCACATAACCGCAGGAGCGCGCGGCCTGGACCGCGGCCTCGCCCATGACCGCCCGGGTGGCGGCGTCCAGCAGGGGGCTCGGCGCCTCCTCGATGATCTTCTGATGGCGGCGCTGCAACGAGCACTCGCGCTCGCCGAGGTGGATGACGTGGCCATGGCCGTCGGCCAGCACCTGGATCTCGATGTGCCGGGGGCGGTCGATCCAGCGCTCGACCAGCAGCGTGTCATCGCCGAACGCGCCGCGGGCCTCGCGCCGCGCGGCCGCGATCTCATCCGCGAGCCGCGCCTCCTCCCGCACCAGCCGCATGCCCTTGCCGCCGCCGCCTGCCGAGGGCTTGAGCAGCACCGGCATGCCGATCTCGCGGGCGGCGTCCGCGAGCTGGGCGTCGGTGAGGGCGCTGCCGGTGGAGCCGGGCACCACGGGCACGCCCGCGGCCCGCACGCTCTCCTTGGCGCGGATCTTGTCGCCCATCAGCTCGATCGCGGCCGCGGGCGGGCCGATGAAGGCGAGCCCGGCGCCGGTGCAGGCGCGCGCGAAGGCCGCGTTCTCCGCGAGGAAGCCATAGCCGGGGTGCACGGCCTGGGCGCCGGCCCGGTCGGCCGCGTCCAGCAGCCGCTTGGCCGACAGATAGCTCTCGGCGGGGCTCGCCGGGCCCAGCCTGACCGCCGTGTCCGCCTCGCGCACATGCAGCGCGTCCGCGTCGGCGTCGCTGAACACGGCGACCGAGCGCACACCGAGCCGCCGCAGCGTACGGATCACCCGGACGGCGATCTCCCCGCGGTTGGCCACCAGGACTGTCTCGAACATCGGGCTCACACTCTTCAGCTCCACGGTCCCTCACATCCGGAAGACGCCGAAGCCGGGCGTCACGGGATCCTGGCCGGGCTTGCCGGGAAGCGGCGCGTTCGCACAAGCGGTGAGGGCGAGGCCCAGCACCGTGCGGGTCTCCAGGGGGTCGATCACGCCGTCGTCCCACAGCCGCGCCGTCGCGTAATAAGCGTTTCCCTGGGTCTCGTACTGCTCGCGGATCGGCGCCCGGAACGCCTCCTCCTCGTCCGCCGGCCACTCCTCGCCGCGCGCCTCCAGCTGGTCGCGCTTGACGGTGGCCAGCACGGAGGCCGCCTGCTCGCCGCCCATCACCGAGATCTTCGCGTTCGGCCACATCCACAGGAAGCGCGGCGAATAGGCGCGCCCGCACATCGAGTAGTTCCCCGCGCCGTACGAGCCGCCGACGACGACCGTGAGCTTGGGTACGCGGGTGCAGGCCACGGCGGTGACCATCTTGGCGCCGTGCTTGGCGATGCCGCCCGCCTCATAGCTGCGGCCGACCATGAAGCCCGAGATGTTCTGAAGGAACACCAGGGGGATGCCGCGCTGGTCGCACAGCTCGATGAAATGGGCGCCCTTCTGGGCCGATTCGGAGAACAGGATGCCGTTGTTGGCGACGATGCCCACCGGATGGCCCATGATGTGCGCGAAACCCGTCACCAGGGTCGTGCCGAACTCGGCCTTGAACTCGGCGAACCGCGAGCCGTCCACCACCCGCGCGATCACCTCGCGCACGTCGTACGGCGTGCGCGAGTCGACCGGCACCGCCCCGTAGAGGCCCGCCGGGTCGACCGCGGGCTCCTCGGAGGGTCTCACCGCCCACGGCAGCTCCCCGCGCGCGGGCAGCGGCTCGGGGAGCGTCGAGACGATCGTGCGGACGATGCGCAGGGCGTGGGCGTCGCTCTCCGCGAGGTGGTCGGTGACGCCGGAGACCTTGGAGTGGACCTCGCCGCCGCCCAGCTCCTCGGCCGTGACGACCTCGCCCGTCGCCGCCTTCACCAGCGGCGGCCCGCCCAGGAAGATGGTGCCCTGCCCGCGCACGATGACCGCCTCGTCGCTCATCGCCGGGACATACGCCCCGCCCGCCGTGCAGGACCCGAGCACCGCCGCGATCTGCGGGATGCCGGCGCCCGACATCCGCGCCTGGTTGTAGAAGATCCGGCCGAAGTGGTCACGGTCGGGGAAGACCTCGTCCTGCATGGGCAGGAAGGCGCCTCCGGAGTCGACCAGATACACGCACGGCAGGCGATTCTCCAGCGCGACCTCCTGGGCGCGCAGATGCTTCTTGACCGTCATCGGGTAGTAGGTGCCGCCCTTGACCGTGGCGTCATTGGCGATCACGACCACCTCTCGGCCCGCCACCCGCCCGATCCCCGCGATCACGCCCGCCGCCGGGGCCTGGCCGCCGTACATCCCGTCGGCCGCGAGCGGGGCCAGCTCCAGGAACGGCGAGCCCGCGTCGAGCACGGTGTCGACCCGGTCGCGGGGGAGCAGCTTGCCGCGCGCGGTGTGCCGCGCCCGCGCCTTCTCGCCGCCGCCCAGCCGCGCCGCGGCCAGCTTCTCGCGCAGCCGCGCGGCCAGCTCGCGGTGCGCGGCCTCATTGGCCGCCCAGGCGTCGGACGCCGGATCGGCGGCGCTGCCCAGCACCGGTGCCTGCTCCATGACTACGGGCTCCCTTGCTCGTGGTCCGGTTAATGAGCGTTAACCCATCCCTGCCAGGTTAACGACCACTAACGCCGCTGTCTAGAATCTCTTCCATGAGCACGCAAGCCCCTGCCCCCACCCGCCGCGAGCAGATCCTGAAGGAGGCGGCGCGGCTGTTCGCCGAGCGCGGCTTCCACGGCGTCGGCGTCGACGAGATAGGCGCGGCGGTCGGCATCAGCGGACCGGGCCTCTACCGCCACTTCGCGGGCAAGGAGGCCATGCTGGCGGAGCTGCTGGTCGGCATCAGCGGCCGGCTCCTGGCCGGCGGCAAGCAGCGCGCCGCCGAGGCCTCGGAGCGGGAGCGGGACCCGGCCGCGGTGCTGGACTCGCTGGTCCGGAGCCATATCGACTTCGCCCTCGACGACCGCCCGCTGATCATCCTCCACGACCGCGAGCTGGACCGGCTCCGGGACACCGACCGCAAGCTGGTGCGCTCGCTCCAGCGGCAGTACGTCGAGCTGTGGGTCCAGGTGGTGCGCGAGGTCCATCCGCGGCTCGCCGAGCCCGAGGCCCGGGTGTGCGTCCACGCCGTGTTCGGCCTGCTCAACTCCACCCCGCACCTCAGCCGCCCCGGCACCCTCCCGGGCCGCGCCGCCGCCGCCGGGCTGCTGCACCGCCTGGCGCTCGGCGCCTTCAACGCCGCGGCGGACGGGGGCGCTCCGGACGCCGGGGACGAAGCCGGATCCGAAGCCCGGCCCGAAGCCGGGTCCGGGGCCGGGTCCGAGAGCTGAGCCGCGGGCCCTCCGGGCGGGGGCGGACGGGCCTGGACAGGCGGCCGACCGGCCGGTAGCTTTCGCTGAGCAAGCGCTTAGCCAGCTGACCGAGGAGGCCGCCGCAGATGCGTCGCACGGTGTTCAACGAGGACCACGAGGCGTTCCGGGAGACCATCCGCGACTTCATCGCCGCCGAGGTCGTGCCGTACTACGAGGAGTGGCGGGAGGCGGGCCAGGCCCCGCGCGAGTTCTACAAGAAACTCGGCGAGCTGGGCATCTTCGGCATCGAGGTGCCCGAGGAGTACGGCGGCGCGGGCGAGACCAGCTTCAAGTTCAACGCGATCATCACCGAGGAGGCCGCCCGGGCCGGGGTCAGCTTCGGCGGCAGCAGCGTGCACACCGCGCTGTGCCTGCCGTACCTCCTCAAGTACGCCACCGAGGAGCAGAAGCGGCGCTGGCTGCCCCCGTTCGTCTCCGGCGACCTGATGACCGCCATCGCCATGACCGAGCCGGGCACCGGCTCCGACCTGGCCGGTATGAAGACCACCGCCAAGCTGTCCGAGGACGGCACGCACTACGTCCTCAACGGCGCCAAGACCTTCATCACCGGCGGCGTGCTCGCCGACCGCGTCCTGGTCTGCGCCCGCACCGCCCCCGCCACCCCCGAGGACCGCCGCGGCGGCATATCCATCCTCGTCGTCGACACCAGGAGCGAGGGCTACGCGGTCGGCCGCAAGCTGGAGAAGCTGGGCCTGAAGACCTCCGACACCGCCGAGCTGTCCTTTACCGACGTCAAGGTGCCGGTCGAGGACCTGCTGGGCGAGGAGGGCCGGGCGTTCGCGTACCTCACCCACAACCTCCCGCAGGAGCGCCTGGGCATCGCCGTCAGCGCGTACGCGCAGGCCGCCGCGGCCGTCGAGTTCGCCAAGGCGTATGTGGCGGACCGTACGATCTTCGGCAAGACGGTGGCGTCCTTCCAGAACACCAAGTTCGTGCTCGCCGACTGCAAGTCCGAGGTGGACGCGATGCAGGCGGTCGTCGACCGGGCCCTGGAGGCGCACGACGCCGGCGAGCTCACCGCCGCCGACGCCGCCTCCGCGAAGCTCTTCACCACCGAGCGCGCGGCCGTCGTGATCGACAAGTGCCTCCAGCTGCACGGCGGTTACGGCTACATGATGGAGTACCCCATCGCCCGGCTGTACGCGGACACCCGCGTCACCCGCATCTACGGCGGCACCAGCGAGGTCATGCGGTCCATCGTCGCGAAGTCCATGGGCCTGTGAGACCCGCCCGTAAGACCCGTGCAATCTTGGTCTGCAAAACTCCTTAAACCATGAACGAAGCACCACAAAGCGCGCTCCAGAACCTGCTGGATCTGCTCGACCTCGAGCGGATCGACGAGGACATCTTCCGCGGCACCAGCGGCGCGGCACCCCTGGTGCCGCGCGTCTTCGGCGGACAGGTCGCCGCCCAGGCCCTGATCGCGGCCGGCCGTACCGTCCCGGCCGACCGCCCGGCGCACTCGCTGCACTCCTACTTCCTGCGCCCCGGCGACCCGAACGTGCCCATCGTCTACACCGTCGACCGCATCCGCGACGGCTTCTCCTTCACCACCCGCCGGGTGGTCGCGGTCCAGCACGGCCGGCCGATCTTCCACCTCTCGGCGTCCTTCCAGCGCCACGAGGAGGGCCTCGAGCACCAGGAGCCGATGCCCGACGTGCCCGACCCGCTCACCCTCCCGGCGGGCGAGGAACTGCTGCCCCGGTACGCGCACCTCTTCAGCGGCCCGAGCGTGATCGAGCGGATGCTGGAGGCGCGGGGCGCGATCGACCTGCGGTACGTGGACGCGCCGCCGTACGCGAGCGTGGGGCAGCCGCGCGAGCCGAAGTCGCAGGTTTGGTTCCGGACGAACGGCAAACTGGACGGCGCCGCCGACGACCCCCTGATGCACATCTGCCTGGTCACCTACGTCTCCGACATGACGCTGCTGGACTCGGTGCTGCTCGCCCACGGCCGCGGCGGCTGGGTGGTCGGCGACATCGTCGGCGCCAGCCTGGACCACGCCATGTGGTTCCACCGCCCGTTCCGCGCGGACGAGTGGCTGCTGTACGACCAGGAGAGCCCCTCCGCGTCCGGCGGGAGGGGCCTGGCCAAGGGTCGTATCTTCACCGCCGACGGTCAGCTGGCGGTCTCGGTGATCCAGGAAGGCGTCATGCGCGTCCCGCGCCCCCGTTAACGACAGGCCCTGGGGGTCTGGTTCGGGCCCGCTCGGGTCAGAACCGGGCCGTGAGCCCCGCCGCGTCCAGCAGATAGGCGACCATCGGGTCGTAGAACCGCGGGCTGGTGACATGGTCGTCCAGCGGCACCACCACCTGGAGCGTGCCCTCCGCCTCGCCGAGGAACAGTGCCGGGTCGTTGCAGTCCGCGTACCCCACCGCGTCGATGCCCCGCTGCCCCGCGCACCCCGCCCAGCCGTGGTCGGCGACCACCAGATCGGGCAGCGGCCGCCCCTCCCGCTCCAGCCCGTCCAGGATCGCGGCCATCGGGGCGGGGGAGTGGGTGTGCCACAGCGTGGCGCCGCGCTCCAGCATCGCCACGTCGCAGAACTGGAAGACGTACCCCTCGTCCGCCTCCAGGCCGCCCGGGATCTCCACGATCTCGCACCCCGCGGCCCGCAGCGCCGCCGCCGTGGAGCGGTGCACCTCCAGCAGCCCGCCCGGGTGCCCGGTGGCGAACAGCACCCGCTCCTTCGCCTCGGCCGCCTTGCGCAGCACCGAGGCCATCCGGTCCAGCGCCCCGACCGTGAGCTCGGGGTCGATGGTGTCCTGCCCCATCCGGTGCTGCGGGTCGTCGACCACGCCGCAGCGCTCCGCCATGACCGCCAGCACGTCCTGTTCATCGGCCCAGCGGTCGCCCAGCTCCAGACCCAGCCAGTAGTGGCGGTCGCCGTTCGCGAGCTTGCGGTAGTGGGAGAGGTTGTTGTCTCTGGGCGTGGCGACGTCGCCGGCGATGCGAGTACGGACCAGGTGGTCGATCAGTTCGGCCCGGCCGGGCACGGAGCTGGGTATCGGCATGGGGCCTATTGTCGCCCCTCTCACGAGGAAATGGGGGCGACTACCGAGGTGCGGGCCCTGACAGGATCATGATGCCGACCTCGGCCGGGACGCCCCCGCCCGGCGGCCGCGCCGCCGGCCACGGCCCCGGCGCTGCCCGCCGGCGCCCGGCGCCGCCTGATCCGGGGCCGGTGCGCTGATGGTGACGGGGACACCGGAGGGGGCCTGCGCGCCGGTGATCCGGGCCAGCTCGGCGTCCTCGGAGTGGACCCGGGCGATGTGCGGGGAGATGCCCGCGTCCGTCATCAGGCCGGTCATCGCACGGCGCTGGTCGGGCAGGACGAGGGTGACGACGGTGCCGGAGCCGCCCGCGCGGGCGGTGCGGCCGCCGCGGTGCAGATAGTCCTTGTGGTCGGCCGGCGGGTCGACGTTGACGACGAGATCGAGGTCGTCGACGTGGATGCCCCGGGCGGCGACATTCGTGGCCACCAGCACGCTGACGTGGCCGGTCTTGAAGTAGTCCAGCGTCCGGGTGCGCTGCGGCTGGGATTTGCCGCCGTGCAGCGCCGCCGCCCGCACCCCGCTGGCCAGCAGGTGCTTGGTCAGCCGGTCGACCGCGCGCTTGGTGTCCAGGAACATGATGACGCGGCCGTCGCGGGCGGCCACCCGGGTGACGACGGTGCGCTTGTCGGTGTCCGCGATGTGCAGCACATGGTGCTCCATCGTGGTGACGGCGCCCGCGGAGGCGTCGACCGAGTGCACGGCCGGATCGTTGAGGAAGCGGCGCACCAGCTGGCCGACGTTGTGGTCGAGGGTCGCCGAGAACAGCATGCGCTGACCGTCGGCCGGGACCTGCCGCAACAGCCGGGTCACCTGGGGGAGGAAGCCCATGTCGGCCATCTGGTCGGCCTCGTCGAGAACCGTGATGCGCACCTGGTCCAGGTGGCAGTCGCCGCGTTCGATCAGATCGTGAAGCCGTCCCGGGGTGGCTATGACCACCTCGGCGCCGTCGCGCAGCGCGCCCGCCTGGCGGCCGATCGACATCCCGCCGACCACGGTGGCCGCGCGCAGCCGCAGCGGCCTGGCGTACGGGGTGAGCGCGTCGGTGACCTGCTGGGCCAGCTCCCGGGTGGGCACCAGGATCAGGGCGAGCGGGTGGCGGGGTTCGGCGCGCTGCCCGGCGGTACGGGCCAGCAGGGCCAGGCCGAAGGCCAGGGTCTTGCCGGAGCCGGTCCGTCCACGGCCCAGGACATCGCGCCCGGCGAGCGCGTTGGGGAGCGCGGCCGCCTGGATCGGGAAGGGCACGGTCACGCCCTGGCGCGCCAGCTCGGCGGCGATCCCGTCCGGCAGGTCCAGCTCGGTGAAGGAGTCGACGGCGGGCAGCAGCGGGGTGGTGCTCGGCGGCAGGGCGAACTCGTTCCCGTCGGCCGGTATGGGGGCGGGCGCGGCGGCAGGGCGACGGTTGCGGGGGCGCGCGGAGCCGTTGCGGGACGAGGCGCTGCGGGACGACGCGCTGCGCGCGGAGGCGCTGCGGGGCGAGGCACTGCGGGACGAGCGGGCGGGGCGGTTCATGCGGAGCCTTCCTCGTACGGCGCGTTTCGAGGGGGACTCCTCAGCGGGGATGATCCCGGGAACGAGAGATTGCAGAACGTGCCGGAGAGCGGAATGGGTGACGGGCAGGCGCGAGCCGGGGCCCGCACCCTTTCGGGCGCGGGCCCCGGCTCACTCACTGTGTACTACGTCAGGCGGGCACGATGTTCTCGGCCTGCGGGCCCTTCTGGCCCTGCGTGACGTCGAACGAGACCTTCTGGCCCTCGTGGAGCTCGCGGAAGCCCTGGGTGGCGATGTTCGAGTAGTGGGCGAAGACGTCGGCGCCGCCGCCGTCCTGCTCGATGAAGCCGAAGCCCTTTTCCGCGTTGAACCACTTCACGGTGCCAGTCGCCATGTCATTCTCCTTTGACAGGTGCAGAACCGAAATCCGAACCTTACGGATTCCGCGTCGCCGCAATGACCCCATCCGGAAATGACCGGAAAAACAGAAATGCGCCTGATCGCTACATACTCGTCAGGCGCACATAACGTTCATGGGTACCAAAACTGCAACTACTAACACGCTAGCACGTGTGGTACCCGGGCGGGGGAGCCACGCCGTGTGATTCTGCGCGTCCGCATCGGGCCGCGGGCCGGCGGCCCGATGCCAAAACGGGCGGGACATGGACGTGGCGTCCAAAACGGCCGCCGTGATCATCGGGAACGTACATGTGCCGGGATGCCCGGCCTGCCTACCCTCTGAGCCATGACCACAGCAGACCGCCGCCCCCTCGGCCCCGTCGACTCCTCCCGCGTCCCCCGCTACGCGGGCCCCGCCACCTTCGCCCGGCTCCCGCGCGTCGACGAGGTCGGCGGCGCGGCGGACGTCGCCGTGGTCGGCGTGCCCTTCGACAGCGGCGTCTCGTACCGCCCCGGCGCCCGCTTCGGCGGCAACGCCATCCGCGAGGCGTCCCGGCTGCTGCGCCCCTACAACCCGGCCCAGGACGCGTCCCCCTTCGCCCTCGCCCAGGTCGCGGACGCCGGTGACATCGCCGCGAACCCCTTCAACATCAACGAGGCCGTCGAGACCGTCCAGGCCGCCGCCGACGACCTGCTCGCCACCGGCGCCCGCCTGATGACCCTCGGCGGCGACCACACCATCGCCCTGCCCCTGCTGCGCGCCGTCGCCCGCAAGCACGGCCCGGTCGCCCTCCTCCACTTCGACGCCCACCTGGACACCTGGGACACCTACTTCGGCGCCGAGTACACCCACGGCACGCCCTTCCGCCGAGCCGTCGAGGAGGGCATCCTCGACACCTCCGCCCTCTCGCACGTCGGCACGCGCGGCCCCCTCTACGGAAAGCGGGACCTGGACGACGACGCCAAGATGGGCTTCGGGATCGTCACCTCCGCCGACGTCATGCGGCGCGGCGTGGACGAGGTCGCCCAGCAGCTGCGTGAGCGCATCGGCGACCGCCCCCTCTACATCTCCATCGACATCGACGTCCTCGACCCCGCCCACGCCCCCGGCACCGGCACCCCCGAGGCGGGCGGCCTCACCTCCCGCGAGCTCCTGGAGATCCTGCGCGGCCTGGCCTCCTGCCACCTGGTCTCCGCCGACGTCGTCGAGGTCGCCCCGGCCTACGACCACGCCGAGATCACCTCCGTCGCCGCCTCCCACACGGCGTACGAGCTCACCACGATCATGGCCCGCCAGATCGCGGCGGGGCGCGCTTCCGGCGGCGCCTGAGGGGGCCTCAACGGGCAGGGTGTGCTTGGGCGGTGGCACGGCATAGCGTCGGCCGTGTGATGATCGAAGACCTCAAACACGGCCGGTGTGCTTCTTGCGGAAGCCAAGAGATCTACCAGGCGGAGATCTACGTCTCAGCCGGGCGGTTCAGCATCCGCAAGCCCGGTCGCTTCAAGGTGAGGCGGGCTGAGTTTTCGGCCTTCGTCTGTGCCTGGTGCGGCTTTGTCCAGTGGCATCTGATGCTCGACCAGCACGCGCGCCACTGGCTCCAGACCACGTTGCCCCGCGTCCCGTCGAGCCCGGCCCAGCCGCCTGCGCCGCCCCAGCCCCCTCAGCCGCCTGTGTGACGGCCGTCGCCGCCGGTGTCGGCAGGGCCGTCTGTAACCGGACCGGTGCAGTCCGTAAGAATTTCGTATTGTCTGATGCACATTCGGACTCTCGCGAACGCTAGAGGTAACAGAGGGCGCAAGTTGGCGCACTCGCGGGGCGGGGACGGGGCCGCCTCGTACGACCGATAGAAGGACAGCGAAAGTCCGTGAATCTTCAACTCATAGGGGATCTCGCCACCGCCGCGCTCGTCATGCGCGTTTTCGGCGGCGACGTCATGGCCCTGCTGCGCCGCGCCGCCGCGGCCGGGGTCCGCGTGGGCATCTCGGAACTGCACCAGGGACACGAGGAGGGGAAGCGGTGACGCGGGACCACCTCCACCCGCGGGGTGTGACCTCGATGACCGGACTGCCCGACGAACTCCCACCGGACTTCCGCGCCTTCCACCAGCTTCACCGCGGCGCCTATGTCCACCGGGCCGAGGTCTACCTCGGCAACCGCGCCGACGCTGAGGAAGCCGTCGACGAGGCGTTCGAACAGCTCGCCCGTTCCTGGACCCGTGTCCTGGCCATGGAGAACCCTGCCGCCTATGCCTGGAAGGTGATGAAGCACCGCGCCATCGACGTGGCGCGTGCGCGAAAGCGCGGCCCCTGCCTCGTGGACAACGCGACCTTCGAAACCGCCGCCCTGCGCGACGCGATCGACCCCATCGCGATGCTCGAGGAGAGCCTGAACCTCTATCAGGCGATCAAGAAGCTCCCGGAACGCCAGCAGGACGTGGTCATCCTGCTCCACTGCCGTGGCTACACCGTCGCCCAGACCGCCACCCACCTCGGCATCACCGAGGCCGGCGTACGTTCCACCGCGCGCTACGCCCGTCGCCGCCTTCAGCAACTCCTCGAGACCAGCGAAGGAAACAATGCCGATGACCTCGCTCATTGACCACGTCCTGGCGCGGGCTCTGCTCAACCCCACCCCTGCCCCCGACCTCGCCGCCGCCGAGGCCCGCCTCGCCGCCCGCCTCGCCGACGGTTCCCCGGACTGCGCGGCGACGGCCGACGGCCGGGACCCCGTCGCCGGCCATGTGCCGGATACGGACGAGCGGATGGCGCGGGACCTGCGAACCCTGTGCGAGGCGATCATCGGGCGAGACGGCGCTCTGGCGCAGTTGCAGGAGGTCATCACCCACCGCATCCTCGAGCCGCCCGGCGCGCGAGTTCTGGGCTGCGTCCTGCAACTCGCCGGCCACGAAGACAGCGCGCAGTTCTGGTGGCAGTTCGCCGGCGGCGCCGGTGACCCCGCCGCCGCCTACTGTCTCTACCTCCACCACATGGCCCTCGGGGAGGAGGCCCAGGCCCACTGGTGGCTGGCCTGGTGGCACGAACAGGCGGGCAGAGGCATTCCACCCGTGACCGACCCGGAGAAGGAGTCGGCCACCACCGACCACGAGATGGCCATCGCCCTGCGCATCCTGCGCGGTCTCAAGAAGGGCACCGTCGCCCCCGCGGCCACCACCGCGGTCATCGAGTACGTCGCCCAGGCCGTGGACTTCATCGACGACCTGGACCTGCCCCTGCCCGAACCGGAGTTCGCCGACCGCATCGAAGACCTCACCGCCACCGAGACCGTCACCTTGAGCGCGGCCCCGCCCGGCAGGGCCCTCCTCCCCGAACGCCGGTCCGGCCACCCATCCGGGTGCGGCAGGGCCCGGGGAGCGGTGAAGGCGACCAGCGGCGCGTGAGGGCCCGCGCGGAATTGATCGACCCCGGCATCCGAACTGGCGGGGTCGATCAACAGCCGTGCGGTGGGCGCAGGTCCCGCCGGGTCGAACCCTGTCGCGTCGGGTGTGCGCGGGCTCGGGATGGCGGAGCTCCCCTACAGAGCTTTGAGTACCGGAGCATCGGACAGCGAGAACCACACGCTTTTGCTGGTGGGGTGTAGCCCGCCGTGCCACACCGTCCCCCAGGCGTCGGCACACGCCTGGACCAGCAGGAGGCCACGCCCGTGTTCCGCGTCGGCCTCCGCCTCGGGGGTGCGGGGTGCAGGCGGCCAGGGGGTGCCATGGGGGTCGTCGTCCCGTACGGATACGTGAAGTTGGTGGCCCCGGACCGTCGCTTCGAGTGAGAGCAGCGGCACCTTGGTGTGCAGGTGGACGTTTGCGACGACCTCGCTGACCAGGAGGCGCGCGGTCTCGACGAGGGCGGGGTGGCCGGTGGCCGCCAGGAGGCCCGCGACCATGTCGCGCGCCACTTTGGCGGTTTCGGGGATGTTGGGGGCGCGGAGTCGGTAGCGGTGGGCCGGTTCGGTTGCCTCGATGAGGAGTTGGGCTGGCAGGTCGGCCATGGTGGTACTTTCCGGCGCCGCGCGCGTGTCACATCAGTAGCGGTACGATCACAGACGGTATGGATAAACTCTGTGCCGGTACAAGGTTTTTCTCCGTGTCTCACTCGTGTGGGTGGCGGAGAAGGAAGGACTGTGACGGCCATGCCGCCAAGGGACACTCCGACGGTTCGACAGATGCGCCTCGGGTCCGAGCTGCGGAGAATGCGGGAGCGAGCGGGCAGGACCGCCCGGGAGACCGCGGCGCTGCTCGGCGTCGACCAGGCCAGGGTGAGCAACATCGAAGCGGGCCGGATCGGGATCAGCGGCGAGCGCATCCGCCGGCTCGCCACCTTCTACGCGTGCGCTGACGCCGCGTTGGTCGACGCGCTGTGCGCCATCGCGGAGGAGCGGCGGGGGCAGTTCTGGTGGGACGAGTATCGCGGAATCCTTGCACCGGGCTTTCTGGATGTCGCCGAGATGGAACACCATGCCGTGTACGTCCGGTCCATGCAGGCGATGGTGATCCCGGGTCTGTTGCAGACCGAGGACTACGCGCGTGTTCTCTTCCAGGGCGTTGTTCATTCGCTGCCAACCGAGGAGATCGACGCAAGGGTTGAGCACCGAATGCGGCGGCAGACGATCCTGGAGCGCGACGAGCCCGTACGGCTGACGGCGACGATCCACGAGGCGGCGTTGCGCATGCGGTTCGGCGGTCGCAAAGTGGCTCGCGCGCAGCTTGAGCACCTGATGACAGCGTCCGACCAGGAAGCGGTCACCGTGCGCCTCGTCCCCTTCACCAACGAACACTTCGTCGAGACCACCAACCCGATCCTGTATGCCGGGGCGCCGATTGCCCAACTGGACACGGTTCAGGTGGACAACGTCGTCGGGGGACGCTTCCTGGACGCCGAGGCCGAGCTTCACAGGTATCAAAAGCTGCTCGACAGGGCTGAACGCCTGGCGCTCGATGCGGAAGAATCGCGGCAGCTCATCCATCACATCGCGCGAGAACTGTGAGAGGCGTGGTCATGAGTGCATCGATCCAGTGGCGGAAGTCATCATTTTCGGGCGGTGACGGGCCGGAGTGCGTCGAGCTCGCCCGGCGCGCCGACACCACCCTCATACGCGAGAGCGACGACCCCCACGTCGTCCTCGCCGCCACCCGCCCCGGCCTCGCCGCGTTCATAGCCGCCGTGAAGGCAGGGGACTTCGACGACCTGGCCGTACGAGGAGGATCCGCGGGATGAGGACGAACCGGCTCGGGCGCAGCGCGGTCGAGGTTACGGAGCTGGGGTTCGGGGGCGGGCCGCTGGGTGGGCTGTTCGAGGCGCTGGACGACGAGACCGCGGCCGGCGCGCTGGCCGAGGGGTGGGACCTCGGCATCCGGTACTTCGACACCTCGCCCCACTACGGCATCGGCCACTCCGAGCGCCGGATGGGCGAGCTCCTCCGCGACAAGCCGCGCGACGAGTACACGCTGTCGACGAAGGTCGGCAGGCTGCTCGTCCCGCAGGACCCGGCGGGCCGCATGGATGAGGCGTTCCAGGTGCCCGCCACACACCGCCGCGTGTGGGACTTCTCCCGCGACGGCATCCGCCGCAGCGTCGAGGACTCCCTCACCCGCATGGGCGTCGACCGCATCGACATGCTCTTCCTCCACGACGCCGAGAAGCACTTCGAGGACGCCCTGCGCACCGGCTACCCCGCGCTCGCCGAGCTGCGCGCCGAGGGCGTCGTGGGCGCCATCGGCGCCGGGATGTACCACACCGGCATGCTCACCAAGCTGGTCCAAGAGGCGGACGTGGACGCGGTGATGCTGTCCGGCTACTACACGCTCCTCCAGCACAACGCCCTCGACGACCTGCTGCCCGCATGTACCGAGCGCGGCGTCTCCGTACTCGCGGCGTCGATCTTCAACTCGGGTCTGCTCGCCACCCCGCGCCCGGCCGAAGGTGCGCACTTCGAGTACGCGCCCGCCTCGCAGGAGCTGGTCGGCCGGACGCATCGCATCGCCGATGTCTGCGAGGCGCACGGCGTGACGCTTCCGCAGGTGGCGATGGCGTTTCCGCTGCGGCATCCGGTCGTCGCGGGCATCGTCGTCGGCATGCGCACCGCCGAGGAGGCGCGGAGCAACGTCGAGTCGTTCGGGGCCGGGATCCCGGACGGGGTGTGGGCCGATCTGCGGGGCGAGGGGCTGCTCGACGAGCGGGCGCCGACCACTGCGTAAGGCCTGAATTCAACCGGCCTTCTCGAAGGCGGCGTTGATGACGGCCATGACGTAAGGCCGTTCGGAGGCGGTGCCCGTGGGGTTGAGGGAGTAGACCACACGGCGTGTCAGGTCGCGGGTGGCGAACACGCCGTTGGTCCACCCCGGGAGGGAGCCGGTCTTGCCCCACACGGTGACGCCGTTGTCGAGTGTGACCCGCATCAGGCCGCCGGCGCTGAAGCAGCTCGTTCCGTTGATGCAGTTCGTGTTGGTCGGCGCGCTGGCTACGTCGGGCACGGTGAATGCCAGCTTCTGCTGGGCGGGCGGGAGGAGCCGGCCTCGGAACAGGGCGGTCATGAACCGGTCCAGATCGGCGGCGGTGGAGATCATTCCGCCCTCGGCCCAGGCCCAGGGGCTCTGCTCGGTCACCTCGTCGGCACCGACGTGGACGCGAGCGTGCGGTGTGGCGATCGACAGGTCGTCCGATGCGGGGAGGCTGGTGTCGCCCAGCCTCAGCGGCAGGATGATGCGGCGGGTGAGTTCGTCGCCGAAGCTGCGGCCGGTCACCTTTTCGACCAGCAGGCCGAGGACGAATGTGTTGACGCCGTTGTACTGCTGGACACTGTCGGGCTCGGTCGGCTGAGTTCTCTGGCTCGCGGCGGCCGCGAACGCATTGCGCACCACGTCCCGCGGCGACACGCTCTTCCGCCACCAACCGGGGCCGTCGGCAGGCCCGGGTATCCCGGCCGGGGCCGGCAGACCGCTGGTGTGGTCCAGGAGTTCGCGTACGGTGACCGCGCCGTACGCGGCCGGGATGAGGTCGGGCAGATAGCGCCGGACGGGCGCGTCGACGGCGATCCGGTGCTCGGCGGCCAGCTGGAGCACGACCGTGCTGGTGAAGATCTTCGTCACGCTCCCGATGCGGAAGTGAGCGTCCCGGGACACGTCCCCCGCGGTTCCGGCCCACGGCATCGCCGGGCCGTCCCCCGCCACCATGACCAGCGCACCGGCGACAACCGGATCGGGGAGGCGAGCGAGCAGATCCCGCATCGGCGCGGGGTCGAACGAGGCGGCGACCGCCGCGCGTTGCGGCACCGCGGCAGTCGCCATGGCGGCGGGAACGCACGTACCCGCGGTGATCGCGGCGAGGGCGACGCCGGTCACGGCCAGGCGGCGGAGGGCGGACGGGCGGTGGTGCATCGGGCTGCTCCCAAGGGTGTTGCCACAGAGCGGGGTAATGGTGAACCGCGGGCAACTCTGCCCGGCCCGAACTCAGGAGCCATCGGGGATCACCCCGGAAAGCCCCCTCGGCCAAAGGGGCCCCGCCCGTAGGGGTTGCCGTCCGGTGCCCTGAGAAAGAACACCAGGAAGCCCCGGAATGACATGTTCGCCCCGGGCAACCGAAGTGCTTTTTCCGGCGCAACCCCCGCCCCCGGCGCCGTGTCTACGCGGGTGTTCGAAAGACACCGGCCGAAGACACCGGCCGATTCACCCCCGTTCCGCGAAGGATCACTTCTCCATGCGTAGCAAGCACGGAATCATCGCCGCCACCTCCACGCTCGCCCTCGCCCTGGGCGGAGCCTTATTCGCGGCACCCGCCGCCCAGGCAGCCACACCGGTGGCCTCCGTCGTCCACGAGGACGGCGAGCTCTGGTACAAGGGCGCCCCCGGACAGACGAACAAGCTCAAGGTTTCCGTGAAGGTGGCAGAGCGGGGCGAGTGGGAGTCGTACTACATCATCACCTTCCGCGACCGGGGTGCCATCACCATCGACCCGAGCGCGGCGACCGCCGACGAGTGCACGTACCCCTCGGCGGCCGACCACACCGTCGTCCGGTGCGCGACCATGGTCCCGCTGGGCTCCGACGACTCGGACAACTTCGACGTCAACCTCGGTGACGGCAACGACACCGCGACCGTCGACGCCGACAGCCCCGCCTACTCCTCGATCTACGGCGGTGCCGGCGACGACGTCATCAAGGGCTCCGCGCGGGATGTGCTCCACGGCGGCGACGGCGACGACCGCCTCGACGGCGGCGGCGGTGTCTGGAGCGTCGGCCCCTACGGCGATGCCGGCGACGACACCATCACCAACTGCGCGATGGACTGCTACGGCGGTCCCGGCAACGACTCCATGTCCGGAGGCACCAACGACACCGAGAACAACATGTACGGCGAGGACGGGAACGATGTGATCCACGGTCTGTCCGACGCCGACCACATCTACGGCGGCCGGGGCAACGACATCCTCTACGGCGAGGAGGGCAACGACACGATCTACGGCAACAGCGGAAACGACACGCTGTACGGCGGCCCGGGCACGGACACGCTCTCGGGCGGCCCGGGCACCAACAAGGTCTACCAGGACTGAGCGGCCCGCTCGCGGCTCTGCCACCGGGCCCGCCGGGGCGGCCTCACGCCCCGCGGGTCCGCTGCGCGACCCAGCCCGCCATCGCTCGTACGCCGACGCCGATCGCGCGCTCGTCCGGGAGGAAGTCGGGGTAGTGCGGGTAGCAGGCGGTGATGGGCGCGCCGGGGGCGCGGACGCCGAGGAAGGTGTACGTGCCCGGGACGCGGTCCAGGTAGAGGGCGAAGTCCTCGCCGTTGAACGGGAAGGCGGCGTGGAGCTCGGTGACCGGGTCCCCGCCGAGTTCGCGGCGGAGGTGGCGGGCGAGGGCGCGGGCGTCCGGTTCGGGGCAGACCATGGCGGGGAACGGCTCGCCGGGGAAGCTCACCCCGGCCCCCGCGTACGACATGGCCAGCCGCCGGATGTCCGCGCGGACCTCCGCGTAACGCTCCTGGGGCCAGCAGCGGTAGGACACGCTCACCTTGGCCTCCTGCGCCCTGGCCCGGACGGCCACGAACCGGGCCAGCGGCCCGTCGGGCGTCTGGACGTCGGCGACCATCCGCTCCAGGTCCGCGGGGGTCTGCGGCGGCGCCACCGTGGCGAGCGCGCCGATCTCGGCGGCCAGGCGCCGCGCGGCGTCGGGCGCGTCCGGCCCCGGGAGGGTCACCTCCGCGCGGTCCTGGCCCGGCAGCCCGTAGCCCGGGGTCACGGCGAACCGCCCGACCGGGAACGGCCCGCAGTGCAGTGCGTGGATCTCCTCGACGCGGGTGTGCTCGAGCACACCCGCGTCGATCATCGCGCGGGCCCCGGCCAGGGCCTCCTCGGCGGGCTGGAAGAGGAACACCACTGTTCCGCTGAGCTGTCGCCGCAGCCGGGCCAGGACCTTCGCCACGCCGAGGGCCACCGTGGTGTGAATGTCGTGGCCGCAGAGGTGGGCCGCCGCCGGGCCGCCCCCGACGATGTCCCCGGGCGGCACCGCGTCCATGTCCGCCCGGTACGCGACGGTGCGGCCCGGCAGTGAGCCGTGCAGGACGCCGACGACGCCGTGGCCGCCCACCCCGGTGGTGACGGCCAGCCCGGCGGCCCGCAGCTCCCGGGCCACCACGCCCGCGGTCCGCTGCTCCTGCCCCGGCGCCTCGGGGTGTTGGTGGATGTCGCGCCGCAGCTCGATCAGCCCGGGCTCCAGGCGCGCCACTTGGGCGTCCACCGCCCCCTGCGCCACCGTCCGCCCCCGCCCGCCGGCGGCGGCCGTCCCCGCGGTTCCCCAGCCGATTCCCGCGGCGGTGGCCGTCGCGCCGGCGAGCAGTGAGCGGCGTGTGAGGGCGTGCTTCATGGGCTCTTTCACCGTTTCCCGATCCTTCATGTGGTCTTCCGGAACGTTCGACACACCATCGCCGTTCGCGGGTGTCACGGCCCATCCGGCTGACCACCAGGTGGGGGTGGGGGTAGCCCCATCATGGCCGACCAGAGGATGAGCAGCGGGCCGTCGGCGAGGCGGCTCGCGCGGGGGCGCTGGGACGCATGTGGCGCCTGGCGTGTCGCGGCGGTGTTACGGCGAGCCGGTGAGTGTCCACCCGGCGATGTAGCCGCCAGGGCCGAGCCGGCAGGGCCGACCGGCCCTCGTCCCGTCCGTGCGCCCGGTGTGACAATCCGGCGATGGGACGGACCTCTCGGCAGACCTCGCCTCCCCTGCTGCGCGCCGGCACCCTCTGGGCCCGGGTGGCTTTCGACGGGAAGGCGGTGAGCGTCACGTGGCGGCTCCTCCCCGTCCCCGGCCTGCGGACCCGGCGGTATCCGCTGGCCCAGGTGCTGGCCGCGGACTACGTCTGGCTCGGCCAGGACGGCGAGTGGCACCGCTTCGGCCTGGCCCTGCGCGGGCGGAAGCCGATCCGCGTCGGCGTCTACCTGGGGCTGCGCGGGCGTGGCCGCCGGAAGGACAGCCGCTGGGGGGAGTTGGTCGCCACCGTGAACGCGGCGGTCGGGCAGCGGATGCGGTGCGTTCTGTACGGGACCGTGGGGCGCCCGCCGTGGAGCGAGGAGGTGTGGCGGCGGGTCGAGGCGCTGGTGCCGGAGCTGACGTGTTTCGAGTACAGCCATTGGCGCCGGGACGAGGAGGTGGGGCACCGCCAGGCGATCGAAGAGGGGGTGCTGGCGGACCTGTCCCGGGCGGACTCCGATGTGCCGCCCCCGCCCTATCCGCCTCCCCGGGCGTGGCACGACCGGCCGCCAAGGGGCGGCGGCGCGCTTGTCGGTCGGATCGCAGACCCCCGGGACGATCCGCGCGAGCGTGAGCGCGACCTGCGCCGGGCCGAGGCCTGGCACGATCTCATCGACGCGCTCGGGCAGGGGCAGGAGGCCGCGCTCTCGGCGCGGTGGGCGGCCGTGGAGGCCCCGGCGCTCCTGGCCTGGGGGCACTACTACCTTCAGCGCAAGCTCAACCGGAAGCCGACGCGTGTCATCCACACTCGTGTTCGGCGGCCGAAACGCTGACGTGATGTGTCGTATCGTCCCGTTCGCCTCCTTGTGGCCGCTATGGTCGCTGCGACCGTCACCGGCGAACCACGACGGAGAACCATGACGCACGCGCCCCGGCTGCCCCGCCCCGCCCGGCTGATCGCCCCGCTGCTCGCGGGCGCGCTGATCGCCGCGGTCCCCCCGGATTCCCCCGCGTCCGCCGCCCCCGCCCCGCGCGACACCGCCTGCCCGCAGGGCGAGGACGGCGACGGCTGGGCGCTGTCGGCCGACCGGATCGATCCGGACAGCGGCTTCGACGCCGTCGTCGGCAACGGCTATCTCGGCCAGCGCGTGGCCCCCCACGGCACCGGTTACGCCGCCACGGGCGCCAAGACCGGCTGGCCGCTGTTCACCCCGCGCTACGACGGCTCCTTCGTCGCGGGCCTGTACGCGCACAACATCGCGACGACCGAGGACCGGCAGGTCGCCGCGGCCATCCCGACCTGGACGTCCCTGGACGTGACGACCGGCGGCGCCGGCGCGGAGACCTTCTCCTCCGACACCCCCACCGGCCGGGTATCCCACTACCGCCAGACGCTCCACCTCCGCTGCGGCCTCGTCCGCACCTCCCTCACCTGGACCGCGTCCGACGGCCGCGCCACCGACCTCGTGTACGACGTGCTGGCCGACCGCGTCAACGCCCATGTGGGCGCCGTGCGGCTGCGCATGACCCCGCACTGGAGCGGCGAGGCGACCGTCACCGACCGGATCGACGGGCGCGGCGCCCGCCGGATCAGCCAGACCGGCGGCAGCGGCTACAGCTACGGCGGCCGCACGATGGACGTCGCGTTCCGTACGGACGGCACGGACACCGACGGTGCGGTCGCCTCCACGCTGCGGCCCGGCGCGGGCGTACGCGACGAGGGGCCGCACCGGGCGGGTCCCGTCAAGGATCTGTCGGCCCGTCAGTACGTCACGTTCCCCGTCGAGCGCGGCCGCTCGTACGAACTCGCCAAGTACGTCGGCGTGGACACCGCACTCACCTCCCGCACCCCGCGCGGCGCCGCCCGCGCCGCGGCGGAGGGGGCGGCGGGGCGGGGCTGGGCCGCGCTGTTCGCGGGTCACGCCGCCGCGTGGGACCGGCTGTGGCGGGCGGACATCGAGGTGGCCGGGCGCGGGCAGGAGGCGGGGGAGCTGCGGCGGTGGCTGCGCTCGGCGCAGTACGGACTGCTGTCCGCGACCCGCCCCGGCGCCCGCGACAGCATCTCCCCGACCGGCCTGACCAGCGACAACTACGCCGGGCTGATCTTCTGGGACGCCGAGACCTGGATGTATCCGGGACTGCTCGCCGCCCACCCCGAACTCGCCGCGACCGTCGTCGAGTACCGCTACCGCACCCGCGCCGCCGCCCGCGCCAACGCGCGCGCGCTCGGCTACCCCGGCCTCTTCTACGGCTGGACCAGCGCGAGCCGGGGCGATCTGTGGTCCGAGTGCCACAGCTGGGACCCGCCGCACTGCCGCACCCAGAACCACCTCCAGAGCGATATCGCGCTCGCGGCCTGGCAGTACTACCTGGCCACGGGGGACACCGACTGGCTGCGCGGGCGCGGCTGGCCGGTGCTCAAGGGGATCGCCGAGTTCTGGGCGGGCCGCGTCACGCGCAACGCCGACGGCAGCTACTCCATCAACGACGTCGCGGGCCCCGACGAGTACAGCAACGGCGTCGACGACGGCGTCTTCACCAACGCCGGCGCGGCCACCGCCCTGCGCGCCGCGACCCGCGCCGCGCGCGTCCTCGGCGAGTCGGCCCCCGCCGCGTGGAACCGGATCGCGGGCGGGTTGCGCATCCCGTACGACGCGCGGAAGGACGTCTTCCTCCAGTACGCGGGCTACGACGGCTCGCTGATCAAGCAGGCGGACACGGTGCTGCTCATGTATCCGCTGGAGTGGCCGATGTCCGCGCGGACGGCCGCCGCCACCCTCGACTACTACGCCGCCCGCACCGACCCCGACGGCCCGGCCATGACCGACTCGGTGCACGCCATCGACGCGGCGGGCATCGGCGCGCCCGGCTGCTCGACGTACACCTATCTGACCCGCGCCATCAGGCCGTTCGCGCGCGGGCCGTTCGAGCTGTTCTCGGAGGCGCGCGGGCAGAAGGCGGGCGCCGCGGACCCGCTGTCCGGCTCCCCGGCCCAGGACTTCCTCACCGGCAAGGGCGGGTTTCTCCAGGTCTTCACCCACGGGCTGACCGGCCTGCGGCTGCGCGAGGACCGGGTGCGGCTCGACCCGATGCTGCCGCCCCAGCTCGCCGCCGGGGTCACGGTGCGCGGGCTGCGCTGGCAGGGGCGCACCTACGACGTGGCGCTCGGCCCGCACGAGACCGAGGTGCGGCTGACGGACGGCGCGCCCTTCACGATCGAGACCCCGGAGGGGGAGCGGCTGGTGAGCGCCGGCGCCCCCGCCGTCCTGAAGACCCGCCGTCCGGACCTGGCGCCGACCGACAACCTCGCCCGGTGCCGCGCGGCGACGGCGACCTCCGAGGAGCCGGGGATGTACGCGGGAGCGGCGCTGGACGGCAGTCCGGCGACGGCGTGGGTGCCCGACGGCGTGTCGGGCTCGCTCACCGCCGACCTGGGACGCGCCGTACGGATCGCGGAGATCACGCCCGAGTGGACGGCGACGCGTCCGGCCTCGTACGAGGTGGAGACGTCCCTGGACGGGCGGGCCTGGCACGCGTGGGGCTCTGCCGGGGGCTCGGGGCTCGCACGCTATGTGCGGGTGACCGTGCGGTCGGCGGACGACGGGCGGCGGGCGGGGATCGCGGAGTTGAGCGTGACGTCGGCGGGGTAGCGGCCTCCCGGCGGCCCAGGGGGTGTCCGGCGGATCTTTTCCCCTACCCGCCCCTTCCCGTAACCAGGGGCTTCGCCCCTGGACCCCCCCGGGTCTGGGGCGGAGCCCCAGTTTCGGGAAGGGGCGGGGTGGGGGACGAGCCCGCCACAGGCGTCAAGATCCGCCGGCAGGTCCTAGTGCGTTGGCGACGTGGCGCGCCGCCCCGATTCTTATACCGGCATTAGTATCACGGACATGGTGCGCACCCCTCTCACTCCGCTGGAACGCGAACGCGGCCGGCACCTCGGCCTCCTCCTCCGCCAGGCCCGCGGCGAACGCAGCATGGCCGAGATCGCCGCCGCGGCCGGGATCTCCGCCGAGACCCTCCGCAAGATCGAGACCGGCCGGGCCCCGACCCCCGCCTTCTTCACCATCGCGGCCCTGGTCGGCACGCTCGGGCTCACGCTCGACGAGCTGGCCGAGCGGTGCGCGGCGGTCACGGTCGCGGCGGAGGCCGCACCGGCGGAGGCCGGCGCCGCGGCATAGCGCGGCGCTCAACCCGGGCTCCAGCTGGGCGAATTAGCGTCCCGGCCGCGTCGGCCACCTCGGCCGCGCAGGTCAGGACGCATTCCACCGAGGAGAAACGCCCATGCGCCGCCGTCTCCGCATCGCACTCGCCACCACCACCGCCGCCCTCGCGCTCTGTAGCTCCCTGGGCGTCGAGGGTGGCAGCGCCACCGCCCGCGCCCGTGCCCAGAACGTCGACCACAAGTGCTCCGACCACGTGGACGCCGACGGCTTCTCCGACTCCCTCGACGGGACCCTCTTCCGGAAGAGGTACGTCGGAAACCTCTCCGGCCTCGCCGTCGACAGCGACGGCTCCATCGCCGCGGTCTCCGACCGGTCCCTGCTGTTCCGCCTGAAGGTGCAGAGCCAGAACGGGAACCCCACCGCCGAGCCGAGCGGGGTGACCGACCTCAGGGACGAGCAGGGATATCCCTCACTCGACTCCGAGGCCCTGGTGATCGACAGCGACAAGACCCGCCTGGTCACGTCCGAGATCGAGCCGTCCATCCGGATCTATGACGAGTCCGGCCGCAATCCCGTCAAGCTGCCCATGCCCAAGAGGTTGCTGGTCAAGCCCGACGGGCGGGCCCCCGACCGGAACCTGACCCTCGAAGGGCTGACCCTCCAGCCCGGAGGCAGGACGCTCGTCGCCTCCATGGAGGGGCCGCTGGAAGGGGACGGCAAGGACACCGCGGGGCATACGCTGGTGCGGCTTCAGAGCTGGCAGCGGGGGCAGGGCCAGAGCGCGAAAGAGTTCAAGATCGCCGCGCAGTACGGCTACCCGGTCGACAAGAATCCGGACGTCGCGAGCAAGGATCTCGGCATCTCCGAGATCGCCGCGACTCCCGACGGCCGTCTCCTCGTCATCGAGCGCGGCCATTCCCCGAGCGGCAACACCGTCCGCCTCTACCTCGCCGATCTGAGCGGGGCGACCGACGTCACCAATACCGAGAACCTGCCCGGGTCGGCCCAGCTGGTGAAGAAGACCCTGCTCGCCGACCTCGTCAAGTGCCCCGACCTCGGCGCGCCCGCCAAGCAGCCCCAGCACAACAAGCTGCTCGACAACATCGAGGGCATGGCCGTCACCGGCGCCACCGGAGGGACGCTGAAGCTCCTGCTCGTGAGCGACGACAACGCGAACGTGGTGCAGATCACCCGCCTGTACGCGCTGACCGCCAAGCTGCCCAGCAGCGGGTCCTAGGGGCGGGAACCACAGGTCACAGCGGGGTCCAGGGGGCGAGCCCCCCGGGCCCCGTTTTGTTGCGGCAGGATGAAATCCGCACGCCAGGGTGTTGGTGTCTTCCGGTAGCAAAGGCGGATCGGGAGGTCACGGGTGGCGGACGACGCGGATATAGCGGATACGCGGGAGGGCTGGGCGCGGCGGCTGATCCGCTACTGCTGGCGGTACCGCCGCGACGTGACTCTGGCCCTCGGCGCCTCGCTCGGCGGGATGGCCGTGACGGCGCTGGTGCCGCTCGTCACGAAGCTGATCATCGACGATGTGATCGTCAAGCACGACCGCTCGCTCGCGCCCTGGGCCACCCTGCTGGTCGTCGCCGCGCTCGTCGTCTACGGGCTCACCTTCGTCCGGCGCTACTACGGCGGCCGGCTCGCCCTGGACGTGCAGCACGAGCTGCGCACCGAGATGTTCGCGGCGATCTCGCGGTTCGACGGCAGGCGCCAGGACGAGCTGAGCACCGGGCAGGTCATCGGCCGGGCCACCAGCGATCTCCAGCTCGTCCAGGGGCTGCTCTTCATGGTGCCGATGATGATCGGCAATGTCCTGCTCTTCGTGATCTCGCTGGCCGTGATGGCGGTGCTCTCGCCGGTGCTCACCGTCGTCGCGCTCGCCGTCGCCCCCGCGCTGTGGTTCATCGCCTCGCGCAGCCGCACCCGCCTGTTCCCCGCGACCTGGTACGCCCAGGGGCAGGCGGCGGCGGTCGCCGGGGTCGTGGACGGGGCGGTCACCGGCGTTCGCGTGGTCAAGGGGTTCGGGCAGGAGGAGCAGGAGACCGGGAAGCTCCGCGAGGTCAGCCGCCGGCTGTTCGCCGGCCGGCTGCGGACCGTCCGCCTGAACTCCCGCTACACCCCCGCCCTCCAGGCCGTGCCCGCCCTCGGCCAGGTCGCCATGCTGGCGCTGGGCGGCTGGATGGCCACCCGCGGCCAGGTCACCCTCGGCACCTTCGTGGCCTTCTCCACCTACCTCGCGCAGCTGGTCGGGCCGGTCCGGATGCTCACGATGATCCTCACGGTCGGGCAGCAGGCGCGGGCCGGTGCCGAGCGGGTCTTCGAGCTGATCGACACCGAGCCCGCCATCGCGGAGCGCCCCGACGCGCGGGAGCTGCCCGCCGACGCCCCCGCGACGGTCGAGTTCGACCATGTCTCCTTCGGCTACGACGCCGAACGCCCCGTCCTCGACGACCTGTCCCTGCGGATCGAGCCGGGCGAGACGGTCGCGGTCGTCGGCGCGTCCGGCAGCGGCAAGTCGACCCTCGCGCTGCTGCTGCCCCGCTTCTACGACGTGTCGGCGGGGGCGGTGCGGGTCGGTGGCCACGATGTGCGCGAGCTGACGTACGAATCGCTGCGCGCCGCGATCGGGCTGGTGCCGGAGGACAGCTTCCTGTTCTCGGACACGGTGCGCGCCAACATCGCGTACGGGCAGCCCGACGCGACCGAGGAGCAGATCCGGGCCGCGGCCCGCGCCGCCCAGGCCGACGGCTTCATCTCGGCGCTGCCCGACGGCTACGACACCGAGGTCGGCGAGCAGGGCCTGACCCTCTCCGGCGGCCAGCGCCAGCGTGTCGCCCTGGCCCGCGCCATCCTCACCGACCCGCGGCTGCTCGTCCTCGACGACGCCACATCGGCGGTGGACGCGCGGGTCGAGCACGAGATCCACGAGGCGCTGCGGGGCGTCATGGCGGGGCGTACGACGCTGCTCATCGCCCACCGCCTGTCGACCCTCGCCCTCGCCGACCGCATCGCCGTGCTCGACCGCGGCCGCCTCGCCGACATCGGCACCCACGAGGAACTGCGGGACCGCAGCGCGCTCTACCGGCGGCTGCTGACCGACCCGGACGAGCTCAGCGGGATCGCCCGCGACCCGGCGGGCAGCGTGGCGGCCGGCGCGGCGGGCGGCGACGGCGCGGTGGCGGTCGCCGGGGCCTTCGGCGGCGAGGCGTCGGCCACCGGGCTCGCCGTGCCGTACCTCGACGGCGTACCCGGCCCGGACGGCGAGAGCTGGGGCGCCCGTACGGTCATCAGCAGCACTCTCGCGCGGCAGGACGGCGACGACGACGCGGCGGAGGGCGGTGTGACGCCCGAGCTGTGGGTGCGGCGCGCCGACGCGGAGGGGGACGGCGACCTGCCCGGCTCTCGTGGAGCGGTTCCCGCCACCGCCGCGGCTGCCGCCCCCGCCCCCGGCCCCGGGATGGCCGGGGCGCTCGCCGGGATGCCCGCCACCCCCGAGCTGCTGGCCAAGGTCGCGGCGCTGCCCCCGGCCACGGACACGCCCGACATCGACGAGCAGCGGGCCGCGTGCCCCGAGCGGGCGTACGGGCTGCGGCAGTTGCTGCGCGGGTTCGGCGCGCCGCTCGCGGTCAGCCTGCTGCTGGTCGCGGTCGACGCGCTGGCCGGGCTGCTGCTGCCGGTGCTCATCCGGCACGGCATCGACCAGGGCGTCCAGCGGATGGCGCTGGGCGCGGTGTGGGCCGCCTCCGGGCTGGCGCTCGTCGTCGTCCTCGCGCAGTGGGCCGCGCAGATCGGCGAGACGCGGATGACCGGGCGGACCGGCGAGCGCATCCTGTACTCGCTGCGGGTGAAGATCTTCGCGCAGCTCCAGCGGCTCGGGCTCGACTACTACGAGCGCGAGCTGACCGGCAAGATCATGACCCGGATGACCACGGACGTGGACGCGCTGTCCACCTTCCTCCAGACCGGCCTGGTCACCGCCGTCGTCTCCCTGCTGACCTTCTTCGGCATCCTGGTCGCGCTGCTGATCATCGACGTCCAGCTGGCGCTCGTGGTGTTCGCGGCGCTGCCGCTGCTCGTCGTCGGCACGATCTTCTTCCGGCGGCAGAGCGTCAAGACGTACGAGCTGGCGCGCGAGCGGGTCAGCGTGGTCAACGCGGACCTTCAGGAGAGCGTGGCCGGGCTGCGCATCGTGCAGGCCTTCCGCCGCGAGCGGGCGGGCCGGGAGCGGTTCGCGGGGCGCAGCGACGCGTATCGCCTGGCGCGGGTGCGCGGCCAGTGGCTGATCTCGGTGTACTTCCCCTTCGTCCAGCTGCTGTCGTCCGTCGCGGCCGCGCTGGTGCTGATCGTCGGCGCGGGGCGGGTCGGCGACAACACGCTGACGGCGGGCGCGCTGGTCGCCTATCTCCTCTACATCGACCTGTTCTTCGCGCCCGTCCAGCAGCTCTCCCAGGTCTTCGACGGCTACCAGCAGGCCACCGTCTCGCTGCGCCGCATCCAGGAGCTGCTGCGCGAGCCGACGAAGACCCCGCTCGCCGACGCGCCGCGCGAGGTACGGGCGCTGCGCGGCGAGGTCACCTTCGACGGGGTGCGCTTCGGGTACGGGGACGACGGCGACGAGGCGCTGGCGGGCATCGACCTGACGATCCCCGCCGGGCAGATCGTCGCTTTCGTCGGCGAGACGGGTGCGGGCAAGTCCACGCTCGTCAAGCTGGTCGCGCGGTTCTACGACCCCTCCGCCGGGGCCGTGCGGGTGGACGGCACGGATGTGCGCGAGCTCGATCTCACCGCGTACCGCAACCGCCTGGGCGTCGTACCGCAGGAGCCGTATCTGTTCCCCGGGACGGTGCGCGACGCCATCGCGTACGGGCGCCCGGACGCGAGCGACGCGGAGGTGGAGGCGGCGGCCCGCGCGGTCGGCGCCCACGCCATGGTGGCCTCGCTCGACGGCGGCTATCTGCACGAGGTCACCGAGCGCGGGCGCAATCTGTCAGCCGGGCAGCGCCAGCTCATCGCACTGGCCCGCGCCGAGCTGGTCGGCCCGGACATCCTGCTGCTCGACGAGGCCACGGCCGCGCTCGACCTGGCCACCGAGGCCCTGGTGAACCAGGCCACGGACCGCCTGGCGGGCAGGCGTACCACGCTGGTCGTCGCGCACCGGCTGACGACCGCGGCCCGCGCGGACCGGGTGGTGGTCCTGGATCACGGGCGGGTCGTCGAGGACGGTACGCACGAGGAGTTGGTGGCCCTCGATGGTCGGTACGCCGAGTTGTGGCGCACCTTCACGGGGGAGACGGCTCCGACGGCCGTCGCCTGATGGTGTCGTCGCTCGAGGGCGGCGTCGTCCGTTGACGGCGTCGTCCGACGGCTTTTACCCGTAACCCCCGTGGTGACTCTCGGCATTCAGCCGATGTTACCCACCGTTACATCACGGTTCCATACCGCTGGCCCTGGCTATCCCCTCCACCTCACGCCGGTCTCGTTCCCGCTGTTCCGCGTCCGCGGCCACCCGCTGCTTGTGACGGAGGAGGAAGTCGGGGTCCTCCGCCCGGTCCTGGGGCACCAGGACCTTCATGCCCTTGGCGTGCGGGCTGTCGCCGAGGTCGACGACCACCCGCTCGTCCTGGGAGGTGAGCAGGCCGAACAGCACCAGCAGCTCCGCCTGTAGAGCGGGGGTGAACAGCTCCTTCTCCTCCGGCCCCATGCCGAGTTCGTACGTCCCCCCGTGGACGGCCGGTGAGGTGCTCAGCTCGCGCAGCAGCCGCATGAGCAGCTCCAACGAGCGAGGATCGATTCGGTTCTGCAATTCGGTCAGATACTGGGTCAGCCGCTCGGCCCGTTCGCTCCGGTCGTGCCGTTCGTCTCGGTCCATGTAGGCAGGATGAGCCATCACAGCCCGCTACGAAAGAGGGCGGAGCCCACAACTCTCCGTATTCGGGCTCCGGTTGCCGGGTCTGGCGGCCCCACCTGTGCCCCGATAGGTTCTCGGCGATCCGTGCGAACTCATGGGGAGGGCGAATGGGCAAGGCGCTCAGATGGCTGTTGGCGCTGGTGATGCTCGTGGGAGCGGTCGGCGCCGGCGTCGGCAGCGCGTCCGCGGCACCGGCCACCGCGAAACCGGCCACCGCGGAGCCTGACATCAAGGACCGAATACTCGCGATACCCGGAATGCGGCTCGTCGAGGAAAAGCCGTATGACGGCTACCGATTTTTCGTACTGACCTACACCCAGCCGATCGACCACCGTCACCCGGCCAAGGGGACCTTCGAGCAGCGCTTCACCCTGCTGCACAAATCCACCGACCGGCCCACGGTGTTCTTCACCTCGGGCTACAACGTCAACACCAGCCCGCGCCGCAGCGAGCCGACCCAGATCGTCGACGGCAACCAGGTGTCGCTGGAGTATCGCTTCTTCACCCCGTCCCGGCCCCAGCCCGCCGACTGGTCCAAGCTCGACATCTGGCAGGCGGCCAGTGACCAGCACCGCCTCTACCGGGCGCTGAAGCCGGTCTACGGCAAGAAGTGGCTGGCCACCGGCGGCAGCAAGGGCGGCATGACCGCCACGTACTACCGCCGCTTCTACCCGAACGACATGGACGCCACCGTCGCCTACGTCGCGCCCAACGACGTGGTGAACAAGGAAGACTCGGCCTACGACCGCTTCTTCGCCTCCGTCGGCACCGCCGAGTGCCGCACCAAGCTGAACGCGGTGCAGCGCGAGGCGCTGGTGCGGCGCGAGGAGATCCTGGCCCGCTACCAGAAGTGGGCGGACGACGAGGGGCAGACCTTCACGGTCGTCGGCAGCGCGGACAAGGCGTACGAGAACGTCGCCCTCGACCTGGTGTGGGCCTTCTGGCAGTACCACGGGGTGAGCGAGTGCGCCGACGTGCCCGCGCCGACCGCCTCGACCGACGAGCTGTACACCTTCGTCGACGACATCTCCGGCTTCGCCGCCTACACCGACCAGGGCCTGGAGACCTACACGCCGTACTACTACCAGGCGGGCACGGAACTGGGCTCGCCCAGCTTCGAAACCCCGCACCTGGACGGGCTGCTGCGCTACCCGGGCATCTACACCCCGCGCAGCTATGTGCCGCGTGAGATCCCGATGCGCTTCCGGCCGAACGCGATGCGGGACATCGACACCTGGGTGCGGCACGACGCGCGGCGGATGCTGTTCGTGTACGGGCAGAACGACCCGTGGGGCGCGGAGCGGTTCCGGCCCGGCAAGGGCGCCGAGGACTCGTACGTGTACACCGTCGCCGGCGGCAACCACGGCTCGAACATCGCCCAGCTCGCGGCCGACGAGAAGGCCAAGGCCACGGCAGCGGTGCAGCGGTGGGCGGGCGTCCAGCCCGCGGCGAAGCCGCTGGCCCCGTACGACGCGCGGCTCGACCGCCGCGAGGTCGAGCGCGAGCCGGCCCTGCGGCCGTAAGGAGCCCTGGGCACGGAGGGGCGGCGAGACAGGACTCGGCGAGTGCGTCGAAGTCCGCTCGCCGCCCCTTTTGCGCATTGAGGGCTTCCGCGGACCCGCGGACACATCAGCCCCGCAGATCATGGCTGAAAATCGACTCCCTGACGGGTGAATCGGGAGTGACAGTTAGGGCTGCCGAGGAGAACCAGTGCTTCGGCTAGTTCCAGTCCGTGCACCTTGACACACCAGGGAGAAGCATGCGTACTGAGATTGTTCTTAAGAATGATGACCTTGACCTCGACCTAGACCTCGACCTGCGCGTCTCCGACCTTCCGGAGGGCACGGAGCAGTTCGGGCAGGGCACCTTCACTTCGCCGAGCAGCTACGCGATCGGCACCCGCTGCCCCGTCTGTTGCGCGTAACGGCCGGATGATCGAGCGGGGCAGGCAGTGCCTGCCCCGCTGTTCTGTATCCCAGGCGAGGCGAGGCGAGGAAACAGGGACGTGCGACCGGAGTCCGAAATCTTCGAGGTACGTGAACCGGTGCTGGTGCGGATCGCGAGCAGGCCCCGGGACCGCGCCGAGGCCGTGATCAGCCCCGACGACCCGCTGCCCGGCATCCGCAGCCTGGCCGCCGACCCCCTGCTCCAGCAGGCCGTCCACGTCGCCAGCGGCAGCCTGGCCCTCAGTCTCCGGCGCCTGGGCGACGACGAGGAGGCGGCGGCCTACGGCCGCAAGCGCACCCTGAGCGCCGCACGGACCCTCACCCGGTACGCGCGGCGGTCCGGTGGACGCCCCACCCCCTTCGGGCTCTTCGCGGGAGTGGGCAGCGCCCGCTTCGGCCCCGCCGCCAAGGCGGGGTCCTGGGGCTCCGGCGAGGTGTCGGTCCGCCTGGACGGAGCCTGGCTGCACCGCCGCGTGACGGCCTGGCTGGCCGACCCCGGGGTGCGCCGCCGGGTGGATGTCGTCCTCAACGACCTGTGCGTCCTCCGGGACGGCCGGCTGACGCTGCGCACCGGCGAGCGGCAGACCTCGGTCCGCGACAACGCGCTGGTCGCCGCGGTGCGCGAACTCACCGCCGGCCCCGTCCCCTACGCCGCCCTGTTCGACGAGCTGTCCCGCCGCTTCCCCACACTCTCCGCGGAGCGCCTCGACGCCCAGCTCGGCGGCCTCGTCCAGCATGGCCTCCTGCTCACCTCGCTGACCCCGCACCGCATCGACGACGAGTACCTCGACCGGATCGAGGCCGCTCTCCAGGACACCCTTCCCGACACGGCCGCGGGACTGCGCTCGATCCGCTCGGCCGCCGCCGTTCACGAACAGGACGCTCCCGGCGAGGGACTCGCCTCCTGGCAGGCACTTCTCGACCGGGTCCGCCGCCTCGACGCACCCGGGGAGAGCGGTGACGGGCACCAGCGGCCACCGGTCCACGTCGATCTGCGGATGCCCGCCGACTTCGTCGTACCGCACACGGTCGGTGCGGAAGTGCGCCGCTACGCCGCCGCGATCTGGGCGATGACGCCCGAGTGGACGACGCTCGAGTACATGCGGGACTACCGGGACCGCTTCATCGAGCGGTACGGAACCGCGTCGGCCGTGCCCCTCGCCGATCTCGTCGACCCGCACCGCGGTCTTGGCCTGCCGCCCGAGTACGCGGATCCGCCCGCCCATCCGCGCACGGGACCGGGCGACGACGCCGACCGCCCGCGCCGCGGTGTGATCGCGGAACTCGTCCAGCAGGCCGTCCTCGCCGGAACCGACATCGAGCTCACCGACGACGACGTGGCACGTCTGGCCACTGCCGCGGGACACGACCCCGACGCCAGACCGCCGCGCACCCTCGAACTGTGCTTCCAGATTCTCGCGGACAGCCTGGACGCCCTGGACCGGGGAGACTTCCAGCTCCTCGGCAGCCCGCACATCGGCTCCTGGACGGGCGGCGCCACCGCGGGCCGATTCGCCGCCACCACCGGCCTCACCGGGGAACTCTCCCGGCTCGTCTCGCACTCCGCCGGCTCGGACAGCCTGCTGGCGCAGGTGGACGTCGCGCCCCGCGACCCCCGTTCGCTCAACATCGTCCAGGTGCCGCGCCTGCTGGCGCACCGCATCCCCATCGGCGTCGCCGACGACCGCGGCGACCCCCACTGCCTGGACTGGCGTACGTTGCTGGTGGCGGCCGGTGCGGACGGACTGAGACTGCTGCACGAACCCACGGGCCGTCAGGTCGTGCCGGTGTTCCCGCACATGCTGGCGCTCGACACCCAGGCGCCCTCGGTGGCCCGCTTCCTGTCGGATCTGGCCGCGGCCCGTCCCCGCGTATGGTCCGGCTGGGACTGGGCCGGCCTGGACGTCCTGCCCTACCTGCCCCGGGTTCGCTACGGCCGGGTCCTGGCGGCCCCCCGCCGCTGGCTGCCGGGCCGGCGGCTGCGCGACGCCGCCCGCGCGCAGGGCGGAGCCGCGTGGCAGGAGGGGCTGCGCGAGTGGCGGCAGCGCCTCGTCGTACCCGACCGCGTGCAGATCGCCAGGAATGATCAGATGTACCCGATCGACCTGCGCGACCCATGGGACCAGGACCTGCTGCGTTCCGAACTGACCGCGGCGCAGCCCCGCTTCGTCCTGTACGAGGACATCACCGCCGACGGTGCGCACCTGGGCTGGAACGCGGGGCACAGCACCGAGATCGTGGTGCCTCTGGTGCGCACCTCCGCGCCGTCCGCCTCCGCGCCGTCCGCCTCCGCGTCGTCTGCCTACGCACCGGTCCGGCGTGCCCCGACCCGGGTCCACCTGCCCGGTGAGGACTGGCTGTTCGTCAAGGTGTACGCGGAACCGACGGCTCACGACGCACTGTTGACCGACCACCTGCCGCGGTGGCTTTCGGACATCGAGAAGGACATCGACCGATGGTTCTTCCTGCGCTACCGGGATCCCGAGCCGCATCTGCGGCTGCGTTTCCATGGCGATCCGGACGTGTTGAACGGTCGTGTCCTGCCCGTCCTCAGCCGCCACATCCGCGATTCGGTCGGTTCCGGTGCCCTGCGCACCATGGCCCTGGACGTCTACCGGCCCGAGACCGACCGTTACGGCGGCGACTCCCTCCAGGAGGCGGCCGAGCGTCTGTTCCAGACCGACAGCCTCTCCGCACTGCTCCAGTTGCGTGCGCGCGGGGCGGGGGCGTCAGCCATGCCCGACGAGGTGCTGGCCGCCCTGGGACACGCTGTCCTGCTGGACTCCATGGGGGACTGGGACTGGTGCGCCTGGGTGGACCGTATGATCGCCAAAGGACCGGAACATGACGCTTACCAGCGGCATCGGTCGACGGCCCACCACCTGATCCGCCCCGGTGAGCCCGGCGAGACGGCCCGCCTGGCCGCGCAGGAACTGTCGTCCCCGGCGCTCGCGCGGCTATGGACCGAGACACCGGAACCGCGCGCCTACGGCCGTCTGATTCTGGCCACTTCGCCCGCCGACCTCGACGAGGCGGTGCTCTCCCTTCTCCACATGCGGCACAACCGTTTGTTCGGCGTCGGTCCGGCGGCGGAGGCCCGCGGATACGCCGTACTTCGCGGCGTGGCCCGCGCCCACATCGGAAGGAGGGCTCACGCTCCCCGCCCTGCCTCCTCCCAGCCGACCCCCGGGAGGGCCGGATGAGCGGCACAGCCCACAGCGAGCCGGCCACCGCGCGGACACGTGCCGCCGTACGTGAACGTGCCCTGGCCGTCTCCGCCCAGATCCTCGACCGGCTGGCCGACCCCGCTGCCACTATGGCCGCCACACGCATCCCCGCCGAGGCCGCCGACGACGGTGTCCCCGAAGGCATCTGGGCCGAACTGACCCTCGGCAGTGGAAGCCCCGGCCTGGCCATCGCGTTCAGCGGAGTGAGCCACCGTGCGGCTGAGCAGGCGCCCCGGGCGCATGCCTATCTCGGAGTGGCGACCCGGGCGGTGGCCTCCGGGACCGTCGCCCCGAGCGGCATCTTCAAGGGGCCGGGAGCACTGGCCTTCGCGGTGCTGATCGCCCATCGCGGCACCGGCGGTTACCTCTCCGCGCTCCAGCGTCTCGACGCCTACCAGCGTGATCTGGTGGGCACCGTACTGCCTCCGGACGTGGACGACGCCCCGCTTCCCACCATCGGCCACTACGAGGTGGTCCGCGGTCTGACTGGAGTCGGCCGCTACCTTCTCGCCCGCGTCGAGAGCTGCGGTGAGGCGCTCGAAAGCGTCCTCGACTACTTGATACGCCTGGCGCGCGGCACCGTCGGGCACCGCGGGCACCGCGTGCCCCGGTGGTGGGCCCTGGACGCTCCACGCATCGGTTCGGAGGCCGCGTTTCCCGGCGGCCACCTCAACCTCGGCATCTCACACGGTCTCGCGGGTCCTCTCGCGCTGATGTCGCTCGCCTGGCAGCAGGGCGTCAGGCTGCCGGATCAGCGGGAGGCCATCGAGTCCATGGCGGACCTCCTGGTCCGGTGGTCGGTCAAGGACGGGCACGGCGTCTTCTGGCCCGGCCATCTCAGCCTCGCCCAGTGGGTGGCCGGCCCGGAGGAGTACGGCGAGCCCGCCGGATGGCCGTCGTGGTGCTACGGCGCCCCCGGCGTCTCGCGCGCCCTCCAGCTGGCCGGACTGGCACTGGGACGCGAAGACTGGGCGGCCCTGTCGCGAGCGTCGGTGGAGCGGCTGCTGACCCTGCCCATGCACGACTGGGGCATCCACGATCACGCCCTGTGCCACGGCTGGGCAGGCGCCCTGCACCAACTCGGGCGTCTCAACGAACCCTTCGGCGACCCGCGGATCGAGGATCTCCGGGACCGGCTGGCCACCGAGCTGACCAGTGCCTTCGACCCGGACCTGCCGTTCGGCCACCGCTTCACCATGACAGCGGTGCCCTACGGCTCCGACGTCTCGGGCTACCTGGACGGTGCCGCGGGCGTCGCCCTGGCCCTCGATTCCTACGCGGCGGGAACCACCTCATCCGGCTGGGACATGCCCTTGCTGCTGTCCTGACCTCCGCCGGGGAATCCGACCAGCTCAGTACGACAGGCCGTGGCCTCTCGGGTACAGCACCCGGTGCGGCGCGTCCGCGCGCCGTACCGGGACGGGCAGCCTGCCGCGCGGGTTCACCCGGCCCGCGATGACGCGCGCGGCGGCGCGCAGCTCGACGTCCGTCCAGGAGTAGGTGGCCAGGGAGGCGATGGGGACGGCCTCGGGGGCCGCGTCGGGGGCAGCCGCGGGGGCGGCCTCGGCCGCTCTGCCGGCGCCGACGCGGTTGGTGCTGCGGTTGCCGTTGCCGTGGGTGAGGTTGAGGTACGCGACGTCGTACGGGTTCCGGATGGCCACGTGGACCAGCGGGACGCCCGTGGCGGCGAGCTCGGAGACGAGCCTGCGCTGGCGGGACCCCGCGTCGACGTCGTACGTCGTCACGATCACCGCGTCCTGATTTTTGGCCGCCTCGACCGCCGCTTTGATCCGCTCCGGTGTCGGCTCGGGTGCGGTGCCGGTGGACAGGGTCTCGGCGGTGAAGCCGAGGGCGGTCAGCGCGCGGCCCAGGACCGCCGTCGGCGGGCCGCCGGTGCCGGAGGGGGCGGCCGGGTCCGGGCCCACGACCAGCAGCTTGCGGTGGTGCGAGAGGGACAGCGGCAGCAGGCCGCCCTCGTTGACGAGGAGAGTGGTGGTGCGCTCGGCTATTCGGTCGGCGGTGGCGCGGTGTTCGCGAGAGCCGACCGTACGGTTCACCTCGCGGTCGCTGGTGTGGGGGGCGTCGAACAGGCCCCGGCGCGCCTTGAGTTCCAGGATGCGCAGTACGGACTCCTCGATGCGGGCCTCGCTGAGCACCCCCTCCCGGACCGCCCGGCGGACGGCCGCCCAGGCGGTCGGCAGGTCCGGCGGGTTCAGCAGCTGGTCCGCGCCCGCCTTCAGGGCCAGGACCGGCACCCGTCCGTCGCCGTACTTCTTCCGCACCCCGGCCATCCCGAGCGAGTCCGTCACCACCACGCCGCCGAATCCCAGTTCACGGCGGAGTACGCCGGTGATGATGGGCTTGGAGAGCGTGGCGGGGTCGTCGACCGGGTCGAGCGCGGGGAACAGCAGATGCGCCGTCATGATCGCGTCGATGCCCGCCTCGATGGCGGCCCGGAACGGCGGTGCGTCCAGCCGCTCCCACTCGGGGCGGGAGTGCGTGATGACCGGGAGGCCGATGTGGCTGTCCACGGCCGTGTCGCCGTGCCCGGGGAAGTGCTTGGCCGTGGCCGCGACCCCGGCGCTCTGATACCCCTCGACCTGGGCCGCGACCAGGCGGGCCACGGCCCTGGGGTCGGCGCCCAAGGAACGTACGCCTATGACCGGGTTCGCCGGGTCGACATTGACGTCCGCCACGGGCGCGTAGTCCTGCCGGATGCCGAGCGCGGCGAGCTCGGCGCCCGCGATCCCGGCGGCGGTGCGGGCGTCCGCGGCGCTGCGGCCCGCGCCGAGGGCCATCGCGCCCGGGAGGAGCGTGGCGGGGGCGCCGATGCGCGTGACGATGCCGTGCTCCTGGTCGGTGGACAGGAGGACGGGGACGGGGGCCGGGCCCGCGAGCGCGGCCTTCTGGATGCCGTTGGAGAGCGCGGCGAGCTGGTGGGGGTCGCGGATGTTGTGCGCCCACCCGACGTACATGATGCCGCCGACGTGGTACTTCGCTATCAGCTCGGCGGCGTTGGCGACGCCGGCCTCCTTGCGGTTCTGGGCGGCGTCGGCGGGGTCGGGGGCGGTGGCGGAGTGGCCGTAGACCCGCGCCACGAAGAGCTGGCCGATCTTCTCGTCCAGGGTCATCCGGCCCAGGAGCGCGTCGATGCGCTTGCGGTCGCGGTCGCGGGTGGGGGTTTGGGTCGGCGGCGGGTTCGGGGTGGTCTTGCGGTCCCGGGTGGCGGCGGACGGCTGTGGCGAACACGCGGCGGCGGTGGCCGCGAGGGCGGCGGCCAGGAGGGCGCGGCGGGAGGCCGCCTGAGGGAATGCAGGGTTCTGCACCCGCGCTCCTTCCGTAGGGTCGGGGAGGGGGTGGCTGTGGTCCGCATGAAGCGAACATGCGGAAAATATGCGGGAAGTGAGGCTGGGTCAATTCGGGGGACGGAGGGGAACAGCCTCGGTCAATCGGCGTGCGGGGCCGGTCACGGGGCGGCCGGACGCTGTCGGGGAGCGGCGCGCGGCGGTCAGTCCGCGAAACGTGGCTGCGCGGGCAGCCGGTCCTCGGGCACCTGGAAGACCGCGATGGTGTGGAAGGGCGCGTAGCACTCCGGCGGCGGCTTCGGGTGCGGGGCCGGGATCAGCCTCAGCGTGTCATCGGTGCGGTAGAGGCGCGCGGACGGCCACTGGGCACAGCCGGTGATCGTGGACCAGCCGACCAGGGGGGTGCGGGTGAAGTCGATGTCCTTGGCCCTGGCGGTGATCTCGCGTGACCGCTCGCCGAAGAGCCGGGCGAAGGCGCTCAGCTCGTCCGGGCGGCGCAGCACGGCACGGACTTCGCGGACCGCACCGGGGGCGCTCGTGAAGTAGACGAGCCCCGTGTCGACGCGGCCCTGGCGGGAGGGGGTGCCGGGCGGGGAGCTCGGGGTGCCGCCGTCGGCGCGGTTGACGGGGGGCACGCCGACGGCGGGATGCTGCTGGCCGCAGGCCGTGGAGAGGGAGGTCAGCGACGCAGCCAGCAGCGAGGCCGACACCGCCCTGCGGAGACTCACCGGCAGCACGCCCCTTGGACGGCCCGCGCCCCCTGCCGGTTCCGCGGCGGGCGCGGCCGCGCGGAATCGGTTACGGGCGGTACGCATGTGGTCATGTTGGCAGCGGCGGTCGTGCGCGGTGCGGTGGGCGCGCCGGGGTTGCGCCGTGTGGGGGGTGCGCCTGCTGTGTGTACGTGGTGCCGGGGGCGGGGCCTCCGGGGCTGTCACTCCTGGACCGCGCCGGTCCGGTGGGGGGTGCGCCTGCTGTGGGTGCGTGGTGCGGGGGCGGGGCCTCCGGGGCTGTCACCCTGGACCGCATATTTACGGCGCCGGTGCCCGGAAGCGAGACCTTGCCCGGAACTTGGCGCCACAAATATGCGTAAGCGTCCAGGGCACCACCCCTGCACCCCCACCCCCTCACGTCTCGTCGGCGGCTCCCCGCCCGGTGCCCCCGGCCCGGGACGGGAGGGCTGTCCAGCCGTCGCGGCGGCTCCCCCGGTGGGCCGACTTCGCCCGGGGCGGTGCGGGGCGGCGCCCCCTTACCCCCCTCGGCACGTCGCCGAAGACATCGGGGGCCTGGGGGTCTCCCCCAGTTGTGGGAAGGGGCGGGTTGGGGAAAAGCCCCCCACGCGCGTCACCCCGCCCTTGCGCCGCGCCCGAGGGCCACGCGCGGAGCCGCGTGCCGGACCCGCCCGCCGGGTCACCGGGGCGTATCGGGGGGCTGGGGGTGTTCCCCCAGTTGCGGGAAGGGGCGGGGTGGGGAAAGGCCCCCTCGCGCGTCAGACCGCGCGACTCGGCCAGTGCACGCGCAGCAGCCGCACGGTCTCCGTGATCGCGGGCCGCCGCGCCGCCCCCGTGCGCCACAGCGCGTACAGGCGGCGGACCGGCACCGGGTTCAGGGGGACGGCCAGGACGCCGTCCGGGAGGGGGCCGCGGCCGAGGCGGGGCATCAGCGCGATGCCGAGGCCCGCCGCGACCAGGGCGACCTGGGTGTGGTTCTCCGCCGCCTGGTACGCGAGGTCGGGCTCGGTGCCCGAGGCGCGCAGCGTGCGGACCAGCCAGTCGTGGCAGACGGACCCCGGCGGCTGGCAGATCCACCGCTGCCCCGACAGGTCCTCGCGGCGCAGCGGGCCGGGCCCGGCGAGCGGGTGTCCGGCGGGTACGAGGACGTCGCACAGGTCGTCGCCGAGGACGGCCCGCTCGAGGCCGTCGGGGGCGGGCAGCGGCGCGATGTCCCAGTCGTGGGCGACCGCGAGGTCGATGACTCCTTGGGCCGCCAGGTCGGGGGAGAGGTGTGGGTCGACCTCGATGAGGCGGGTGTCCAGGGAGCGGTGCCGCTCGGCGAGTTCGGCGAGGACTTGAGGCAGCAGCCCGCGGGCCGCCGACGCGAAGGCGCCGATCATCAGCCGCCCGGCGGGCAGTCCGCGCCGCTCCTCGAGTGTGGTCTCGGCCCGCTCGACGATCGCCAGCAGTTGCTGGGCGGTGGCGGCCAGGTGCTGGGCCTCGTCGGTCAGCGCGATGCCCCGGCCCTGGCGCTCCAGGAGCGTGGTGCGGGTCTCCCGTTCGAGCTTGGCGATCTGCTGGGAGACGGCGGAGGGCGTGTAGCCGAGCGCGGTGGCCGCCGCGCTGACCGAGCCGTGGACGGAGACGGCGTGCAGTGCGCGGAGCCGGGCCAGGTCGAGCATGGTGACTCTTTCTTTTAAGAGACGCTGCAACCAACCATGAAGCAATCCGTGCTGGTGCTACAAGGTCGGCTGCCGTGATGCTCGACTCATGCGACCTGCACACGTGCTTCTGGCCGTCCTCGTCACCGCGGTTTGGGGCGTCAACTTCGTCGTTATCGATATTGGGCTCGACCATTTCCCGCCGCTGCTGTTCGGCGCGCTGCGCTTCCTCGTCGCGGCGCTGCCCGCCGTTTTTCTGGTCGGCCGGCCGAAGGTGGCGTGGAAGTGGGTGCTCGGGGTCGGTCTGGCGCTGGGCGTGGCGAAGTTCGGGCTGTTGTTCATCGGCATGCACGAGGGGATGCCCGCCGGGCTGTCGTCGTTGGTGTTGCAGGTCCAGGCGGTGTTCACGGCGCTGTTCGCGGCTGTGGTGCTGGGGGAGCGGCCGGGGCGTATGCGGTTGGTGGGCATGGGGGTGGCGCTGGCCGGTATCGGGGTGGCCGCTGTCGATGAGGGGACTTCCGGGCCGCTGCTCTCCTTTGCGCTCGTGATCGCCGCCGCTGTTTTCTGGGGCGTGTCGAATGTTCTGACCCGCAAGGCCGCGCCGCCCGACCCGGTCAGCTTCATGGTCTGGGTGAGCCTGGTGCCGGTGTTGCCGCTGCTGGGGCTGTCCCTGCTGTTCGAGGGCGCGGACCCCGATCTGGAGGCCCTGCGCTCGCTCGACTGGGCCGGGGCGGGCGTGATCGTCTACGTCGCCTGGATCGTGACGCTTCTCGGCTTCGGCGCCTGGAACTTCCTGCTGCGGACCTACGACGCCTCGGCGGTCGCGCCCTTCACCCTGCTGGTGCCGGTCTTCGGGATGTCCTCGGCCGCGCTGGTGCTGGGGGAGGGCATCAGCCCGCTGCGCTGGCTGGCGGCGGCGCTGCTGGTGGGCGGCGTGGCGCTGACCTCGGTGTCGTTCAGGCGGCCTCGGCGAGCAGCCGCAGCAGATGGTCCCGCGCCGCGGGAAGCAGCCCCGGAAGCTCGGCCGCCTGTGGGTACCACCGCTTCTCGTACTCCCAGCACAGCCAGCCGTCCCAGCCCGCGCGGCTGAGCAGCTCGACGGACTCGGCCAGCGGCAGCACGCCTGCGCCGAGCGGCAGCGGGGTGGTGTCCTCGGCCGAGGCGATGTCCTTGACCTGCACATAGCCCAGGTGCGGGGCGAGCGCGGCGTGGGTGGCGGAGGGGTCCTCGCCGCCCAGCCAGGGGTGCATCACATCCCAGATCGCGCCAACGCTCGGGTGGCCGACCTGGTTGAGGACGCGGGCCACGTCGGCTCCGGTGCGGTGGGAGTCATGCGTCTCCAGGAGCAGCTGTACGCCCAGGTCGGCGGCGTACGGCGCGGCGGCCGCGAGGCGGCGGGCGGCGTTGGTGTCGGCCTCGGCGGCGTCGAGGTCGCCGCCGCCGGGGAAGACCCGGACGTGCGCCGCGCCCAGGTCGTGGGCGAGTTGGAGGAGTTCCCGCAGGTCGTGCAGCGCGGGCTCGTCCGGGCCGGCGGCGGCGGACCGGACGTAGCCGGCGATCGTGAGCACCGCGAGCCCGGCGGCCTCGAACTCCGCCGCCACCCGCGCCCGCTCGGCGGTCCCGATCCCCGGGTGCACCGGCTCCTCGGGGTGCGCCCGCAGCTCGACGCCGTGGTATCCGGTGTCGGCGGCGAGCCGCACCACGTCCGGGATCGGCAGGCCGGGGACGCCGAGGGTGGAGAAGGCGAGCTGCATACGGGCTCCGGTTCTTCGCAGTGGATCAGGTCTCCATTCTGCTCGTTACCCGGCCGCGAGGCGCCATAGCGAGGTCACCTCCGCGGCGCGGGCCTCGTGCAGCGGGTCGCCGGGGTCGGTGGCGCGGCGGTGGACGGGGCGGGTGTCCAGCCGGTCCAGGACTTTCAGGCCCGCCCGCTCGAACGCGGCGAGCAACTCGGCGCGCGGGCGCAGACCGAGGTGTTCGGCGAGGTCGGACAGGATCAGCCAGCCCTCGCCGCCCGGGGCGAGGTGGTCGGCCAGCCCGTCGAGGAAGCCGTGGAGCATCCGGCTGTCGGGGTCGTACACCGCGTACTCGACCGGCGAGGTGGGTCGGGCGGGCACCCAGGGCGGGTTGCAGACGACGAGCGGGGCCCTGCCCGGCGGGAAGAGGTCCTCCTGGACGACATCCACCTGTTCGGTCAGACCGAGTCTTGCGATGTTCTCGCGTGCGCAGGCCAGGGCGCGGGGGTCCTGGTCGGTGGCCGTGATCTTCTGGACGCCCCGGCGGGCCAGTACGGCTCCCAGGACGCCGGTGCCCGTGCCGATGTCGTAGGCGAGGGGTGGCGGGGTGTCGGGGAGGGGGGCTTGGGCCACGAGGTCCACGTATTCGCCGCGTACGGGGGAGAACACGCCGTAGTGCGGATGGATCCGGTCGCCGCCCAGCGCCGGTACCGCGACGCCCTTCTTGCGCCACTCGTGCGCGCCGATCAGGCCCAGCAGTTCGCGCAGGGACGTCACCGAGGGCCCGTCGGCCGGTCCGTACGCCTCCTCGCACGCCTGCCGTACGTCGGGGGCGCGGCGCAGTGGCACGCCGTAGTCGCCGTCCAGCGGGATCAGCAGCATGCCGAGCACCCTGGCCCGCCGGGACTGGGCCTGGCGGTGCTGGTGGAAGGCCTCGGCGGGGGAGGCCGCGGGGGCGCGCCGGGGGCGCGGCCGGCGCGGGCCGCGGTCGGCGCGCCGGGCCATGGCGGTCAGCAGCTGGCGGGCGCCCCGGTAGTCGCCGCGCCACAGCAGCGCGGTGCCCTCACAGGCGAGGCGGTAGGCGGTGTCGGCCGTCATGCGGTCGTCGGCGGTGGTCACCCGCCGGGGTGGGGGCGTCTGGTTCTCGGAGCGCCAGCGGGCGTCGTGGGTGTGCCCGGCTTCGGTCCATTCGATGACCTGATGCGTACTCAGGGGGTTACCTCGTGGTTGGTTTGGTGCCGATGTCGTTCTCCCTATCGTGCTACGGACTTTGGCGCGAGTCGTTTTCGGCCGGATGACGCCCCCTCAGGTCTCTGGTCGGCCCGGGGGTCCGGTTCTACGATGGGAGCGCTCCCGCGCATCTCGCGCACCCCGCATCAGAGGAGAACAAGGGACACTTGGAGCCGTCATGATTTGTCATGAGCACAACCGGAGAAGGTGGGTGGCGCGGGCCTCGGCCGCCGCGTCCGCCGCCGTCCTGATGATCGCTATTCCGCTGGCGGACACCGCCGCCGCCCACGGCTCGGCCATCGGCCCGGCCTCGCGCAACTACGGCTGCTGGAAGCGCTGGGGCAGCGACTTCCAGAACCCGGAGATGAAGACCAAGGACCCCATGTGCTGGCAGGCCTGGCAGGCCGACACCAACGCCATGTGGAACTGGAACGGGCTCTACCGGGAGGGCGTCGCGGGCAACCACCAGGCCGCCCTCCCCGACGGACAGCTCTGTAGCGGCGGGCACACCTCGTCCGGCCGCTACAACGCGATGGACGTGCCCGGCAAGTGGGAGGCCACGGCCGTCAGCAACAGCTTCACCTTCAAGAACCACGACCAGGCGAAGCACGGTGCGGACTACTACCGCATCTATGTGACGAAGCAGGGCTACGACGCCACCACGCAGGCGCTGCGCTGGAGCGACCTCGAGCTGGTCGCCCAGACCGGCAAGATCGCCCCCGGCGTGGGGGAGCCCTCCACCGACCCCGCGCTCAACGGGGTCACCGTCTCGATCCCGGTCAACGCCCCCGGGCGCACCGGCCGCCATGTCGTCTTCATGATCTGGCAGGCCAGCCACCTGGACCAGTCGTTCTACTCGTGCAGTGACGTGATCTTCCCCGGCGGCTGAGCCCGGCCGGTCTTGGCGCCTGCGGCGGGCCGTTCCCCTACCCGGCCCCCTGTAGCCACGTGGCGGGAAGGGAAGGGGCTGGGGGCAAGATCCGCCGGACACGCAGCCTTCCCTGCCCGCTTCTCTCCGTGGGGTGGCAAGGGCTCCGCCCTGGACCCCGGGGTCTGGGGCGGAGCCCCGGCTGCGGGAAGGGGCGGGCAGGGGAAGGAGCCGCCGGGCACCCCCAGCCGCGGGCCCCGTTACCCGGCGCGCCGCGGCGGAGCCGTGGACGCGCGGGCCATCAGTTCGGAGCGCACCATCGCCACCCCGCCCGGCGGCTGCGGCTCGCGGCCCAGCGCCAGGCGGCCGGCGCGGGCCCCCGCCTCGTGGAGGGGGAGCCGGACCGTGGTGAGCGCCGGGACCGCGTCCGCGCTGAACGGCAGGTCGTCGAAGCCCGCGACCGACACGTCGTCGGGGATCCGCAGCGCCTGGTCGCGCAGCGCCGCGCAGACGCCGAGGGCGATCGTGTCGTTGGCGGCCACGATCGCCGTCAACGCGTCGTCGCGGCGCAGCAGTTCGAGCGTGGCGTCATAGCCGGAGGAGCGGTCGTACAGGCCGTGGACGGTCAGTCGGTCCGCCGCCTCGACCAGGCCCGCCGCCGCCAGGGCCGCCCGGTGGCCGTCCAGGCGGTCGCGGGTCGTGGTGCGCTCGGCGGGGCCCGCGACGTAGCCGATCCGGCGGTGGCCGAGGGTCAGCAGGTGCTCGGTGAGCCGCCGGGCGCCGCCGCGGTTGTCGAAGGTGAGGGTGACCGCGTCCTCGATCGGGGGGCGGCCGCACAGCACCACGCGGGTGCCGGACGCGGCGAGGCGGGACGCCTTGGCGGCGACCGCGGCCATGTGGTCGGGGTGTTCGACCGCGCCGCCGGTGAGCACCACCGCGGCGGCCCGCTGCCGCTGGAGCAGGGTGAGGTAGTTGAGTTCGCGCTCCGGGGAGCCGCCGGTGTTGCAGACGACGGCCAGCTTCTCGCCGTGGCGCCCGGACTCCGCGACCGCGCCCATCTCGGACTGCACGGCCCCGGCGATGATCCCGAAGAAGGGGTCCGCGATGTCGTTGACCAGCACGCCCACCAGATCCGACGTGGCGGCGGCGAGCGCGCTCGCCGGGCCGTTGACCACGTACTCCAGCTCGTCCACCGCGCGCAGCACCCGGGCCCGGGTCGATTCGGCGACCGGATAGTTGCCGCTCAGGACGCGCGACACGGTGGCCGCCGAGACCCGTGCCCGTGCCGCCACATCGGCCAGGGTCACTGCCATGATTCCTCCGTTGGATGGTCCGCTGGTGGTGCGCCGCTCGGTCCGTGCCCATGCTCTCACTGGTCAGGGCCGGTGCCGGAGGACGGATGCGATTGTGCTCTCCCAGGTCTTGTCCGGTCATCAGGACCATGTCTAGGGTCCTCCCCAGCAAGCGCTTTCCCTCGGCGAGGAGCCCCGCCCATGGCCGCAGCCACCACCCGTATCCGTGCCGCCGTCGTCGGCACCGGAGGCATTGTCTCCGGCAGCCATCTGCCCGCGCTCCGCGCGCTGGCCGACCGCGTGGACCTCGTCGCGGGAGTCGACGTGGACGAGGGCCGCCTGGAGGCGTTCCGCGCCCAGGCGGCCGAGCCCGGCGAGGCGGGCCCCGGGTTCACCGTGACCGGGTACACGGATCTGTCCGCCATGCTTGAGGCCGAGCGCCCCGACCTGGTCCTCATCGGCACCCCGCCCTCGCTCCACCGCGAGCAGACCGTGGCCGCGCTGCGGGCCGGTGCCTGGGTGCTGTGCGAGAAGCCGCTGTGTCTCACGCTCGCCGAGTACGACGAGATCGCGGCGGCGGAGGCGGCCGAGAAGCCCGACGGCGGCCCGTACGCGTCGGTGGTCTTCCAGCACCGCTACGGCTCGGGCGCCGTCCACGCCCGGGAGCTGCTGTCGAGCGGCGAGTTGGGCAAGCCGCTGGTCGCCCACTGCCAGACCACCTGGTACCGCAACACGGACTACTACGCGGTGCCCTGGCGCGGCCGCTGGGACAGCGAGGGCGGCGGCCCCTCCATGGGCCACGGCATCCACCAGATGGACCTGCTGCTGCATCTCCTCGGCGACTGGAGCGAGATACGCGGCATGGCCGGGCGGCTGGTCCACGACGTGGAGAGCGAGGACGTCTCCACCGCGCTGGTCCGCTTCGCCAACGGCGCCATGGCCACCGTCGTCAACAGCGTGGTCTCGCCCGACGAGGTCAGCCGGATCCGCGTCGACTGCGCCGACGCCACGGTCGAACTCACCCATCTGTACGGGCACACCAACGACGACTGGGCCTACACCCCCGCCCCGCACGCGGCCGACGACGCCGACCGCGTCGCCCGCTGGCGCACCCCCGCCGCCGACCTGCCCAGCTCGCACAAGGCCCAGCTGGCGGTCGTCCTCGACGCGATGCGGGACGGCGTACGGCCCCCGGGCAGCGGCCCGGACGCCCGCCGCACGATGGAGTTCATCGCCGCGCTCTACAAGTCGGCCTTCACCGGACGGCCCGTCCACGCGGGCGAGATAGCCCCCGGGGACCCGTACTACGACGCCATGCACGGAAACCACCCCGACTTGGCCCCCGCCCCGTCCGCGAAGGAGCAGTGAGCATGACCGAGCCGATCACCGTCACCCATATCCACGGCGAGCGCGTCACGGTCGCCTCCGGGGGTGTCGAGCTGCTGGCCTACGTCTACCGGCCGGACGCCGACCCGTTCGAGTCGCTCAAGCCGTACACCCACCCGCTGTGCACCCTGGCCGGCAACGCGGTCTCCGGCTACCGGCCGAACGACCACCGCTGGCACAAGGGCCTCCAGATGACGGCGAGTCATCTGTCCGAGCAGAACTTCTGGGGCGGCAACTCCTACCTCGGCCCCGAGGAGGGCTACCGGCGGGTCGAGGAGCGCGTCGGCTCGATGCGCCACGACGGCTTCGAGGAGTTCACCGTCGCCGACGACCGGCTGCGGTTCGCCGAGAAGCTGACCTGGGTGGCCCATCCTTCTGAACAACACAGCGGTGGCCAGGAGTGGGCCGAGGAGCTGCGCACCGTCGAGGTGCACTCCGTGGAGCCCGCCGAGGGCACCTGGGCCATCGACTGGTCCATCCGCCTCACCAACATCCGCGGCGAGGAGCTGCGCTTCGGCTCCCCGACCACCGCGGGCCGTGAGATGGCCGGCTACACCGGGCTGAACTGGCGCGGCCCCCGCGACTTCACCGGCGGCGATGTGTTCGGCCCCGGCGGGCGCGGCGGCAAGGGCGAGGAGGGCGCGTCCGGCCTGATGGGCACCCCGGCCGCCGAGGCGCCGTGGATCGCCTTCACCGCCGAGCACGACGACGTGGACGGGCACTCCACGCTGCTGTTCTCGCATGCTCCCGAGAACGCCGAAGCCATTCACGCCTCCCACTGGTTCGTGCGCTCCGAGCCCATCCCCTCGGTTGCCTTCTCCTGGGCGTTCTTCGAGGAGTTCGCGCTGCCCCCGGGCGAGAGCCTCGCGTACCGCTACCGCGTGGTGATCGCGGACGGCGCGTGGGACCAGGAGCGCGCCGAGACCTACCTCAAGTCCCACGGGTGGTGAGCCGGCGATGACCGGGATCACCGACCCGCTGCCGGGCGGGGTGGGTCTTTCCCACATCAGCGCGTATGAGTGGGAGGCCGCCGACGGGGTGTGCGGCGGCAGCCCGCACCTCCACCTGGCCTGCACCGAGGCCTATGTGGTGACCGGCGGGCAGGGCGCCGTGCAGACCCTGACCGTCGAGGACGGTTACGTCGAGACGCCGCTGGAGCCGGGCGCCGTGGTGTGGTTCTCGCCCGGCACGGTGCACCGCATGGTGCAGCGCGGCGGGCTGAAGGTGACCGTGCTGATGCAGAACAGCGGGCTGCCCGAGGCGGGGGACGCCGTGTTCACCTTCCCCGGGGAGGTGCTGGCCGACCCCGAGGCGTACGCCTCGGCCGCCGCCCTGCCCGCCAAGGAGGGGCCCGAGGCCGACGCGGCGGCCCGGCGCCGCCGGGACCTGGCGGTCACCGGCTATCTGGAGCTGAGGGAGGCCCTGGAGAAGGGCGACGACGGCCCGCTGCGCGCCTTCCACGAGGCCGCGGTGCGCCTGGTCGGGCCCAAGCTGGCCGGGTGGGAGCCCCGCTGGCGCGCGGGCGCCCTCGCCGCCGCCCAGCGCACCGGCGACCATCTGGCCGCGCTCGCGGCCGGCGACCCGGCGCATCTGGCGCAGGCCCGTGTCCGCGCGGCCGGGCCCACCCGGCAGGGCGGCTACGGCATGTGCGGCCGCCGCGACGAGTACGAACTCCCCGGGGTCACGCTGCCGTACTACGGCGAGTGACCTGAACCGCTCTATCAGCACGGCCGGAACAACCGCGATCATCGCTGGCCGACCGTAATCGGAAACATCAGAAGGGAGGCTGGCCACAGCATGCTTCGAATCAGGACAAAGGTGTCCTGCGCTCTGGCCCTCACCTTCACCCTCTGCGCGACCCTGACCGGGTGCGGCGGCGGTGAAGGCGGCGGCTCGGGCGGCAAGGTCACCCTGCGCTTCACCTGGTGGGGCAACCCGGACCGGGCGGCCCGCACGGAAGAGGCTGTCAAGCTCTTCGAGAAGAAGAACCCCAACATCAACATCAGCACCTCGTTCGCGGGCTTCGACGCGTACAAGCAGAAGCTCGCCACGCAGGCGGCGGGCGGTGACGCCCCCGATGTGATGCAGCTCGACTACCGCATGATCAACCAGTACGCGGACGGCGGTGTCCTGCTCGACCTGGGCGAGCACAACGAGCTGCGCACCTCCGAGATGGACAAGGGGCTGCTGGCCACCGGCGTCGTGAACGACAAGCAGTACGCGATCCCGGTGGCACGCGGCTCGGAGACCGTGGTGTACGACTCGGTCCTGTGGCGCAAGGCCGGGGTGCCCGAGCCCAAGGTCGGCTGGACCTGGGACGACTGGGCGGACGCCATGGTCAAGCTGTCCAAGTCCAAGGCGACGGGCGGCCGGGTGGGCGGCACCGACCCGGGCCAGAGCGAGGACGTCTTCGAGATCTGGCTGCGCGGCCAGGGCAAGGTCCTTTACACCGACGACTACAAGCTCGGCTTCACGGCGGACGATCTGGCGCGCTACTGGGAGTGGTGCACGAAGCTCCGCAAGCAGGGCGCGGTCAGCTCCGCCCAGCAGACCACCCAGATGGACGGCTCGGTGGAGAACACCCCGTTCGGCCGGCTCACGGCCGTCTCGGACTTCAACTGGGACGCCCCCGCCAGCGGCTATCTGGCGATCGTCGGGGAGGGCGTGAAACTCGCGCCGATGCCGTCGGGCGAGGACGGCACGCCCGGCCAGTACTTCAAGCCGTCGATGTTCTTCGGGGCGTCCGCGAAGACCGGCCACCCCAAGGAGGCCGCCCGGTTCATCGACTTCCTGCTGAACGACCCCGACGCGGGTGCCATCCTCGGCAACTCCCGCGGCATCCCGGCCAACGACTCCATCCGCAAGGTGGTGGCGCCCAAGCTGGAGGGGTTCGACGTGGTGGTCTCGTCGTACCAGAAGCAGTTCGAGGGCAAGCTCAAGGATCCGCCGCCCGCGCCGCCCAAGGGTGACGCGTCGTTGCAGACCACCTTCAGCCGCGACTACGACCAGGTGTCGTTCGAGCAGATGTCGCCGCGTGAGGCGGCCGAGGACTTTGTCACCGAGGCGAAGGCGGAGCTGAGGCAATGAGCGCGACCGCAACCCGCCCCCAGCCGGCCCCGGCGAGCGCCGGCCGGCCGGGCAAGCGCCCCCCGAAGCGCGAGCGCCAGGGTGCCGCCTGGGTGTTCCTGTCCCCGTGGGTGCTCGGCGCCAGTGTGCTGACGCTGCTGCCCATGGCCGTCTCGCTGTATCTGTCGTTCACCAACTACGACATGTTCAACAGCCCCAGCTGGGTCGGCTTCCGCAACTACGTCCAGATGTTCACCGAGGACCCCCGCTACTGGCGGTCGGTCACCTCGACCCTCACCTATGTCGTGATCGCGGTGCCGCTTCAGCTCGCGCTGGCCCTCACGGTCGCGCTGGCGCTGAAGTCGGTCAAGCGCGGCAAGGGCTTCTACCGCTCCGCCTTCTACGCCCCCTCGCTGCTCGGCGCGTCCATGAGCATCGCGCTGGTCTGGCGGGCGGTCTTCAACGACGGCGGCACCGTGGACAACATGCTGTCCTGGTTCGGCCTGGACATCGGCGGCTGGATCAACAAGCCGGGCTGGGCCCTGCTGGCCGTAGCGCTGCTGACCGTCTGGCAGTTCGGCGCCCCCATGGTGATCTTCCTGGCCGGGCTCCAGCAGATACCCGGCGAGCTGTACGAGGCGGCGGCCATGGACGGGGCCGGATGGTGGCGGCAGTTCCGCTCCATCACGCTCCCCATGCTGTCCCCGGTGCTCTTCTTCAACCTGGTGCTCCAGACCATCCAGGCGTTCCAGGTCTTCACCCCGGCCTTCGCGGTCAGCGGCGGCAAGGGCGGACCCGCGGACTCCACGCTCTTCTACACGCTCTACCTCTACGACCGCGGCTTCACCGCCTCCCACATGGGCTACGCCTCGGCCATGGCCTGGGTGCTGCTGGCGGCCATCGGCATCGTCACCGCGGTGCTGTTCCGCACCTCCCGCTCCTGGGTCTTCTACGCCAACGACGACAATGAGGGGGCCCGATGACCACCGTGGACACCACCGTGGCGGCGGCCGCCACGGCCCGCCGCCGCCCGCGCCCCGCCCGGATCGCCCTGCACGTCGTGCTGATCGCCGTGCTGCTGGTGATGCTCTACCCGCTGGCCTGGCTGGTCGCGACCTCCTTCAAGCCGGCCAACGAGGTGATCGCCAGCCTCAAGCTGCTCCCCAGCCACCTGGAGTGGAGCAACTACTCCACCGCGCTGGACGGCGTGAACGAGGTCAGCGTCGGCCAGCTGCTGTGGAACTCGCTGCTCATCGCGGGCGGCGCGGTGCTCGGCAACGTCATCAGCTGCTCGCTCGCGGCGTACGCTTTCGCGCGGCTGCGGTTCAAGATGCGCGGCCCGCTGTTCGCCTTCATGATCGCGACGATCATGCTGCCGCACCACGCGGTGCTGATCCCGCAGTACATCGTGTTCAACCAGCTCGGCATGGTGAACACCTACTGGCCGATGATCCTGCCGAAGTTCCTGGCCACCGACGCCTTCTTCGTCTTCCTCATCGTGCAGTTCATGCGCTCGCTGCCGCGCGAGCTGGAGGAGGCGGCGCGGATCGACGGCTGCGGGCCGTTCCGCTCGTTCTTCAGCGTCATCCTGCCGCTGACCAGGCCCGCCCTGATCACCACCGCGATCTTCACCTTCATCTGGACCTGGAACGACTTCTTCACCCAGCTCATCTACCTCTTCGAGCCGGAGAAGTTCACCCTCACCCTGGCCCTGCGGTCCTTCGTGGACGCCTCCAGCCAGTCGGCCTTCGGCCCGATGTTCGCCATGTCGGTCTTCGCGCTGCTGCCGATCGTGCTGTTCTTCCTCGCCTTCCAGCGCTTCCTGGTGGAGGGCATGGCCAACTCCGGACTGAAGGGCTGAGCCGCCATGCCCCACGCCACCACCCGGGAGCCCGGGGAGCTGGTCGGCCCCCGCTTCGCCCTGTTCTCCGATGTGCTGCTGCTGGGCCTGTCGACCGCCATCGCCTGTCTGCCGGTGCTCACCGCGCCCGCCGCGATGTCCACCGCCTGCGCCGTCCTCGAGCGGCGGGTCCGCCACGACGAGACGGTCACCGTCACCGGCTACTTCCGCGCCCTGCGGGCCCGGCTGCGCACCGGCGACCTGCTGGCCGGCGCGGCCGTCGTGGCGGGCGGCGCGCTGGTGCTGTTCAACGCGCTGGTGGCCGGGGCGGGACTGCCGGGCGCGGCGGTCTTCCGCCCCGCCCTGCTGGCCGCCGGTGCCCTGCTGGCCGTCGTCCTGCTGCGCGCCTGCGCCCGCCCGGAGTCGGCCACCAGCTGGCGGCAGGCGGCGCGCGCGGCGGCGTACGAGACGGTGCGCGCGCCGCGCGGCAGCGTCGTCCTGCTGCTGGCCGTGGCCACCGCGGCGGTCTGCGCCTGGGCCTACCCGCCCCTGGCCCTGCTCGTCCCCGGCCCCCTCGCGCTGGCCGCGCGGGCCGTCGAGCACTCGGGGGCCGGCTCGGCCACTCCTGAGCTTTCCCGAACCACCACGGAGCGCCACAGATGACCCTGCACCGCCGCCACTTCCTCGCCGGGACCGCCGCCGTCGGCGGACTGCTGGCCGCCGCGCCGGAGTCCGTCGCGGCCCCGGCCCGGGCCACGGATGTCGACAAGGAGTTCCTGGCCGTCCTCACCAAGGCGGCCGACGGCCGGGTGGCCGAGGTCCTGGACGGGCGCGCCGCCGCCATCGCCGAGCTGACCAACCAGGGCAAGGCCCGCTGGGCCGCCCGCAGCCTGCGCCTGCTGGTCTCGGTGTACGTGTGGGCCGACGCCGACCACCACCACGACGCCGCGCTGATCGCGCCGCTGACCGAGCTGGCGGACGCGCTGGCCGCCGCGCAGTTCGACGACGGCCTCTACGACCAGGGCGCGGTGCACTCCCCGCCGGACACCGGATTCTCGATCGTCGACCTTGGTCTGGCGTACGGGCTGCTGGACGAGGACGGCCACGCGGCCACGAACGGGGTCCGTGCCACCCTCAAGAAGATCCTGCTCAAGGCAGGCAAGGGGCTGGCCGAGGGCGGGGTGCACACCCCCAACCACCGCTGGAAGATCTGCGCCGCGCTCGCCCGCGTCAACTCCTTCTGGCCGGACAGCAGTTACACCCGTCGCATCGACGCCTGGCTCGCGGAGGGCGTCGACCAGTACCCGGCCGGCCAGTACAGCGAGCGCAGCGCCACCTACGCGCCGATCGTCACCAACCCCTCGCTGCTGACCGTGGCGCGGCTGACCGGCCGGCCGAAGCTGTACGACGACGTGCGCCGCAACCTGGAGGCGACGCTCCACCTGATCGAGCCGAACGGCGAGGTCGAGACGGTGCACTCGCGCCGCCAGGACCAGAAGTCCATGAAGCATGTGTCCGAGTACTGGCTCCAGTACCGGGCCCTGGCGCTTCGGGACAAGGACGGGCGGTTCGCGGCCGTCGCCGAGACCATCCAGCGGCGCGGCAAGGACCAGATCTTCGACGAGACCCCGCTCGGGGACTTCCTCGCCGAGGTGCTCGACCACCCGGAGCTGGCCGAGCCACTGCCCAAGGCCACGGAGATGCCCGGCACGTTCACCTTCCACGACAAGGAGTGCGGCCTGGTCCGGATCGGGCGGGGAGCCGCCCGTACGTCGATCTTCGGCGGGACCGACTTCCCCGATGTGCGCGCCATCGCCTCCGGCCTGTCCACCAACCCGACCTTCCTCAAGTGGCGCAAGGGCGGGGCGATCCTGGACTCGCTGCGGCTGTCCCCGCAGTTCTTCTCCACCGGCCACTTCCGCGCCGAGGACCTGGTGCGCACATCCGACGGCTGGCGGCTGTCGGCGGAGGTGCGCGCCGCGTTCCATCTGCCGCTGCCGCCGCAGCACCGGCGCTCCGACGGGCAGTACCCGCTGACCGACGACGGCCGGTTCTGGTCCGCGATGGACTTCCCGCACCGGCCCAAGCAGTGGCGCACGCTGCGGACGGAGGTGCGGCTGAGGGAGTCCGGCGGCGGCTGGGACCTGGACTTCTCGGTCGGCCCCTCCGAGGTCCCGCTCGCCCTGGAGCTGTGCTTCCGGCCGGGCGGCACGCTCGGCGGCGTGGAGCCGGTCTCCGGCCAGGCGGACACGTACCAGCTGGTGAAGGGGTACGGGACGTACACCGTGGGCGATGACGTGATCACCTTTGGGCCGGGCAACGGCAGCGGACCGCGTCAGCCGGCCACGGTGGACGCGGGGGAGCGCTACAGCTGGATGGCCGGCAGCCTCAATGTGTCCGGCATCCGGGTGCTGATCACCGGGCGCTCACCGTTCGGTTACCGCCTGACGCTGCGCTGATGCGCCGACCGCCCCGTGTCCGCTCTCTGGCTCCACTCTCTCTGTGGACATGGGCGGGCCGGGGCGGTTAGCGTGGTAGATAGAAAGCGCTTGCTATGACCCTGGCGACGTCTGATGAGGACCTCGGTGAGGAGAAGAAAACCGTGACACGCAAGACAGTGCGGATCGCCATGAACGGCGTGACGGGGCGTATGGGCTACCGCCAGCACCTCGTCCGCTCCCTCCTCGCCATCCGCGAACAAGGCGGCCTCGACCTCGGCGACGGCACCGTGCTGTGGCCCGAGCCGGTCCTCGTCGGCCGCCGGGACCACGCCCTGAAGGCCCTGGCCGAGCGCCACGGCCTGGACCACTGGACCACCGACCTGGACGCCGTCCTCGCCGACGACTCGATCGACATCTACTTCGACGCCCAGGTCACCGCCGCCCGCGAGGAGGCCCTCAAGAAGGCCATCGCGGCCGGCAAGCACATCTACACCGAGAAGCCCACCGCCACCGGCCTGGACGGCGCCCTGGAGCTGGCCCGGCTCGCCGACGCGGCCGGCATCAAGCATGGCGTGGTCCAGGACAAGATCTTCCTCCCCGGCCTGCTCAAGCTGAAGCGGCTCATCGACGGCGGCTTCTTCGGCAAGATCCTGTCGGTGCGCGGCGAGTTCGGCTACTGGGTCTTCGAGGGCGACTGGCAGAGCGCCCAGCGGCCCTCCTGGAACTACCGCGCCGAGGACGGCGGCGGCATCGTCGTCGACATGTTCCCCCACTGGGAGTACGTGCTGCACGAGCTGTTCGGCGCCGTACGGTCCGTCCAGGCCCATGTCACCACCCACATCCCCACCCGCTGGGACGAGCAGGGCAAGCCGTACGACGCCACCGCCGACGACGCGGCCTACGGCATCTTCCAGCTCGAAGGCGGCGCCGTCGCGCAGATCAACTCCTCCTGGGCGGTCCGCGTCAACCGCGACGAGCTGGTCGAGTTCCAGGTCGACGGCACCGAGGGCTCGGCCGTCGCGGGGCTGCGCCGCTGCCGCGTCCAGCACCGCTCCGCCACCCCCAAGCCGGTGTGGAACCCCGACATCCCGCTCACCGAGTCCTTCCGCGACCAGTGGCAGGAGGTCCCGGACAACGAGGAGTTCGACAACGGCTTCAAGGCGCAGTGGGAGCTGTTCCTGCGCCATGTCGCCCTCGACGAGCCCTGGCACTGGGACCTGCTGGCCGGCGCGCGCGGCGTGCAACTCGCCGAGCTGGGCCTCAAGTCGTCGGCGGAGGGCCGCCGCCTGGACGTCCCGGAGCTGGGCCTGTGACCATCCACCTCCCCGCAGAGGGCGGCGCCACTCGCCCGTACCAGCCCCGCACCGAACCCGCGGCCTTCGCCCCCGGCGGTGCGCCGCTCGCCTGCCGTACGGTCTTCTCCGCGGCGCATGTCGTCGCCGACCCGTACGCCGATGTGACCCCCGACGGCCCCGCCGCCGTCGACTGGGACGCCACCCTCGCCTTCCGCCGCCACCTGTGGTCCCACGGGCTCGGCGTAGCCGAGGCGATGGACACCGCCCAGCGCGGCATGGGCCTGGACTGGGCCGGCGCCGCCGAGCTGATCCGCCGCTCGGCCGCCGAGGCCAAGGCGGTCGGCGGCCGCATCGCCTGCGGCGTCGGCACCGACCAGCTTCCCGCCACCGAGATCGGCTACCCGTACAGCCTCGAGACGGTCAGGGCCGCGTACGAGGAGCAGCTGGAGGTCGTCGAGACGGCGGGCGCCCAGGCCATCCTGATGGCCTCCCGCGCCCTGACCGCCGTGGCCAAGGGCCCCGAGGACTACCTGGAGGTCTACGGCCACCTGCTGCGCCAGGCCGCCGAGCCGGTCGTCCTGCACTGGCTCGGCCCCATGTTCGACCCGGCGCTCGAGGGCTACTGGGGTTCCACCGACCTGGACGCCGCCACCCGCACCTTCCTCGACGTCATCGCCGCCCACCCCGACAAGGTCGACGGCATCAAGGTCTCCCTCCTCGACGCCCAGCGCGAGATCGAGCTGCGCCGCCTGCTGCCGGACGGCGTGCGCTGCTACACGGGCGACGACTTCAACTACCCCGAGCTGATCGCGGGCGACGACCGCGGCTTCAGCCACGCCCTGCTCGGCATCTTCGACCCGCTGGGCCCGCTGGCCGCCGAGGCGGTGCGCAGGCTGGACACCGGCGATGTGGCGGCCTTCCGCGGGCTGCTTGACCCCACGGTCGAGCTGTCCCGCCACCTCTTCCAGGCCCCGACCCGCTTCTACAAGACGGGCGTCGTCTTCCTCGCCTGGCTGGCGGGCCACCAGTCGCACTTCACGATGGTGGGCGGCCAGCAGTCGTCCCGTTCGCTCCCGCACCTGGCGCGCGCGTACGAACTGGCGGACGGCCTCGGCCTGTTCCCGGACCCGGGGCTCGCGGAGTCGAGAATGAAGAATCTGCTGGCGGTATACGGAGTGGCGCAATGACCCAGGACCTCACCCGCCTGAGCCTCAACCAGGAAACGATCAAGCAGTGGTCGCTGCCCGAGCTGGCGGAGGGCTGCGTCAAGGCGGGCGTCCCGGGCGTGGGCCTGTGGCGCGCGCCGGTGCAGGAGTACGGCGTCGAGGCGGCCGCGAGGCTGATCCGCGACGCGGGCCTGGCCGTCACCTCGCTGTGCCGGGGCGGCTTCTTCACCGCGATCGACCCGGACGAGCGCGCCGCCGCCCTCGCCGACAACCGCGCCGCCATCGACGAGGCCGCCACCCTCGGCACCGACACCCTCATCCTGGTCTCCGGCGGCCTCCCGCCCGGCAGCCGAGACCTGTTCGCGGCCCGCGAGCGCATCGCCGACGCGCTGGCCGAACTCGCCCCGTACGCCGCCGAGCGCGGCGTCCGCCTGGCCATCGAGCCCCTGCACCCCATGTACGCCTCCGACCGCTGCGTCGTCTCCACCCTCGCCCAGGCCCTCGACCTGGCCGAGCGCTTCCCGGCGGAGCAGGTGGGCGTCGTCGTCGACACCTACCACCTGTGGTGGGACGACACCGTGGCCGCCCAGATCGCCCGCGCGGGCGCCGGCGGCCGCATCGCCTCCTTCCAGCTCGCCGACTGGATCACCCCCCTCCCGGAGGGCGTCCTCCTGGGCCGCGGCCAACTCGGCGACGGCGCGGTCGACTTCCGCTGGTTCCGCGAGCGGGTCGACGCGACGGGCTTCGACGGACCGATCGAGGTGGAGATCTTCAACCCGGCCCTGTGGGCACGGGACGGCGCGGAGGTACTGGCCGAGGTGGCCGACCGCTACCGCACGCTGGTGCTGTAGGCGGCGTCCGGCGGATCGTGACGCCTGCGGCGGGCCTTCCCCACCCCGCCCCTTCCCGTAACCATGGGCTTCGCCCCAGACCCCCGGGGGTCTGGGGCGGAGCCCCAGTTTCGGGAAGGGGCGGGGTGGGGAAAGATCCGCCGGCCCCCGGCGCGGGGTCCGTAAATCCGCCGCCTGATCAGATGACCGGCGGTCGGCCCAGCCGGGTCATCCGCCATACCGTGGCCCACCGCATCGGCCGACGCGGTGGGCACGGGGTGCGCAGGCCCTCGACAAAGCCTCCGAACCACGCCCGCAAACCCGCCGCCGACCTGGTGCGGGCCACGGTCAGCGCGGTCCAGACGCCCAGGTAGACGGGGACGAGGAGGGCGGGAAGGTGCCGCTTGGCCAGCCAGACCCGGTTGCGGGCGACCATGCGGTAGAAGACCGCGTGCCGGGTCGGCGACGTCCACGGGTGCCGGAGCACCAACTCCGGCTCGTAGAGCACCTTCCATCGCGCGTCCAGGGCCCGCCAGGCCAGGTCGGTCTCCTCGTGGGCGTAGAAGAACGGCTCGGGCCAGCCGCCGACTTCCTCCAGCATCCGCATGGACAGGCCGTGGCCGCCCCCGAGGAACGTCGTCACCAGCCCGCCGCGCATCGGATCCGAGGCACGCAGCCGGGGGACGTGGCGGCGCTGGGTGCGGCCCCGCTCGTCGGCGACACGGAAACTGACGATGCCCAGCCGCGGGTCGGACTCGTACAGGTCCACCAGCCGCGTGAAGACGTCCGTGCTGATCAGCAGCCCGTCGTCGTCCAGGTCCACCACCACATCGACATCCCCGAACTCCTTCAGCCGGGCCAGCGCGACGTTCCGGCCACCGGCGATGCCCAGGTTCTCCGGCAGTTCGACACCGGTGACCCCGTCGGGGAGGGGCGGCAGCGGCGAGCCGTTGCCGACGACCACCACCCGCGTCGCGGGGGTGTCCTGCTCGGCGACCGAGGCGAGCAGGTCGGCCAGTTCGGCGGGCCGAGTGCCCATGGTCAGGATGGCGACGCCAACGCGCGGGTGACGCACGGGTGAACTCCGTTCCTCGGGCCGGTTTCCGGCGATGCTATCCGCCCCCCGGGACCGGCCGCCGTCCGCCGCCGGGCGGCGTACCTCCCCTACAGTGGACGCGGGCCGTGACTGGCGCTGAGGTGGAGCACCACCGGGGAGCGGCCTGACACCGGTTGTCGATGCCGCGCGCCTGGGCGACTCATGCGAGTGCCTCAGGAGTGGCGTATGGACCGGACCCGAACAGCTCGCCTGATGGACGGCACCGGCCTGGCCGGGCGTATCACCGAGGACACCGCGAAGGCCGCCGCGGACATCGCACTGCGCACCGGGACGGCGCCCTGCCTGGCCACCGTGCTGGTCGGAGAGGACCCGGCCTCGGTGACGTATGTCCGGATGAAGCGGGCCAGGTGCCGGAAGGCGGGGATCGAGTCACGGCATGTGGCCCTGCCGGCCTCGGTGAGCACCGGCGTCCTGGTCGACACCATCACCGAGCTGTCCCAGGACCCCGGTGTGCACGGCATCCTGGTGCAGCACCCCATGGGCCCTCACATCGACGAGCGCGCCGCCTTCGAGGCGATCGCCCCCGAGAAGGACGTCGACGGAGTCACCATGCACTCCTTCGCGGCCATGGGCTTCGGCCTGCCCGGCTTCGCGTCCTGCACCCCCGGCGGCATCGTGCGGCTGCTGGACGAGTACGACGTCGACGTCGCGGGCAAGCACGCGGTCGTGGTGGGGCGCAGCGCCATTCTGGGGAAGCCCGCCGGGATGCTGCTGCTCGGCCGGGACGCCACGGTGACGTACTGCCACTCGCGCACCACCGATCTGCCGGCGATCGTGCGCGAGGCCGATGTGCTGGTGGCCGCGGTCGGCCGCCCGCGGTTCATCTCCGGGGCCGATGTGAAGCCGGGCGCCGTGGTGATCGACGCGGGGTACAACCCGGGGAACGTCGGGGACGTCGACTTCGAGACCGCGAGGGAGCGGGCGAGCCTGATCACCCCCGTCCCGGGCGGGGTCGGCCCCATGACCATCGCCGTGCTGCTGGCGCAGACGGTGGAGGCGGCGGCACGGCAACTGGGGCTGGCCTGACACCGGATGTCGTGAGGGGCATGGGCTCCGAGGGGCGCGGGATCATCCGGCCACGGCTGCGGCTGCGTGACGTACTGCTGCGGGGGCGCTGTACGGGCCGGACGCCATCTGGTTGTACGGGGCGATCGACAAGGCGGCGTACAACCGCTGGCTGTACGGCAGTTGAAAGGCGCTCGGCAGCGGCGCGGCCGACGACGCCCGGCGGGTCGATGCCACCGGCACAAGCGCCGCAGGTTAGCCTGTTTGGCTCGGCGGGAAGTAGATTCGTCCTCTGACCTGCGGATTTTCGGTCGATTTACCGTCTGCTTCCCGATTTCGACAAACGGGGAGAAAGCCATGCGCAAAAGCTCATCTGAGGGGAAGCACCGGCTGCTCAGCAGGCGGCGGCTGCTCACGACCGGCGGGGGCGTCGCCGCCGCGGGCGCGCTCGGGACCGCCGGCCTCCTGCTCGCCACCGACTCCGCGAACGCGGCGGTGGCGAACTCCAAGCGGTTCAAGCTGGACGGAGCGGGGGGCAACCCGGTCCTGAAGGCCTCGCTGCATGCCAACTGGGTGATGCAGTCGTTCGCCTACGACAACGTGCATCAGCACATCTACTTCGCGCAGGTCAACAACCAGAACACCAATCCCGACCGCGTCGGCGACATCTGGATCACCAAGACCGACACCTCCGGGAGGCAACTGGGTGCCATGGCCCTGCGCAACTTCGGCCACGGGGTGTCGATCGCGGTGGAGCCCTACGACGGATCCGTCTATCTGTGGACCGAGTGGAAGTCGAGTGCCAAGGGATTCGGCACCAGGATCGGGCGATTCAAGTTCGTCAACGGCGCCACGCTGAAGAAGACCGACAGCGCGATCCAGGACCGCACGCCCTCCATCGGCGACACCATGATCAACCCACAGCCCGCGATCGATCCGTCGACCAACCGGCTGCTGGTGCGTTACAAGACCGGTACGGACAAGCCGCGCCTCGTCGCCTTCAAGCTCAGCGATGCCCGCGCTGGTCGGCTGACCAAGGGCTACCGCCTGGTCGAGCGGGCTCTGCCGTCGCGCGGATCCTGGGGCAAGGACAATCCGTTCCAGGGCTACACCGCCTACGGCCGTTACGCCTACCTGCTGGAGGGCAGGCCCAACAGTTCGTCGTACATCACCGTCATCGACCTCAACGGCACTGGTCAGTCCACTGTGGTGAACAAGTGGAAGACCACGGCCGGCCAGTCGCTGCGCGGCCGCGAGCCGCAGGGCATGGCGATCTGGCTGCCTTCCGGCGGCCCACGGCTGACCTTCGGTTTTCACTCCAACACCTACGGCGTGCGGCAGGCCAGCGTCTTCCACAAGAGCCAGTTCGTGTGACCGGGTGGCCCTGCCGGGCAACCGGCAGGGCTTGCCCCCGGGCCGGTCGGGCTGTGCAGGCGGTTGAGGGCGGTCAGGCAGTCAGGGCCGCGTGGGCCGCGGCGACGGCCTGTTCGGCGTAGCCGCGGCCGAAGAGGACCGCGTGGACCAGGAGCGGGAAGAGCTGGTGCAGGCCGATGCGGTCGGGCCAGCCGTCGGCGAGCGGGGCCGCTTGGCGGTAGCCGTCCAGGACGTGGTCCAGGTGTGGGCAGCCGAAGAGGTGGAGCATCGCCAGGTCGGTCTCGCGGTGTCCGCCGTGCGCGGCCGGGTCGATCAGCCAGGCGTGGCCGTCGGTGCCCCACAGCACATTGCCGTTCCACAGGTCGCCGTGCAGCCGGGCGGGCGGCTCGGCCGGGCCCGCCAGGTCGGGCAGCCGCTCGCAGACGCGCTCGACCACGGCCGCCTCGGCGGGGCGCATGGTGCCGTCGTCCACCGCGCGGCGCAGATAGGGCAGCACCCGGTGGTCGGCGTACCAGGTCGGCCAGTCGGCGCCGGGGACGTTGCGCATCGGCGCGAGCCCGATGTACGCGTCCTCGGGCCCGCCGGGCGGCGGGGCGCCGAACGCGGGGGCGCCGGCGGCGTGCAGGGCGGCCAGGTCGCGGCCGAACCGGGCCGCCGCCTCGGGGCTCGGGCGGCCGGTCGGGACCCGCTCGGTCACCAGCCAGTGCGGGTCGTGGCCGTGCACCGCCGGGACGCGGACCGTCCCGGCCTCGGCCAGCCAGCGCAGGCCCGCCGCCTCGGCCCGCGCGGCGCCGGGGTCGGTGCCGCGCTTGACCATGACCACCTGCCCGCCGTCGAGCACGACTTCGGCGAGCGCCCCCGACAGCGGGCGCAGGGCGGTCACCGGGCGGCCGGTGAGGCGGGCCGCCGCGGCGCCGGGGTCTTCGCCAGCTCCGACTTCGTACGTGGCCGACATCGCGTCGTGTCCCTCCGGGCCGCGGTCGTACAGGTCCGAGCCATCAGCGTACGGCGCCGAGGGTCGGGTAGTCGGTGTAGCCGGTGGGGCCGCCCACGTACATCATGTAGCGGTCTCGGACCGGGTTGACGGGCGCGCCGGTGCGGAGCCGCTCCACGAGGTCGGGGTTGGCGAGGAAGGGCCGGCCGAGCGCGACGATGTCGGCCCCCGCGGCCAGCAGCCGCTCGGCCGCCTGCCGTCCGCCGTCGGCGGGGATCTGCTCGCGGGGCAGGACCGGGTTGCCGATCAGCGTGCCGGGCCAGTCCGCGCGGATGCGCTGGAAGAGGGGCTGCTCCGGGTCGGCGGAGACGATGTGGAGGTAGGCCGGGTTCCGGGTGGCCACCTGCGCGAGCAGCGCCGGGTACAGGGCGTCGGCGTCGGTCTCGGCGATGCCGTTGACCGTGTTGCCGGGCGAGACGCGCAGGCCGACCCGCTCGGGCCCGATCGCCGCGGCGACGGCGTCGACGACCTCGACCACGAACCGGACGCGGTGGTCCACGCTGCCGCCGTAGGCGTCGGTGCGCCGGTTGGTGTTGGGGGCGAGGAACTGGTGGAGGAGGTGGCCGTTGGCGGCGTGCACCTCGACCCCGGCGAACCCGGCGTCCAGCGCCCGGCGGGCCGCGGCGGCGAAGTCGTTGACGGTGGCGCGGATGTCCTCGGGTGTCATCTCGCGCGGGACCACCGCGTCCTGGCGGCCGGTGGGGGTGTGGATGGTCTCCGGGAGCGGGATCGGGGAGGGGGCCACGGGGGTCAGCCCGCTGTTGTCGGGGTGTCCGACCCGGCCGCCGTGCTGGATCTGGAGAAACATCGGACCGCCGCCCGCCGCGGCCACCGCCTCGGTGACCCGCCGCCACCCGGCCACATGGGCGTCGGTGTGGATGGCGGTGATGTTCGGGTAGGTCTGGCCGACGGCGTTGGGGGTGGACGCCTCGGCGATGATCAGCCCCGCGGAGGCGCGCTGGGCGTAGTACTCGGCCATGAGCGGCGTCGGGCTGCCGTCGGCGGCCGCCCGGTTGCGCGTCAGCGGCGCCATGACCAGGCGGTTCGGCAGGTTCAGGGGGCCGAGGCGGGTGGGGGCGAAGAGGCGGGAGGTGGTCGCTGTGTCTGTCATGGTGTCCGTCATGCGGGTACCGTAGAACTTGCCATTGATGTCAGATTCAAGCTCGTGCGGTGTGAGGTGCGTCATGCGGATCGGTGAGCTGGCCCGGCGTACGGGAGTGAGTGAGCGGTCCCTGCGCTACTACGAGGAGCAGGGTCTGCTGGTGGCGCGGCGCACCCCCGGCGGCCACCGCGAGTACGCGGACGTCGCCGTCGACCGGGTGCTGCGCATCCAGGAGTTGTACGCCGCCGGGCTGACCAGCACGAAGATCGGGCAGCTGCTGCCCTGTATGCGGGACGCCGACGGCGGCCCGTCCGAGACCGCCGACGCCCGCCTGGTCACGGACCTCACGGCGGAGCGGGACCGCATCGACCGCATGATCGAGGACCTGCGGCGCTCGCGCGCGGTCCTGGACGAGGTGATCGAGACGGCCTCGGGCAGCCCCGCCGGTCTCACGCGCGATGCGCCCGCCGGCACGCCTGCTGGTTCTCCGGGGCCGAGCAGGGCAGATGGCCGTGGCGCTCGATGAGGTTCCGTCCGGTGTCACCGGCCAGGAAGTCCAGGAACTTTGAGGTGAGGGAGTTGGGCGACGGGGTCCCGTAGGTGTACGCATACTCGGGCTCCCAGAACGGATATGTCTCGTCCCTGACGGTGTCGATCGAGGGCCGGTGCCCGCCCAGGCCCAGCAGCCGCACATCCTTCCGCTCCTCGGCGCGGTCGTTGGCCGCCTTCAGCTCGGTGTAGCCGATCGCGCCCGGCGTCCGCGCCACGGTCTTCAGCACCTCGTCCGTGCTGTCGAGCTCGCAGCGCACGAGGCGCGTGTTGTCGAACTTCGGCGTTCGGCAGTTGTCCGACGTACGCGCGGGCTCGGTCGTGCTGCCGAGCACCCGGTTCTCGAACACCCCGCGCGTGCCCGACTTCCCGTCCCGGCTCACCAGCCTGATCGGCAGATCGGGCCCGCCGGCGAGCCGCTTCCAGTTGGTGATCTCGCCCGAGTAGATCTTCCGCACATCGTCGAGGGTCAGATTCGATATCCGGACCTCCTTGTTCACCACCATCGTGAACACGGACAGCGCGGTCAGATGCTCCTTGAGCCCCGGATCCCCGCTCCCCTCCCGCCCGTCGGAGAACGACAGATACGCCGGAAACCCCTTCGCGCCCTCCCCGACGTCCCGCAGCGTGTCCGTGCCGCGGCCGCTGCCCTGGGCGTCGACGGTGATGTGGGCGGCGCCGTCGCAGTCCTCCTCGTACGCCTTGTCCAGGTCGTTCATCACCGGCTCGAACGCGGTGGAGCCGACGACCGTGAGCGTCCCCTTGGCGCAGCCTTGACGCAGCGGGTCCGGTTCCAGGAGCTGAAAGCCGATGGGCTGGAGGATCATGAGAACCACCAGGCTGCCGATGAGCCCCAGCACGCGGTTGCTGGGCCGCCGGAAATGCTCGTTGTTCCGGATCCTGCCCTCCCGGATGCGCCCGGCGACATACGGCTGCTTGTCCGTCCCGGCGCCGGTCAGCAACACCAGCAGCTTGAAGTGGTCGCCCTTGTTCAGCGGCACCCTCGGCAGGGAGATCTCGTTGCCACGGCAGATCAGCCCCGGATTCGTCACGGTGCCGCGCTGGGGCAGATGGCGCAGCAGATCCGGATGGCTGGGCTCGGTGACGGCGACATCCCTGACCGTGCGGTTGGGGAAGATGGCGGTCAGCCCGCGGTGTTCGGTCGAGGGCGCGGTGATGTAGTCGTCCACGTCGACGCTGCGGAAGCCGTCGTTCTCGATCCGCAGCAGCACGAGCGAGGCCCCGGCGAGGTCGGGCGTGTTCTCCAGCATGCGCAGCCGCTGGTGCAGCGGGCCGTCGCTCGTGCTGTCGTCGATCAACGTGTCCATCTGCACGCGGTATCCGATGCGTTTCCGCCCCGGGATCAGCCGCTCGTACGACAGCCCCCCGACCGTGACCACGACACCGAGCAGCGCCAGCAGATTCTCCGGAGCCACCAGCTCCTTCAGCCATCCCATGAACTTTTCCCCCGTCAGGTCATGAGCCCTGAGGGGGCGAATGTATGTCTCCGGGACGGATACGGGGCCGACGTGGCCGAACTCTCATGAAGTGTTCGTCTCGCGTTCAACCGTCGACGGCGTTCGCCCGGTGTGAAGGACCTCCCGTTTCCACGGGCGCTGTTGTTGCGTATGCAGCCGCCAGTAGTGCTCGGCGATGACATCCGGGTCGAAGTCGGTGCCGGGGGCGACCGGGCCGTCCACGGTCACGGTCGCCACATGGACGCCGGACGGGCCGTACTGGTCGTCGAGAAGTGTCACCAGCGACCGCACACCGGCCTTGCCGAGCGAGAGGCTGAGGTACTGGGGCTTCGGCTCGGGCATCCCGCCGGTGACGAGAAACGAGCCGCTGCCGCGCTCCGCCATGGCCGGGAGGACGTGCGCGGCGGCGGTGATCGCCCCGACCACGTTGACGGCCCAGGCGTCCAGGTGCGCGGACGCGGACAGGTCGCCGAGCGCGTCCGACTGGATGATCGCGGCGTTGTACACGACGACGTCGGGCAGGCCGAACTGCTCGGTCGCGGTGTCCAGGGCGGCGCGCAGGGCGCGTTCGTCGGTGGAGTCGGCGACCAGCGGGAGCGTCGGCACCCCGGTGGGGGAAACGGCCTCCGCCGTGGCCGTCAGTGTCGTCTCCGACCGTGCGACGAGGGCGATCGGCAGGCCCTCGCGCGCGAAGCGGCGGGCGACCGACCGGCCGATCCCCGGCCCCGCTCCGATGATGACCGCACCCGGCATGATTGCTCCTTCGTCGTCGGCATTCCCCGGCGAAGGAAGGCTAAAGTCTCACATCCATGTGAGGGTCAAGCGCGAACGGGGGAGCTCACGTGCGGATCGGCGCCTTGTCCCGCGCAACGGGGGTGAGTCATCGGCTGCTGCGGTACTACGAGGAGCAAGGTCTCCTCCGGCCGACGCGGCTCCCCAACGGCTACCGCGAGTACGCCGAATCGGACATCGCCGCGGTCAGGCATATCCGGGCCCTGCTGGCGGCCGGTCTGCCCAGCGCGGTCATCGCCCGGGTCCTGGGCTGTGTCCACGACGAGGGAGAACAGCTCATCCCGTCGTCGTGCCCCGGCATGGTCGATCACCTGCGACGGGAACACGTCCGGATCAGCGAGGCGATCGTCCAGCTCCAGAGTTCTCAACAGGCCCTCGACGGGCTGCTCGACGCGGCTCTGAGTCACTCCCGCGAGTCCCGCGAGTCCCGCGAGTCCCCTGAGTCCCGCGAGTCCCGCGACGACTGAGGCCGTTGTCGTCGCACATACCCCATGGGGGTATTGTTCCGAGTCGTTGAAGTCACGGGGCGCTGCGCCGCGCCGGTGCGGCGGAATGGGGGCATGGGGGCATGGTGGACGTCGAGGGATTCGCGGCGGACGGGTACGACGCGGTGCGTCGGGTCTTCCAGAGGCTGGTGGACGACGGCTCGGAAACCGGCGCGGGCCTGTCGGTGTGGCGGGAGGGGCGCGAGGTCGTCAGGCTGAGCGGGGGGTGGTCCGATGCCGGGCGGAGCCGTCCCTGGCGCGACGACACGCTGGTCCAGCCCTACTCGCTGTCGAAGGCGTTCGTCACCCTCGCCGCGCTGGCGGCGGTCCGTCAGGGCGCGCCGGGGCTGGACGAGCCGATCGCCGGGTACTGGGGCGAGTACGGGGTCCGGGGCAAGGACCGGACCACGCTCCGGCATGTGCTGACGCACCAGGCGGGCCAGCCGCGGTTCGCGGCCGAAGCCGCGGGGATCGATCTGCTGGATGACGGCGCGCTGCGGGAGAGCCTGGCCCGGGCGGCGCCGGAGTACGCCCCTGGGACGTCCCTGGGGGAGCACGCGCTGACCTACGGCCACCTGGTGGACGGCATCCTGCGCGCGGGCGCCGGTACGACGCTCGGGGAGATGTTCCATGACGTGGTGCGGCCCGCGCTGGGTCTGGACGCCTGGTTCGGGGTGCCGGATGACGCGCTGGGCCGCGTGGCCGATCTGGAGTACGCGAACCCGGAGTGGCCGCGGCGGTTGCACGCGGCGCCGTGGCTGGAGACCCCCGACGGCGCCCTGGACGTGGAGCGGGTGAACTCCCGGGCCTGGCGGCAGTCGGTCTTCGGAGCGTGCAACCTGCACACGACCGCGACCTCCATGGCGGCGTTCTTCTCCCGCCTCACCAGCGAGGACGGACCGGTGCGCGAACTGCTCGGGCCGGAGCTGCACGCCGAACTCCTCGCCTCCCAAGTCACCGACTTCGACGAGGTCTTCGGCACCAGGATCACCTGGACGCTCGGCTTCGTACGCGACCGGGGCAAGATCGCCAAGGGCGGGATCGGCGGCTCGGTCGCCTGGTGGTCGCTCCGGCACCACCACGCCTGCGCGTACCTGACGCGTCGGTTGGACGACCACTCCCGGGCCGCCGGGATCGCCGCCGCCTTGGGTGACGACCTGGCCGTGGTGGGCGAGGACTGAGCGACCGAGGACAGCGACACGCCGTGACGACGGCGTGTCGCTGTCCGGTACTCACCACATCAGCCCGCCGGCTGGGCCGACCGCGTGAATTCCGAGGTCATCGCGACCGGGACGCGGAAGAAGCCGTCGTCGTGGTTCTGCTCCGCGGCGTGCAGCAGGGCGTCCGTGTCGCCGACGCCGGCCCAGCCGAGCATGTAGCCGAGCAGTGAGGTGCGGCCGGGTGCCCCCGTGTAGAACCCGTTGTCGCGGGCCCTGGCCAGGACGAGCTCCTGGTATTCGCGCGCCCGGGTCAGCAGCGAGTCGTCGCCGAGCACGCGCCCCGTGGCGATCAACGACTGGACGACGCCGCTGCTGCCGTGGCAGACCGACAGGTCCACCGGGCGACGGGCGGGCAGCCGCGTCGCCGCCTCGACCAGGGTCGTCAGCCGACGGCCGGAGAGTTCGTCCGCCCGGCCGGCGGAGAACAGGATCTCGGCGGAGGCCAACAGCAGACCGGCGGCGCCGTTGCACCACCCCGCGAGCGAACCGCCCGTGCCGGAACCGGCCCGAGTCGTCAGCCAGTCGGCGGACTCCCTGGCGAGCGCCTCGTCGCCGAGGACCCTTCCGATACGGGCGCGGGCCCACTGGAGCCCCAGCTCGCCGTGCGCCAGATCGAACCACGGTGCGGTCCTGGGGGCCTGGAGATGGCCAAGGGCCAGATCGCGCAGGCGCACGAGCCGGTCTTCGCCGCACAGGGCGGCCGGGTCGTCGCCGGCCTCCAGGCGGGACAGCAGGACCATCAGCAGACCGGCCGGGCCGTTGCTGAGGTCGGTCTCCAGGTCGTTCGACGCGGACCGGGCGTCGATCTTGTCGAGCAGGGATCCGAGCCAGTCGGTCGGCGCCGTCTGCGGCCGGGTGAGCAGCAGGGAGGAGGCGCCGCTGAACACGGACTCCGGCATCTGGTTCAGGCTCTCGCCGTAGCCCGCCAGGAGCTCGTCGAGCCCCCGGTCCGCACGGAGGTGAATGTTCCGGAAGCCGTCGTCCAGGCGGGTGGCCCGGTTCAGGAAGGCGACGATGCCACCCATGTCGTGGAACGAGACGAAGTTGCCCGGGGTGATGGTCGCCGCGGCCCGCCCGGGGCCGATGCCGCCCAGCCAGCCGGTCCGCGGGCCGTCCGGCGTGTGCAGGGTCACGCCGAGGTCGGCGATCCGCCGCGCGATCTCCGGCCACCACCTGCCCGGGCGGGCGTGGCGCAGGGGCGCTGCGAACACGCTGTGCCGGGACAGCCCGGCCGGGTTGTCCTCGCCGAACACCTCGCCGAAGCACTCCTCGAGCAGGTGGTGGTGGTAGCCGTCCGGCCGGGCGGCGTTGAGGGTGACGCCACGCCGGGCGTGGTCGACCGAGGAGGTCTTGAACACCTCCGGGAAACGCACCCGCGAGGTCGCCAGGTCGGTGGAGTCCGCCCGCGAGCTGAAATAGGGCACGTTCCCCGTGTGCATACCGGCGCGCTCCTCGTCGCCGACGCGACGGGCCAACTCGGCCGTGAACTGGCCGGAGTTCCCGAGCAGCCCGAACAGCCGCTCGGCCTCCTCGGGCCGGGAGAGGTAGGAGGGGTGCGTCGAGGCGTCCATGAACCGGCTGTAGACCAGCGTCGCCCGCAGCACATACCGGACGGGCATGTCCCGATGCGTGTCGAGGAGCGCCGGGATCGAACCGCCGCGCACGAACTCGAGGGCGTCGGTGTAGCCGGCCAGCACATCGGAGAAGTAGTCGGTCGCGGACAGCGGCGCGTCCCCCAGCCGTGGCAGGTTGGCGTCCTGCCGGTAGGTGATGGGGTCCCGCCCGACGGACATGCCGTCGGTGCCGATGTCGCGGATCACCGTCCGGGTCATCTTGGACGGCTGATCGCCGGCCACACCCACCCCCGCCATGAGGAAGTCGACGGGGGAGGCAGGGCTCATCGAGGGGACGAGCATCGTGGAGGCGACCGACAGTTTCATGTGATTGATCAGCAGGTGCGGAAGCGTGTCGTTCTCGACGCCCGCGTCCGGCCGCAGGACGGTCTCGGTGTCGATCACGCAGGGGTGTTCGCCGTGGGCCAGCAGATTCTCGTCGTGCAGATCGGATGCCCCGATGGCGGAGAGGATCGCGCACAGCGCGCCGAACCGGTAGAAGTACCGGGCCGGTTGATCGGGCGAGGTCATCGGCTCCGAGGGGATGAACTGCTGCCAGCCGTGCGAGCCGGACGTCACCGACATGGGCAGGCAGTCCCGCAGCGAGAAGGTGAGGTAGGGGTCGGCGGCGGTGTACAGGTCCCGTACGAAACTGTCCGTCGCCAGGGCGCGTGGCTTGAAGATCAGCCGCGCGCCGCTGGTCAGCCGCACCCCGATCACCTGGCGGTTGTCGTTGTGCGGATCGGACCCGGTGAGGAAGATGTCCTCGACCAGCTCCCCGGCCGCCGCCGTACGGGGCGTCAGGCAGTCGGCCCGCAGCGCCTCCTGGTCCGCCGTGTACGCGGCGAACATATCGGTGTACGCGTCGAGCGAGTTGTCCACCAGAGCCGCCAGGCGCTGCCGCAGCACCGGGTAGGCGTCGGAGATGCGCCGGCAGGTGCCGGGCGCGCCGAGATGCCTGCGGAACCGCTGTAGCGCCTCGTCGACATCGGCCGTCATGGGCAGCCCCAGGCCCTCGCGGAAGGTGTGGAACTCGCCGATCAGCGTACGGAAGGAGTGGCCCTCGACAGCCGTCAGCAGCTCCCCCCAGATGGTGTCCACCACCGCCTCGCGCCGTTCGGGGCGCGTGACCGGGGCCATGACCTCGCGCAGCGCCGCGACCACGGAACTCCTGGGCACGAGGTGCTGATAGAAGGGGAGGAATGCGGGGATCGAAACGTCCGGGTCGGGGACCGGGCCCTCCGGGCCGGTTATGCCTTCCGGTCCCGATATCAGGACATCGGGGTCACTTTCCGCGTAGAGATTCATGTAGACCGGTCCTCCGTTCAGCAATTCCTCGTGTGTGCCTTGTTCGATGACGCGTCCGCGGTCGAGCACGTAAATGCGGTCGGCCGCTTTGATGGTCGCCAGTCGGTGGGCGATGATGATCTGTGTCGCGCCTATGTCCTGGATGATGTCCGTGACGCGTCGCTCGTTGATGGTGTCCAGCGAGGCCGTCGCCTCGTCGAGCACCAGGATCGCGGGCCGCTGGAGCAGGGTCCGTACGATGGCGAGCCGCTGCCGCTGACCGCCGGAGAAGTTCGCGCCCATTTCCGAGATCAGGGTGTTGAGCCCCATGGGAAGGTCCTGGAGGAAGTCGAGAATTCCGACGCTCTCGCAGAATTCGCGCACTTGTTCCTCGGAGATGTCCTGGCCCATTGTCAGGTTCTCCAGGATCGTGCGATTGTGTAGATGCACTTCCTGGGGGATGTATCCGATGGAGCGGCGCAGCGAATCCTTGTCGTATTCGGTCATGTCCCGCCCGCCGAACTCGATGGTGCCCCGCGTCGGTTCGTAAAGACCGCAGATGATCTGCCCCAGCGTGCTCTTACCGGATCCCGAGGTGCCGACGAGGGCGACCTTGGCCCCGGCCGGAATGTCGATCGAGACATCGCTCAGGACCGGGTCACTGTGGGCCGTGTACTGGAAGCCGATGTCGGTCAGGCGGATGGAGGTCGAGGGCAGCTGCTTGAGGTCGCCGCCCCGGTTCTCCGACGGCGTCTCGACGATGTCGTTGAGCCGCGCCATGTAGCGGGACGCCTCGGCGAACTCGGTGCAGGTCTGGAACACCGACGTCGACAGCGCGAAGTAGGTGCCGGACACCGTCTGCACCGCCATGGCCTGGCCCAGGGAGATCTGTCCGTGGCCGACGAGGTACAGGCTCGACAGCAGCAGAATCAGCGGGCCGAACATCTGGGTGGTGGAGGTCAGGCCCGAGATGCGGCCCTGTTGCAGGCGCATACGGTCCTTCATCGCCTGGAGGGACGAGGAATAGACCTTGCTCCAGCCGGTCAGGAACTCGGCCGCATAGCCGCCCATTTTGATGGTGGGCACCGAGACGATCGCGTCCAGCTGGGCCGACTGGCTCCTGCTCAGCTGAGTCATTTCCGCGTCCACGGACTCCAGCACCCGGACCCGGGTCTTCATCAGATACAGGGCATTGGCCAGGGACAGTCCCGCCGTTACCAGGCCGAGCCGCCATTCGGCGATCAGCAGATAGCCGCTGACGCATATCAGCGTCCCGACGTCCAGCACACCCTGCGCCACGCGCGAGGAGAGCAGATCCCTGATCACATTCACGCTGCTGAGCCGGAACAGAAGGTCGCCGGGTTGTCGCGTCGTGAAGAACTTGTACGGCAGGGAGAGCAGCTTGGAGAACGTCTGGATCATCAGATGCTCGCCCATCATCGCCACCACGGACGAGAGCACGGCGACTCTGAGCAGATACAGCGCGAAATACCCGACGGCTACGGCGACGATGACCGAAAGGACCGTGGCCAGGTCGTCCAGGCCTCCCCAGCGGACGTACCGGTCGACCGCCCATTCCGTCAGCATCGGTATGCCGAGGGTTCCCGCGTATCCACCGAGCGAGAGAAGCCCCACCAGCGCGATGCGCCTGCGCGAACCCTTTGCGAAGAGCGGGACACCGCGCCACTCCGCCATGAACTTCCGCGGCGTCGGTTCGAAGTCGGGGCCGGGCTCGGCGGATACGGCGATACCGCTGAAGCCGGCCTCCAGTTCCTTCCTGCTGAGGCGCCGCCGCCCGAGCGCCGGGTCCATGATGACCGCTCCGCGGCCGTCGAACCGCTCGAGCACCACGAAGTGGTAGTCCTCCCAGTAGAGGATCACCGGCGAGGTGAACTTCGCGAGCGCCGACACGTCCTTGACGCGGAAGAGCTTCGCGTCCATGCCGCGCTCCCGGAGGAAGCGGGCCAACTGGGTCGCGCTGAGGCCGTCCCGGCCGGCATCCATGACCTGCCGCGCGCTGGATATCTCCTCGGCGCGCCCGTGGTAGCGCAGCACCGCGACACAGCAGCACAGGCCGCATTCGGTCTGGGCCACCTGCGTGATCGTCGGTACCCGCCGGGCCGGGCCGGACCGGCGGAGGATGGTATTCCACGTCATGTCATCGGCCCTCCGCGCTCAGATCGACTTGGGACAGGTCGACGGGGGACAGGCGGACGGACGGATCGAGGCGGTTGACGAGATGGATCACCATCCCGGCGGTCCCGACGAGGAGGCTGTTGGTGTGCGCGTACCGGCTCCGTGTGTCCGCGGCCTTGCGGGTGAACACCTCGGGGCGCAGCCAGGTCCGCTCGACGACCGCGACCTCGGCGCGCAGCGAATCCTCTGTGCTCGCCACGGCGGAGAGGATGTCGTGGTTGCCGAGATCCCCATGGCACCAGGTCAGATTGCGCCCGAAGCCACGGCGGAGCATGTTGCCCACGGCCACCTTCCGCATGCGCTCCACCGACTCGTCGCCGGTCATCGCGCCGTACGCGCTCAGGGCGAGCGCGATGCCGGCCGAGCCGTGGCACCAGCCGGTGGCGAAGGACCAGGGGGTGGCCACGTTGGAGTACCAGTCGCCCTCACGAGGGGCGTAGAAGTCCCGCAGCCGCGCGATCAGGCGGGACAGCGTGGCGTCAACGGTTCCTCGTTGCTGCTCGGGCAGGCGCGGGTAGGCCCGGCTCAGCGCGTGGATGACACCGCTCACCCCGTGTCCGAAGCCGGACTGGTCGAGTACGGGGTGATGGGCGTCCGGCCGCAGGGCGTCCGTGACCATGGCCGTCAGCGCGGCGGCCGACTCGCCGGCGTGCGGTCCGCCGATCGCCGTCACGCAGGACAGGACGCCCGCCAGTCCGCTGATCATGTCCAGGGGCCGGTCGGCGGCAGGGTGAGCGCCCACGAGATCGAGGACATCGGGCACCGCCTGCTGCGCGGTGCGGACCCAATCGGGCTGTCCGAGCAGCCTGCCCGCCGCCGCCAGCGCGAACGGCGTGCCGGCCGATCCGGCGTAGGCCGAGAAGGGCGCCGTCTGCCGTGTGTCCGATGTCTCGGACGGTGTATCGGACAGGCCCTCCGCGATGGCCGAGAAGATCTGTGTGGCGAGGCCCCGGTAGGCGGGGTGGTCCAGGACGCGGCCGGCCGCCGCCAGGGCCAGCGCGGGGCCGACCCTCCCTGTGTACAGGTCGTATCCGAGCACCGCGGGCGGCCATGGCCGATTGGACTGGGCGGAGGCGAGCGGACCGATCCAGGTGTGGGGAAGATCGGCGTACCGGTCGGGCAGGGCCGAGGCGACCATGGTGTCGCACAGCCGGGTCACGACCCCGGCGAGCGTGTCGCCCGGGTCCCCCGTCGACCGCCCGCCCGCCGTGGCGCCGGGCAGCGGGGGTTCGAAGTCGTCGGCCGAGGTCAGATGGTCGTCGGGGAACCGGCAGGAGAAGGCAGAGCGGATGAGCCTCAGCTGCTCGCTCACCTCGAACTCGGTCAGGGCGGTGACCTTCGCCGCGGCCAGTTCGAGTGGCGATGTGGTCAGCACCGCCCCGACCTCGGCGCCCTCGCCGTCCATGAGGGCCACGTCCGCCGCGGCGACGGTGAAGTAGGGGATGTCGCGACCCGCGAGCTGCCGCAGCTCGGAGCGGACGATCGCGCGCGCGGCGGACTGGCTGGCGATGGCCACCCGCTTCAGCACCGCCAGATAGGACGCGCGGTCGCTCATGGCCCGGGCGCTCGACGCCGTACGCAGCGTCTGCGCGTACACCATCGTCGGATGGTGGAGGTAGCGCACGCGTACACCGGCGGCCGCCTTGCGCACCAGCGCCGTCCAGCGCCCCTTGTCCGACATCACCGCGCGGCACACCCGGACGAATCCGGCCGCCATCCCCTCGCCGAGCGCATGGACCTCGTCCTGGCTCAGCGTCCCCACGACCGTCTGCCGTTCCTCCGCCGCCTGCTTGCTCAGCGTCAGTCGCACCTCGTCGGTGAACGGAGCCTCGAACTGAAGGGACTTGAACGGCGACTCGCCGCCGCCCTGTTCGCCGAGAAAGCCGAGGTCGACATAGCCGGAGTCCTCGTCCCGGCCGCCCATGAGCAGGGGCAGGATCCCGATGCCGTAGACCGACTGTGTGATCCTGTGATGGGCATTGTCCGGTGTCTCGGCGGGCGTGCCGAGGTGGAGCCGGACGGGCTGGAGGATCGTCTCCAGATCGATCGGCACCGGGCCGCGGCGGGTGGCCACGACATTCTCGAAATGCATGTCCTGCGCGTTGAGCAGGTACATCACGGCGGCGAGCTCGCCACTGGCCTGCATGAACGGTGCGGAGATGTCGGCGACGTCCTCCGCCGCCACGTACTCCACGTATCCATAGCCGGCCCGCTCCAGGACCTTGGCGGCGACCAGGGAGGTGCCCAGCCAGTCGTTGGCCTCGCGGGCGATGACGGTGTACGCGGCCTCGCAGGACACGTCCCGTGGCTTGTAGGCCAGCTTCCTGCCGGACCGGAACTCGAGGACGGACACGCTGCGGCCGTGGTGGTGCGCGTCGCCGTCGGCGAACCCGCAGGAGACGACCTGGTCCGCCGGGTCGATGCCGAAGGTGGCGGCGATCGCGTCCCGGTCGGCCGTGAGCCTCTGGCAGAGCTCCCGGAAGTTATGCGCCTCGTAGGTCAGCACGACGCGTGTGACATGCCGCAGTACGGGAAACGACAGGCCGCTCAGTTCTTCGAAGGACCCGCGGATGGACTGGTCGACGAAATGCTGGTACCGCAGAGCCGGGTCCGCACCCACGAGCCGACCCTGCCGGCGTGCGTGGTTGATGGCGGCGACCAGCGGCCTGGTGTACACCTCGCGCAGCCGGGCCTCGGCACGCTCCAGCAACTGCCGCAGCACAGCCGGGGGATCGGTGAACAGCGGCGCGAACGGGGTGACCGGATCGGGGTCCGTGAGTGAGGCGGCGGCGATTCTGGTGATCCTCTGGAACGGATAACGCTCGGGCGCCGCGCACCACTGAACCACCGCGGCGCGGATGGCCGGGAGCTCGGTGGCACGGGGACTTTCTGTGCCTCGAAACACTTCGAGGGTCTGTGCGTCGAATTGCGCCAGCGGCGCAATGGCATCCGAGATCTGGGCTTCGCTCAGTTCCGGATAGTACGGGGCTGTGGTTTTCACGACTCGTCATACTCCATATTCATGTGGGCGCGCCGGATTTGGCGGACGGGGCGGAACCGGGGGCCCGTACGCGGGCCCCCGTTCCACCGCGATGCGTTACGCACTCACCGAACCGGGCACCCGGCGCTCAGCACCTGCTGGTGCACTTGGTGGTGGGGCAGAACGCCGCGGAGACCGCGGTGGCGACCCCGGCCTGGATGGCGGTGATACCGAGGATGAGGCCGGTGGCGACGCACGCGGGCCCGGTGCCCCCGTGGACGTCCGCCTCGCTCAGTTCGACGAGCTCGGTTTCGTCCCATGCGCCGAGGATGTCGGTGTCCTTCTGCATGGCAATTCCCTTCTGTGTTTGGTTCGTCAGTTGCAGTTGGGCTGGCATTCCTTGGTCAAGGTGCAGAACAATCCGAATCCGCCCTTCCCTCCGTAGTGCGCACTGACGCGCATGATGAAGGGAGCCATTTGGTCCGGGCCGATCGTGCCGCCGTTCTGTGCGGCGTCGTGGAGGTCCTGCTCCGCGAGCTCTTCCACGAGGGGAACGTCGCCCTCGAATTCCTCACGCATTTTCTTTCTCCTTCGTCGGATTGAATACGGGCGCCGAGCGCCCCGCTGTTCCGGCGGCCCGTGAACTCAGTCTGCGAGGCCGTTGTTGACTGGCCGCATCGCGAAGCGCGGGGTTCGCGCACAGGCCGTGCATACGGCCCGCACAGGCGTCAGGCGGCCGGCGCCAGCGCCGCCACGAGGCGCTGGGCCTCCGCGCGGTCCCAGTTCAGCGCCGCGGTCCGCATCGCCGCGACGTTCGGCGGCAGGTCGAGCCCCAGGTCGTCGGCGAACAGGCGTTGGCACCGCCCGATGACGTCCAGGGCGCCGACGGCGTCGCCGTTGATGCAGTGCACCGCGGACAGCAGCTCCCAGAAACGCTGCCGATAGGGCGCCTCGGCGAGGGCGCTCTCGATCCGATAGGAGAGCGTCTCGGTGCGGTCGGCCAGAACGGCCGCGGTGAACAGGTCCTGGTACGCGTCGAAGCGCGCGCTGTTGAGCCCGGCGACATGGGCGCCGAACCAGCGGGTCGGCGGCAGGCTCGGGCCGAACGGGCCGCGCCACAGGGCCACCGTCTTCTCCAGCGCGGCCACCGCCCGGTCCGCGTCGCCGCGCAGGAGCAGGTTCCGGCCGTGCCGGGCGGACACCATGAACATCGGCACGTCGAATTCCTCGGGGGCGACGTCCAACGCGTAGCCGCTGAGGCTTCCGCGGCAGGTCCGCACCCGTCGGCTCAGCCCCGGTTCGATGTCGTCGAGGTCGCGGCGCAGGGCCGTGAGGTGACTGCGGATGTTGGCCGCGGCGGAGGCGGGTGGTTCGTCCCACAGCAACTCGGTGAACTCGGCCACCGTGATGGCCTGCCCGGTGCGGAGCAGAAGGGCGGTGAGAATGGCCCGCCTGAGAGGTGAGGCCGGTTCGTGTCCGCCGAGGACTTCCATCGGGCCGAGAACTCTGAAGAGCATGAGCGATTCCGCCGCCCGCGGTTCCCGGTCGATGGTCGAGAGGGACGCCGTTTCCCCCTCGCTTTTCATGGCTGTCTTTATGGCCGTCAACTCTCTTCTCCCCGTTTTCCAGCTCGTCGAGATCGAGCAGACCGTGATGTCGCCTGATTGCCGGCAACAAAATTCCTACCAAGGCGGACCGGGCGGAACAACGGATGGACGTCGTCCCGGACAGTCCGCCGCCGTCCCGTCCCGGCCGGCGCTGTCCTGCCTGGTCAGAGACGTGCGGGACGGTCGTCCGGGACGTCCCGGACGACCGTGGGAATTCCTCTGTCGCATATCCGGGGGAGGCTCGGACACGTAGAGGCGGAAGCTACGGGAAGAAGCCATGCTTCGTACGCCGACGTGTTCATCCCAGGAACGTCGACGACATCGTCGGAGAGATATTCCTCGCCGCGGGCGCGGCCTTCATGGCCGCCTGCCGAAGCGGCGGCGGGCGGCCTACCAGCCGCCCGTCGCAAGCTCCGCCACGACCGCCGCGTGGTCGGAGGGCCAGACGCCGACCTCGTCGACGGGCCCGTCGCCCGCGCGGCGTACGGAGCGGACGTGGCCGAGGCCGTCGGGTCCCGGCGGGCCGACGTGGATGTAATCGATGCGCGCGCTCGGCTCGAAGGTCCGGGCCACGTACGGGTTCGCGGCGTCCCAGGTGGCCGACGGCGCCGCCGGGTCGGCGTACTCCCAGGCGTCCAGCAGGACCTGCCCGGGGACGGCGGGGGCCGTGCGGTAGCCGCCGTGCAGCCGCATCTCGTCGGAGTCGGGCCAGGCGTTGAAGTCCCCGGTGACCACCGCCGGGAAGGGCGTGGCGCCGCGGCGCTCGGCGATGAACCGGGCCAGGGCGGCCACTTGGGCGCAGCGCACCGCGGACTCGTGCAGGTCGGCGTTGAGGTGGGTGGTGAAGAACGGCACCGCGTGGCCGGGCGCGTCCACCAGGGCGTAGAGCGCCAGCCGCCCGTCGTCCGGGCCGCCCGCGGCCGGCAGCCGGGCCACGTCCCGCTCGGCGATGGGCCAGCGGCTGAGCACCGCGTTGCCGAAGTCGATGGTCGGGTCCCCGATGCGGCGCTGCCACTTCTGGGGGCGGTCGGAGGCGGCCCAGGTCCAGTGCATGCCGAGTTCCCCCGCGAGCCACTCCGCCAGGTTCTCGGCGCCGTCCGCCCACACCTCCTGGAGGCCGAGCACATCGGGCCGCACCGAGCGCAGGGTGGCGAGGATCGCCTCGCGGCGTCGCTCCCAGGGGCCGAATCGCCACCAGACGTTCCAGGTCATCACCCGCATGCCGCCGCTCCCGCCTTCCGGTCCCGCGCGTGATCACCCTCCCGGTGTGATCATCACCGGCTCGACCATATGCGGCGCGGGCGGCGGCGGGGAGGATGTCGAAACTCCGGGAATTCGTGCAACCCTTCCGGCCCCGCGCGGGTCGTATCTGGCGTCAGGCTTCCTGGGGGATCCGGGGGGATTGAGAGGAAGCCTTGCGGAGGGGGAAACGAGGGGCCCGGCCGATGGCCGGGCCCCTCGAAGTATCTCCGCAGATGTCCGCGCGTGCGCCCGGCGGGCGACCGGTCAGAACGGCACGCCGCAGCGCAGCAGCACATTCGCGTACGGCCGCGCCTCGCCCGTACGCACCACCAGCCGCGCCGCCGCCGTCCGCGCCTTGAGCTCCTCGTGCGGCACCAGCTCCAGCGCCGGACCGGGGAAGAGGCCGTCCAGGAGGGCGGTCGCCGACGGGTTGTGCTCCCGCACCTCCAGGGCCGCGGTCGCGCCCTCGACCACCAGCTCGTCGAGCAGCGCCGTCAGCACCTGCTCGAAGGACGGCACCCCCGCCACGAAGGCGAGGTCGACCACGGGCGGACCGGCGGGCCCGGAGGGGATCGGCAGCCCGGCGTCGCAGACCATCACCGTGTCGGTGTGGCCCAACTCGGCCAGCGCCCCGCTCAGCTGACGATTGAAAATCCCGGACCGCTTCACAGCGCCGCGACCTCCTCCGCCGTGGGGAAGGACTCCTGCGCGCCGTCGCGGGTCACCGCGGCCGCGCCGACCCGTACGGCGAACCGCACCGCCGTCTCCAGGTCCTCGCCGAGGCCCAGACGCCAGGCCAGCGCGCCGGTGAAGGCGTCCCCGGCGCCCGTGGTGTCCACCGCCTTGACCGGGAGGCTCGGGACCAGGGCCGTACGGTCGCGGTCGGCGACCAACGCGCCCGCCGCGCCCAGGGTGACCACCACCGAGCGCGGGCCGCGCGCCAGCAGGGCGGCCGCCCAGGCCTCGGGGGCCTCCTCGCGGCCCGCCGGGTCGTCGCCCAGCAGGAAGCGCGCCTCGTGCTCGTTGACCACCAGCGGATCGCAGACGGCCAGCACCTCGGCGGGGAGCGGGGCGGGCGGCGAGGGGTTGAGGACGACCCGCGGGCCGCCCTCGCCCGTGCCGTCGCCGCCCCCGTCCGTGCCGTCGCCGCCCTCGCCGACGCCGTCGCCGCCCCGTGCCGTACGGACCACCTCCGCGACCGTGGCGACCGTGTCCAGCGGGATCTCCAGCTGAAGCGAGACCACACGGGCCGAGGCCAGCAGCGCCGCGGCGGCCCGCACGTCCTCAGGGCTCAGCCGGGCGTTGGCGCCGGGGGAGACCACGATGCTGTTGTCGCCGGACGGGTCCACGGTGATCAGCGCCACGCCGGTGGGCGCGCCGCCGACCAGGACACCCGCGGTGTCCACGCCCGCCGCCCGCTGCGACTCGAGCAGCAGCCGGCCGTAGGCGTCGTCGCCCACGCGGGCCAGCAGGGCCGTACGGGCGCCCAGCCGGGCGGCGGCGACGGCCTGGTTGGCGCCCTTGCCGCCCGGGTGGACGACGAGGCCGGAGCCGAGGACGGTCTCCCCGGCGGCCGGGCGGCGTTCGACGCCGATCACCAGGTCGGCGTTGGCCGACCCTACGACCAGCAGGTCGTAGTCGGGCATCCTGCACGTCCTTTCGCTTCGCTGCATGTGTGCGTGTGTGAGTGAGGGGTTCGGGCGCTCCGGCCGGCCCCGGGGCGGGGCCGGCCGGACCCGCGTCACTTCGCGGCGACGACCTTCACCGGCACCTTCACCGTCTGGTCGACCTTCTGCCCCTTCGCGACCTTGATCGCGTTCTCCACGGCCATCTTGCCGAGCACCTTGGGTTGCTGGGCGACCGTCGCCGCGAGGGTGCCCTTCTGGACCGCCGTCAGGCCGTCGGGGGTGCCGTCGAAGCCGACGACCTTGACGGACTTGCCGGCCTTGGAGCCCAGGGCCTTGACCGCGCCCAGCGCCATCTCGTCGTTCTCGGCGAAGATTCCGCTGATCCCGGAGTGCGCCTGGAGCAGGTTGGTGGTGACGTCCAGGCCCTTGGTGCGGTCGAAGTCCGCGGGCTGCTTGGCGACGACCTGGATGCCCGGGTAGGCCTTCAGGCCCTCCGCGAAGCCCTGGCCGCGCTCACGCGAGGCCGAGGTGCCGGCGGTGCCCTGGAGGACCAGGATCCGGCCCTTGCCGCCGAGCTGCTCGGCGAGCGTCTTGGCGGCGAGCTTGCCGCCCGCGATGTTGTCGGAGGCGACGAGCGTGGCGATGTCCGCCTTGTTGACCGTGCGGTCGGCGGCGAGCACGGGGATGCCGGCCTTGTTGGCCGCCCTGACGGACGGTCCTGACGCGTCGGAGTCCACCGGGTTGATGATGATCGTCTTCACGTTCTGGCTGGTGAAATTCTGTATCTGGTTGGCCTGCTGGGAGGCGTCGTTCTGCGCGTCGGTGACGGTGAGGCTGATCCCCTGGGCCTTGGCCTCCGCCTGCGCGCCCTGCTTCAGCTGGACGAAGAAGGGGTTGTTGAGGGTCGAGACCGACAGGGCCACCTTGATCTTGCCGCCGCTGCCGGAGGAGTCGGAGCGCCACACCGCGGCGCCGATCACCACCGCCACCACGGCCACCGCCGCGACCGCGTACTTGCCGATCTGGGCGGGCGTCATCCTGCCCCCGGGGCCGCCGGCACCGCCCGCGGCGCCGCCGGGCGCGCCCGGGCGGGACCCGGCGCGGCGGCGCACGGTGTCGAGCAGCACGGCCAGCGCGATGACGACGCCGATGACGACCTGCTGCCAGAAGGCGGAGACCTCCAGCAGGTTGAGCCCGTTGCGCAGCACGGCGAGGATCAGCGCGCCGATGAGCGTGCCGGAGGCCTTGCCGACGCCGCCGGAGAGGCTGGCGCCGCCGATGACGACCGCGGCGATCGCGTCGAGCTCGTAGCCGACCGCGGCCTGCGGCTGCGCGGAGGACAGCCGGGAGGCGAGCACGATGCCCGCGACGGCCGCGAACGCGCCGGACAGGGCGTAGATGGCCAGCTTCTGGCGGTTGACGCGGATGCCGGAGAGCCGGGCGGCCTCCTCGTTGCCGCCGATCGCGTACATGGCGCGGCCGACGTACGTACGGGCCAGGAGGCCCGCGGTGAGCAGGCCCATCACGACCATGACGATGACCGGGACCGGCAGCCAGCCGCCGATGGTGTCGCCGAGGTGCGAGACCGAGTCGGGGAACGGGATCGGGCTGCCCTGGGAGATGACCAGGGACAGGCCGCGGCCGACCGACAGCATGGCGAGGGTGGCGATGAACGGCGGAAGCTTGCCGAAGGAGATCAGCGCGCCGCTGACCAGGCCGCAGGCCAGGCCGGTGGCGACGGCGAGGATCACCGCGAGCCACACCGGCAGGCCCTGAGAGGTCGCGGACCAGGCGAGCACGGTCGCCGACAGCGCGGCCACCGAGCCGACCGACAGGTCGATCCCGGCCGAGACGATGACGAAGGTGACGCCGAAGGCGAGGATCGCGGTGACCGCCGCCTGGACGCCGACGTTGAGCAGGTTGTCGGTGGTGAGGAAGTCGCCGGACAGCAGCGACATGGCGGCGAGGAGCAACACCAGGGCGCTCAGCGCGCCGTTGTCGAGCAGCACCCGGCGCAGCGCCGACGTGCCCCCGGAGCTCCCCCGGGTCTTGATCGTGTCAGTGGCCACGGGAGCCCTCTCTTTCCTTGTCGTCGCCGAGCGCCTCGACGGCGTCGGCGTTGACGGTTTTGACGTCCTTCACGGCCAGGGCCATCACGGCGTCCTGGGTCGCTTCCTGGCGGCCCAGTTCGCCGGTGATCCGGCCCTGTGCCATGACCAGCACCCGGTCGCTCATGCCCAGCACCTCGGGGAGGTCGCTGGAGATCATCAGCACCGCGTGCCCGGAGGCGGTGAGTTCGTTGATGAGCTGGTAGATCTCGACCTTGGCGCCCACGTCGATGCCGCGGGTGGGTTCGTCGAGGATGAGCACCTTGCTGTCGGCGAGCAGCCACTTGCCGATGACGACCTTCTGCTGGTTGCCGCCGGACAGGGTGCGTACATGCTGGTCGAGACCGGCCATGCGGACCGCGAGCTGCTCGGAGATCCGGGCCGCCGCGCGGCGCTGTCCGGCCCGGTCGACGAGCCCGGCGCGGGTGGCGCGGCGCAGCGTGACCAGGCCGAGGTTCTCCTGGACGGAGGCGTCGAGCACCAGGCCCTGGCCCTTGCGGTCCTCGGGGACGAGCCCGATGCCGGCGGCCATGGCGGCGCCCACGTCGTGGCGGGGGAGCCGCTCGCCGAGGACCTCGATGGTGCCGGAGTCGTAGGGGTCGGCGCCGAAGACGGCGCGTACGACCTCGGTGCGGCCCGCGCCGACGAGCCCGGCGAGCCCCACCACCTCCCCGGCGCGCACCTCGAAGGCGACGTCATGGAAGACGCCGTTCCGGGTCAGCCCGTCGACCTTGAGCAGGGGCGCTCCGGCCTCGGCGGGCTGCCGCGGGTACTGCTGCTCGATGGAGCGGCCCACCATCAGCCGGACCAGCTCGTTCTCCTCGGTGGAGGCCGGGACCTGGGTGACGCTGCGGCCGTCGCGCAGGACGGTGACGCGGTCGCCCAGGGCTGCTATCTCCTCCAGGTGGTGGGTGATGAAGACGATGCCGACGCCGTCCGCGCGCAGGGTGCGGACGATCCGGAAGAGCTTGTCGACCTCTTCGGTGGTGAGTACCGCGGTCGGCTCGTCCATGATCAGGACGCGGGCGTCCAGGGACAGCGCCTTGGCGATCTCGACCATCTGGAGCCGGGCGATGCCCAGGTCGCGGATGCGGTCGGCGGGGGAGACGTCCACCCCGACGCGGGCCAGCAGCTCGGCGGCCCGCTGGTGCATCGCCTTGCGGTCGATCAGCCCCAGGCGGCGCGGCTGGCGGCCGAGGAAGATGTTCTCCGCGACGGTGAGGTCGGGGACGAGGTTGAACTCCTGGTAGATGGTGGCGATGCCGAGCCGCTCGGCGTCCTGGGCGCTGTGGATGCGCGCCGGGGAGCCGTCGACGAGGATGCGGCCGCCGTCGGGCCGGTGGGCGCCGGAGAGCATCTTGATCAGCGTGCTCTTGCCCGCGCCGTTCTCGCCCAGCAGGACGTGCACCTCGCCGCGGCGCAGGTCGAAGTCGACACCGTCGAGCGCGACCACTCCGGGGAAGGTCTTGCGGACGCCCTCCATGCGCAGCAGCTCGGCCGCGCCCTCCGCGCTCGGCGGCACGCCCTGCGGCGGCTGTATGGCGCTCGGCGTGCTCATGGCTTGCTCCCTTCGGGCTCGCCGCAGGAACGGCGGGTGACCAGGCGGGCGGACAGGATCACCGAGTCGGCGGTCCGCCCCTCGACGCGGTCGATCAGCGCGCGCACGGCGGCGCGGCCGAGTTCGCCCGTCGGCTGGGCGATGGCGGTGATCGGGGGATCGGTGTGGACGAACCACGGGATGTCGTCGAACGCGGCGAGCGCCACGTCGTCGGGCACCCGCAGGCCGCGCGCGCGGATCTCGTCCATCGCGCCGAGCGCCATGAGGTTGTCCGCGGCGAAGATGACGTCGGGGGGCTCGGGCAGGTCGAGGAAGCGGGCGGTCATCCGCCGTCCGCTGTCCGCCTGGAAGTCGCCCTGTCCTATGTGGTCGGCGGGCAGGGCCAGGCCGAACTCGCGCAGCGCGGACCGGAAGGCCTCCACGCGCTCGCGGCCGGTGGTGGTGGCGGCCGGGCCGGCGATGATGGCGAGCCGGCGGTGGCCGAGCGCGCACAGATGGGCCACCAGGTCGCGTACGGCTCCGCGGCCGTCGGTGCGGACCACGGGCACGTCCACGCCCCTGATCCAGCGGTCGACGAAGACCATCGGGGTGCCCGAGCGGGCGGCGTCCAGCATCAGCGGGGAGCCGCCGTCGGTGGGGCTGACCAGCAGGCCGTCGATGCGGCGGTCCATGAGGGTGCGCACATGGTGGTCCTGAAGGTCGGGGCGCTCGTCGGCATTCCCGATCACCACGCTGTAGCCCAGCGCGCGCGCCTCGTCCTCGACCGAGCGGGCGAGCTCGGTGAAGAACGGGTTGAGTACGTCGCTGATCACCAGCCCGAGGGTGCGGGTCTGGTCGGTGCGCAGGGAGCGGGCCACGGCGTTGGGTCGGTAGCCGAGGTCGGCGACGGCGGTGAGCACCCGGTCACGGGTGTCCGCGCGGACGGACGGATGGTCGTTGAGCACGCGGGAGACCGTTGCCACGGACACTCCGGCGTGGTGCGCCACGTCCTTGATGCTCGCCATTCCACCTCCTCGTGGAATCGATTACAAAGAGGATTGGAATCGATTACACGGGGCCGGGCAAGGGTGTGGCGACACTCGAAACCGGATCGTAATATTCCGGTCGATGGCCGCCCATGATCGGCTCCGCGGGAGTTGTGCACAGGGTTGTGCACAGGGGCCCAAGGGCCTGTCGGCGTCCGGCGGTACCGTCGGGACATGCTCAAACTCGCGGTGGTCGAAGGGGTCCTGGAGCGGATCACCTACGCCAATGAGGAGAACGGGTACACGGTCGCCCGGGTCGACACCGGCCGTGGCTCCGGCGATCTGCTCACCGTCGTCGGCTCGCTGCTGGGCGCGCAGCCGGGCGAGTCGCTGCGGATGGAGGGCCACTGGGGCTCCCACCCGCAGTACGGCAAGCAGTTCACCGTCGAGAACTACACCACCGTGCTGCCCGCCACCGTCCAGGGCATCCGGCGCTATCTGGGCTCCGGCCTGATCAAGGGCATCGGGCCGGTCTTCGCCGACCGCATCACCGAGCACTTCGGCCTGGACACCTTGCAGGTCATCGAGGAGGAGCCGAAGCGGCTGATCGAGGTCCCCGGCCTCGGCCCGAAGCGCACGAAGAAGATCGCCGATGCCTGGGAGGAGCAGAAGGCGATCAAGGAGGTCATGCTCTTCCTCCAGACGGTGGAGGTGTCCACGTCCATCGCCGTGCGGATCTACAAGAAGTACGGGGACGCCTCGATCTCGGTCGTGAAGAACGAGCCGTACCGGCTGGCCGCCGATGTGTGGGGCATCGGCTTTCTGACCGCCGACAAGATCGCCCAGTCCGTCGGCATCCCGCACGACAGCCCCGAGCGGGTCAAGGCCGGCCTTCAGTACGCGCTGTCCCAGTCGACGGACAGCGGCCACTGCTTCCTTCCCGAGGAGCAACTGATCGCGGACTCGGTCAAGTTGCTCCAGGTCGACACCGGCCTGGTCATCGAGTGCCTGGCCGAGCTGGCGGACGAGGAGGGCGTGGTGCGGGAGAGCGTGCCGGGCCCGGACGGGGGCGAGCCGGTCACGGCCGTCTATCTGGTGCCCTTTCACCGCGCCGAGATCTCCCTGGCCGGCCAGGTGTTGCGGCTGCTGCGCGGCGGGGAGGACCGCATGCCCGCCTTCCAGGATGTGGACTGGGACAAGGCGCTGGCCTGGCTCACCCGGCGCACCGGCGCGGATCTGGCCCCCGAGCAGAGCGAGGCGGTCCGGCTCGCGCTGACCGAGAAGGTCGCGGTGCTGACCGGCGGGCCGGGCTGCGGCAAGTCCTTCACCGTGCGGTCCGTGGTGGAGCTGGCGCGCGCCAAGAAGGCCAAGGTGGTGCTCGCGGCGCCCACGGGCCGGGCCGCCAAGCGGCTGGCGGAGCTGACCGGTGCCGAGGCGTCCACGGTCCACCGGCTGCTCGAGCTCAAGCCCGGCGGGGACGCGGCGTACGACCGGGACCGGCCGCTCGACGCCGATCTGGTGGTGGTGGACGAGGCGTCCATGCTCGATCTGCTGCTGGCCAACAAGCTGGTCAAGGCGGTTCCGCCGGGTGCCCATCTGCTCTTCGTCGGGGATGTGGACCAGCTGCCGAGCGTGGGCGCGGGCGAGGTGCTGCGCGATCTGCTGTCCGAAGGCAGCCCCGTCCCGGCGGTGCGGCTGACCAGGATCTTCCGCCAGGCCCAGCAGTCCGGCGTGGTCACCAACGCCCACCGGATCAACTCCGGGGTGCCGCCGATCACCCACGGCATGCCCGACTTCTTCCTGTTCGCCGAGGAGGACACCGAGGCCGCCGGGAAGCTCACGGTGGATGTGGTGGCCCGTCGGATCCCCGCCAAGTTCGGCCTCGACCCGCGCCGTGATGTGCAGGTCCTGGCCCCGATGCACCGCGGCCCGGCCGGCGCCGGCACGCTCAACGGACTGCTTCAGCAGGCCGTCACCCCGGCCCGGCCGGATCTGCCCGAGCGCCGCTTCGGCGGCCGGGTCTTCCGCGTTGGCGACAAGGTCACCCAGATCCGCAACAATTATGAGAAAGGGGCCAACGGGGTCTTCAACGGCACGGTGGGCGTTGTCACCTCCCTCGACAGCGACGAGCAGTGTCTGACCGTGCTGACCGACGAGGACGAGGAGGTGGCGTACGACTTCGACGAGCTGGACGAGCTGGCACACGCCTATGCGGTGACCATCCACCGCTCGCAGGGCAGCGAGTACCCGGCCGTGGTCATCCCGGTGACCACCGGCGCCTGGATGATGCTTCAGCGAAATCTGCTCTACACGGCGGTGACCCGCGCCAAGCGTCTGGTGGTGCTCGTCGGCTCGCGCCGCGCCCTGGGACAGGCGGTGCGCACGGTGTCGGCGGGCAGAAGGTGCACCGCGCTGGACCACCGGCTCGCCACTTTCGGCCGATGAGGTTTGGCACGAGTGTCGGAGCGAACGTGTCAGGAGGGTTTCCGGACCGTCACGAACGGGGCAGGATGGGCGTGGACGCGGCACTCAGTGCCGCCAAAAGGCCCTTCGGCCGACCCCGAGTGCACGTTCATCGTCCGAATGGGGGAAGGTGGGGGGAGTCAGGGCACCTCGAAGAAGAGAACCAGACGTCGGTGAGGGATGACGTGAGTGACAACTCTGTAGTACTGCGGTACGGGGACGGCGAATACACCTACCCGGTGGTCGACAGCACTGTCGGCGACAAGGGCTTCGACATCGGCAAGGTTCGCGCCCAGACCGGTCTGGTGACCCTGGACTCCGGTTATGGCAACACCGCCGCTTACAAATCCGCGATCACCTATCTCGACGGTGAGCAGGGGATCCTGCGCTACCGCGGCTACCCCATCGAGCAGCTGGCGGAGCGCGCCACGTTCCTCGAGACGGCCTTCCTGCTGATCAACGGGGAGCTGCCGACCGTCGACGAGCTGGCCGAGTTCCGGGACCAGATCACGACGCACACGCTGCTGCACGAGGACGTCAAGCGGTTCTACGACGGCTTCCCGCGTGACGCCCACCCGATGGCGATGCTGTCCTCCGTGGTCAGCGCGCTGTCGACGTTCTACCAGGACAGCCACAACCCGCACGACGAGAAGCAGCGCTACCTCTCCACGATCCGGCTGCTGGCCAAGCTGCCCACCATCGCGGCGTATGCGTACAAGAAGTCCGTCGGCCACCCGTTTGTCTACCCGCGTAACGACCTTGGTTATGTCGAGAACTTCCTGCGGATGACCTTCTCGGTCCCGGCGCAGGAGTACCAGCTCGACCCGACCGTGGTCAGCGCCCTGGACAAGCTGCTGATTCTGCACGCCGACCACGAGCAGAACTGTTCGACCTCCACGGTCCGCCTCGTCGGCTCCTCGCAGGCCAACATGTTCGCCTCGATCTCGGCGGGCATCAGCGCCCTGTGGGGCCCGCTGCACGGTGGCGCCAACCAGTCGGTGCTGGAGATGCTGGAGGGCATCCAGGCCTCCGGCGGAGACGTCGACTCCTTCATCCGCAAGGTGAAGAACAAGGAAGACGGCGTGAAGCTCATGGGCTTCGGGCACCGCGTCTACAAGAACTTCGACCCCCGGGCGAAGATCATCAAGTCGGCGGCGCACGATGTCCTCTCGGCGCTCGGCAAGTCCGACGAACTGCTCGACATCGCGCTCAAGCTCGAAGAGCACGCTCTTGCCGATGACTACTTCGTGGAGCGCAAGCTCTACCCGAACGTGGACTTCTACACTGGTCTGATCTACCGGGCGATGGGCTTCCCGACCGAGATGTTCACGGTGCTGTTCGCGCTCGGCCGGCTGCCGGGCTGGATCGCCCAGTGGCACGAGATGATCAAGGAGCCGGGCTCGCGCATCGGCCGTCCGCGCCAGATCTACACGGGCGTCGTCGAGCGCGACTTCGTCCCGGTCGAGCAGCGCTGACACCCGGTGCCACCCCCGGCGAGTGAGCCGAAGGGGCGCGACCCTGTCGAAAGGGAGAGCGCGCGGAGACCCTGAGGCCGCAATCGACAGCGGCTCCGCCGCGCGGAGGGTCGAGGCTGCGATCGCCACACAACAGAGCCGCTGTCGATACAGCCGGCTACCGCCGCGTGGTCGACCGTCGACAGGGGCTGTGGCGCCCCTTGGGGGTGCCTCCCAGCGGTAGCTGGGGGTGAACCGGGCCCTGGAAAAAGAGCGAAAGCGCCCCGCTGCCGATCCCCCCACGGGTCGGAGCGGGGCGCTTCCATGCCCGGTTACGGATTCCCCCCACGGGATCCGGCCGGGTGTCCGCTGGCCGCACACGAGCCTTGCTTCGGTGCGGCACGCGATCTGCCGGGACGCGTACGTGCGGGAGGGCCGCTCAAAGCTCCCCGAGTACGTCGCCCCGGCCACGCGTAGCGGGATCCGTCCCCCAAGACGAATCCTCACCGCCCCATTAGACTCCCCACCCCCCATGATGGTTACGTTCGGTCGCCTGTGATCTGCGTCTCTTGCCATATAGGGGCGTAAAAGGGCAAGAGCCTCGATCTGAAGATCAGGGCCCCGGTGTATGGGTGTTGTGCGGCTTATGGGGACTTGGTGAATCTATGGAGATTCGGTGAAGGTCCGCAGTCGCAGGCTGTTGGTGACCACGAAAACCGACGAGAACGCCATCGCGGCGCCCGCGATCATCGGGTTGAGCATCCCGGCCGCGGCGAGCGGCAGCGCGGCGACGTTGTAGCCGAAGGCCCAGAAGAGATTGCCCTTGATGACGGCCAGGGTCCGGCGCGCCAGCCGGATCGCGTCCGCGGCCACCCGCAGATCGCCCCGCACCAGCGTCAGATCGCCCGCCTCGATGGCGGCGTCGGTCCCCGTGCCCATCGCCAGGCCCAGGTCGGCGGTGGCCAGGGCGGCCGCGTCGTTGACCCCGTCGCCGACCATCGCGACCGTACGGCCCTCCGCGCTCAGCCGCCGGATCACGTCCACCTTGTCCTGCGGCAGCACCTCGGCGATGACCTCCTCGATGCCCACCTCCCGCGCCACCGACTCGGCGACCAGCCGGTTGTCGCCCGTCAGCAGCACCGGGGCCAGGCCGAGTCCGCGCAGCCGGGCCACGGCCTCGGCGCTGGTCTCCTTGACGGCGTCGGAGACCACCAGCACGCCCTGTGGACGCCCGTCCCAGGCCACGGCGACCGCCGTGCGCCCCTCGGCCTCGGCGGCCGCCTTCGCGGCCGCCAGATCGTCCGTCAGCCCGATCCCGTGGGTCGCGAGCAGCTTCTCGCGGCCGACGAGGACCGTGTGCCCGTCCACGGCGCCCTGGACGCCGAGACCGGGCACGCTCTCGAAGTCCTGGGCCGTGGGCAGGGCGCCCGCGCGGGCGGCCGCCCCGTCGGCCACGGCGCGGGCCACCGGGTGCTCCGAGGCGTGCTCCAGGGCCCCGGCCAGCCGCAGCAGCTCGTCCTCGGCCACGCCGGGCGCGGGGTGGACGCCGTGCAGCCGCATCCGTCCCGTCGTCACCGTGCCGGTCTTGTCGAGGACGACGGTGTCCACGCGGCGGGTCGACTCCAGCACCTCGGGGCCCTTGATCAGGATGCCGAGCTGGGCGCCGCGGCCGGTGCCGACCATGAGAGCGGTCGGGGTCGCCAGGCCCAGGGCACACGGGCAGGCGATGATCAGCACGGCCACGGCGGCGGTGAACGCGGCGGTCGCGTCCCCGGTCAGCAGCAGCCAGGCCGCCAGGGTGCCGACGGCGATCAGGACCACGACCGGTACGAAGACCCCGGAGACGCGGTCCGCGAGGCGCTGCACCTCCGCCTTGCCGTTCTGCGCGTCCTCCACCAGCGCGGCCATCCGGGACAGCTGGGTGTCGGCGCCCACGCGGGTGGCCTCGACGACCAGGCGGCCGGAGGTGTTCACGGTCGCGCCCGCCACGCCGTCGCCCACCGCGACGTCCACCGGCACCGACTCGCCGGTCAGCATGGCGGCGTCCACGGCCGAGGCGCCCTCGACGACCGTGCCGTCGGTGGCGATCTTCTCGCCGGGGCGCACCACGAAGTGGTCGCCGACGGCCAGCCGGGAGACGGGGACGCGGACCTCCCGGCCCTCGCGCAGCACGGCCACGTCCTTGGCGCCCAGCTCCATCAGCGCGCGCAGCGCGGCGCCCGCCCGGCGCTTGGACTTCGCCTCCAGATAGCGGCCGAGGAGGATGAAGGCGGTCACCCCGGCGGCGGCCTCCAGATAGATCGTGGACGACCCGTCCGTGCGCGCCACGGTGAGGTCGAAGCCGTGGCGCATGCCGGGCATGCCCGCGTCGCCGAAGAACAGGGCCCACAGCGACCAGCCGAAGGCCGCCAGGGTGCCGAGGGAGACCAGGGTGTCCATGGTGGCCGCGCCGTGCCGGGCGTTCGTCCAGGCGGCCTTGTGGAAGGGCAGACCGCCCCAGAGGACCACGGGCGCGGCGAGGGTGAGGGACAGCCACTGCCAGTACGCGAACTGGAACGAGGGCACCATCGCCAGGAGGACGACGGGCGCGGACAGCACGAGCGAGACCAGGAGGCGGTGGCGCAGCGCGTCGTTCTCCGGGTCGGTGGGGGCGGCCTCCCCGGTGGTGCTGTCGGGCGCCGCTTCGGGCCCGGACCCCGGCTCGGGCCCGGGTTCCGGTTCGGCGGGCTTTGGCGGCTCGGCGGTGTAGCCGGTCCGGACGACGGTGGTGATCAGATCGGCGATCTGGGTGTCGCCGCCGTAGGTGACCTTGGCCTTTTCGGTGGCGTAGTTGACCGTGGCGGTCACGCCGTCCATGCGGTTCAGCTTCTTCTCGACGCGTGCCGCGCAGGAGGCGCAGGTCATGCCGCCGATGGTGAGCTCCACCTGTGACGTCGGGGTCGTCGGGGCCGTCGTCGGGGCCTGCTCCGCTGTGGGCGGCTGCCCCTTCGCGGCTTCCGGGGCCGTGCTGGTCATTCTCGGTCTCCTGGGAGGAGGGCCGGGCCGTGCGGGTGGGCGAGCGGGCGCCGCGCGGCCCGGCGGGGGTGTCGTCGGGCGCTCAGGCCCGGCCGGTGAGCTCGTAGCCGGCCTCGTCGACGGCGGCGCGCACGGCCTCCTCGTCCAGCGGGGCGGCCGAGATGACGGTGACCTGACCGGTGGCGGCGACGGCCTTGACGGAGCTCACGCCGTCGATGGCGGAGATCTCCTCGGACACGGCCCCCTCGCAGTGGCCGCAGGTCATGCCGGTCACCTGGTAGACGGTGGTGACGCCGGACGCGGTGGTGGCCTCGGTGCTCATGGCTTCTCCTGTGGTGAGCGGGCGGATGCGGCTGTGTTCATCGTGGTCAGGGGGGCAAGGGTGACCCGGTGGCCCTGATGATGACACCATGATACCCCTAGGGGGTATGGAATGGACCGACCTCCCCCCTTCTTTCCCGGGGCGCCGTGTCGGACGGCGATCGGCGGGAGGCGGCCGCCGTCAGGGGGTGCGGGAGGGCATCCCCGCGCCGATGATCGGGGCGAGGTAGCCGTGGAGGGAGGCCTTCAGCTCCTCGACGTAGGCGTCCCGCTCCTCGCCCTCGTGGGCCAGTACGAGCTCGAGACCCGCCTTGAACAGGGAGAACACCATCGTCGCGGTGCGGGTGCGGCGGTCGGCGGGGAGCGCGGGCTGGATGAGCTCGATCAGCTCCTCGAGGCGCGCTTGCAGGGCCACATGCAGCGCGTCGTGCTCCTCGGTCATCAGGCCGGGGACGTCGCCCGAATGGATGAGCGTCAGAAAGACGGGGTTCTGGCAGTTGAACTCGACCATCGGGTCGATCACCGAGTCCAGCATCTCGGGGAGCGGGAGCGAGGCGTACTCGGGGGTGAAGAGTACGCCGTGGGCCTCCCGCATCTGGTGGGTGAGGCGCTGGCCGAGCTCGACGGCGATGGCCTCCTTGTTCGGGAAGAACTGGTACAGCGTGCCGGGGGAGACGCCGGCTTCGCGGGCGATGGCGTTGGTGCTCGCCGCGGCGTAGCCCGTCCGGCTGAACACATCGGCCGCGGCGTCGAGCAGCTGCTGGATCCGGCGCTCGCCGCGCGCCTGCCGCCGGCGCGGCTTCGCTTCGCCGGCGGGCCGGTCCGCCTTGGTCTCGGTCACGCGTCCATCATCCCCAGTTTTCGATCCGCATTGACAAACACGAGCGCCCGCTCGCATTCTTGAGAAACGCGAGCGGTCGCTCGTGTTTGCCGCTCGTTGGGCAATCAGCGACCCATGCTGCCTGCGACAACGACGGCTGGGCGCATGGGCACAGGTGAAGGGGACACCGCGCTATGACCGTTGTCAACCGGCCGCACGAGAGCCGGGGCAGAGGCTGGACGGGGGTGGTGACCGCCCGTCCGCGGCTGACCCTGCTGCTCGCCCTGCTGTTCACGGCCCTGGCCGTCGTGGCCGGCAGCGGGGTCGCCGACCGGCTGGGAAGCGGCGGCTGGCAGGACCCGGCCGCCGAGTCGGCCTACGCCACCAAGGCGCTCGAGAAGCACTTCCCGGCCTCCCAGCCGAATCTGCTCCTGCTCGTCGACACCGGCAAGGCGACGGTGGACACCCCGGCGGTCGCCGCCGAGGGCCGCGCGCTGGCCAGAAAGCTCGCGGGCGAGCCGTCGGTCACCGGCGTCACCTCCTACTGGGACGGGGCCGTCGGGCTGCGTAACCGGGACGGGCGCGAGGCTCTGATCGCGGCGCGGATCGTGGGCGACGAGACCGCCGCCTCGAAGGCGCTGGAGCGCATCGCCCCCGCCTACCGAGGCGACCACGGGCCGGTGAAGGTCTCGATCGGCGGCCCGGTCGCGGTGCGCCATGAACTTCAGACCACCATCCAGGAGGATCTGCTGCGGGCGGAGATGATCGCCCTGCCCATCACCCTGGTGCTGCTCGTCATGGTCTTCGGCAGCGCGGTCGCCGCCCTGCTCCCGCTGGGCGTGGGCATCATCGCGATCCTGGGGACCGACGCCGTGCTGCGCGGCCTCACCGAGTTCACCGATGTCTCGGTGTTCGCCCAGAACCTGACCACCGCGCTCGGCCTCGGACTCGCCATCGACTACGCCCTGTTCATCGTGCGGCGCTTCCGGGAGGAGCTGGCCCGGGGCGCCGGGACGCTGCCCGCCATCGCCACCACGCTGCGCACCGCGGGCCGTACGGTGCTGTTCTCCGCGCTCACCGTCGCCGTCTCGCTCGCCGCGATGCTGGTCTTCCCACAGTACTTCCTGCGCTCGTTCGCCTACGCGGGCATCGCCGTGGTGCTGATCGCCGCGCTGGCCGCGCTGGTGGTGCTGCCCGCCGCGCTCGCCCTGCTCGGCGAGCGGGTCAACGCGCTGGACCTGAACCGGCTGATCCGGCGCGGCCGCCGGGAGCGCGGCGAGTCCGGGGCGGGCTGGGCCCGGGTGGCCCGGCTGGTGATGCGCCGGGCCCCGCTGTTCGCGCTGGCCACCACCGCCGGTCTGATCGTCCTCGGGCTGCCCTTCCTGCGGGTGGAGTTCGGCACCGCCGACGACCGCCAGCTGCCCGCGAGCGCCGAGTCCCATGTGGTCCAGCAGCACATCAGGGACAACTTCCCCGGCAGCCCCGGCGGAGCGATCGACATCCTCGTCGACTCCCGGCCCGGCCAGGCGGCCCTCGCCGACTACAGCGGCCGGATCTCCGCCCTGCCCGGGGTGGCGCGTGTGGACAGCCCGGCCGGCCGGTTCGCCGGCGGCCGGCAGGTGGCGGAGCCCGGCCCGTCGGAGGCGCTGCGCGCCGCCGACGGCGCCGCGTACATCACGGTGATGTCCAAGGGCGAGGTCGTGGACCAGTCGAGCCAGCGGCTGGTGCGCGACATCCGCGCCCAGCACCCGCCGTTCGCCACCTCGGTCACCGGCGTCGCCGCGGTGCTGGTGGACAGCAAGCACTCCATAGCCGAGCGGCTGCCCTGGGCCCTCGCCATCATCGTGGTCGTCACCCTGCTGCTGGTCTTCCTGCTCACCGGAAGCGTGCTGATCCCCCTTCAGGCCGTGCTGCTCAACGCCCTCAGCCTGACCGCGATGTTCGGGGCGGTGGTGTGGGTCTTCCAGGAAGGGCATCTCTCCGGCCCGCTGTCCTTCACCAGCACCGGGGACATCGAGACGACGCTGCCGGTGCTGATGTTCTGTGTGGCCTTCGGACTCTCCATGGACTACGGGGTGTTCCTGCTCTCCCGGATGAAGGAGGAGTACGACCGCACGGGCGACCACCGGGCCGCCGTCGAGTTCGGCGTGCGGCGCACGGGCGGGCTGATCACCGCGGCCGCCGTGATCCTCGCCGTCGTCATGGTGGCCATCGGCACCTCACGGGTCACCAACACCAAGATGCTCGGCCTCGGCATCGCGCTGGCCGTCCTGATGGACGCCATGGTGGTGCGCAGCCTGCTGGTGCCCGCGGTGATGCGGCTGACCGGCCGGGCGACCTGGTGGGCCCCGGCCCCGCTGCGCCGGCTGCACGCCCGTATCGGCCTCAGCGAGGGTGAGTCCACGGGCCCGGCCCCCGGCGCCGCCCCCGTCGGGGGCGCGGACGACGGCGAGCGCGGCCCCGCGCGGGACGAGGCGCGGCGCCGGGTGAGCGCGGGCGGCTAGTGCCTGTCCGGGGGCGGGCCAGGGGCGTCCGCCCCCCTACGCCTCAGGCCCGCGGCGGGAGCGGTTGCCGGGTCTGAGGGTCACCCAGGTCCGGATGGTGTCCGCGTACCAGAACGGCTTGCCGCCCTCCACGAGATCGGGGGGCGGCAGCAGGCCGTGCTTGCGATATGACCGTACGGTGTCCGTCCGCACGCCGATGTGCGCGGCGATCTCCTTGTACGACCAAAGCCTCCGGTCGGTCATCTCTCGCGCCTTCCTCCGGGCGCCGCAGTCACGGTCCGCGAGGGGCCGTTGGGGGAAACTGCGGCGCGACCGCTTGTGATCACTCAGCCTGTGCCCGGTCAACGACGGTGAGTGACGCTCTGGTAGGCGTTGTTGAAGGCTTGTGACGGAAGGATCGCCGAGATGTGACGGCCGTGACAGCCGGGTGACTCAGCTGTAGAACGCGGGTCGTTCGATCATTTCCACGACCGTGCGCTCACCGGTGGTCTGGGCCCGGACCCCCGCCTCGGAGACGGCGGTGGCCGCATAGCCGTCCCAGGTGCTGGGGCCCTCCACCGTGCCGCGCCGGGTGGCGTTCACCCAGGCCTGGACCTCGCGGTCGTACGCCTCCTCGAAGCGGGCCACGAAGTCGGGGGCGATCTCGCCGCCCCAGCCGCTCGCGCGGTTGATCAGCATGCCGTGGGCGTCGCCGACCCGCGCGGTGCCGCGCTCGCAGACCGCCTCGGCCTGCACCTGATAGCCGTAGCCGCAGGTCACGAAGATCTCGACGTCGACGAGCGCTCCGCCGTCGGTCTCGAAGATCACCAACTGCGGGTCCCCGAGCCCCTCGGGGGCGTTCGCGGTGGGGGCCGGGCGCAGCACGGTCACCGCGGTGATCTCCTGCTCCAGCAGCCAGCGGGACTGGTCCATCTCGTGCACCACCGAGTCGGTGATGAGCATGTCGCTGGTGAAGTAGGAGTGCACCGAGGCGTTGCGGTGGCGGCAGTGCAGCAGCAGCGGACGCCCGAGTTCGCCGCCCGCGAGCAGCGACTTGAGCTTCATGAACTCGCTGTCGTAGCGGCGCATGAAGCCGACCTGGACCCGGCGGTGGCCCAGCCGCTGCTCGGCCTCCAGCACGCGCAGCGCGGAGGCCGGGTCCGGGGTGAGCGGCTTCTCGCACAGCACCGGCAGGTCGTGCTCGAAGGCGGTGAGCAGCGCGGCCTCGTGGGCCGGGCCGGGCGAGGCGATCAGCACCGCGTCCACGTCCGGGGCGGCCATGGCGGCGGCCGGGTCGGTATAGGCCCGGGCGCCCTCGACGCCGTCGGCGACATGCTCGGCGCGGGCCTCGTCGATGTCGACGACGGCGGCCACCCGCGCCCCGCTGATCACGTCGTTGATCCGGCGGACGTGGTCGGCGCCCATCATGCCGGTCCCGATGACGGCGACTCCGAGCGTCCCCTGCTGCGTCATGGTGTGTCTTCTCTCCCTGTTCTGGTGTGGCGGTGGCGGTGGGGTGGCGGGTGCGCGGGTGTGGTGTCACGCGCCGCAGGAGCGCAGGAAGCGGCGGGTGCGCTGGGCGATCGGGAACGGCTTGTCGGGAGGGCAGGGGTACATGTCCTGCTCGACGATGGCGAACAGGTCCACGCCCAGCTTCTGGGCCGCGGACAGCACCGGCTCGAGGGCGGGGACGCCGTTCGGCGGCTCGCACATAACCCCGCGCTGGACGGCGGGCCCGAAGGGCACCCCGTTCTTGACCACGTCGGCCAGGATCTCGGGGTCGACCTGCTTGAGGTGGAGATAGCCGATGCGCTCGCCGTAGGTCTCGATCAGCTTGACGCTGTCGCCGCCGCAGTAGGCGTAGTGGCCGGTGTCCAGACAGAGGCTGACCACGTCGGAGTCGGTGGAGTCGAGGAAACGGGCGACGTTCTCCTCGCCGTCGATGTGGGTGTCGGCGTGCGGGTGGACCACGATGTCGAGCCCGAACCGCTCCCGCACCTGGCGGCCCAGCCGCTCCATGCCGGTGGACAGATGGCGCCACTGCTCGGCGGTCAGCTGCGGGGGCTCGATCAGCTCGGCGGTCTTGTCGTCCCGCCAGAAGGCGGGGATGACGACCAGGTGGCGGGCGCCCATGGCCTGGGTGAGCCCGGCGACCTGGGAGACATGCTCCCAGGTGGCGTCCCAGACGCCGGGGCCGCGGTGCAGCGCGGTGAAGACCGTGCCGGCCGAGACCTTCAGATTCCGCCGGCCGACCTCCTCGGTGAGCCGCGCCGGGTCGCTCGGCAGATAGCCGTACGGGCCCAGCTCGATCCACTCGTAGCCCGCCTCGGCGACCTCGTCGAGAAAGCGCTGCCAGGGGACCTGCTGCGGGTCGTCGGGGAACCACACCCCCCAGGAGTCGGGGGCCGAGCCGACCCGGATGCGGTCCAGGGCGGGTACGGGGGAGTCGGCAGTCATGGAGGGGATCTCCTCTCACCGGTCGTCGGTGACCGGGGAAGGGGCGCGGTGCGGATTGCGTGCGGGCGGCGAGCCGTGGTGCGTGCCCGGGTGATGTTGTTTTCGGGCAGCTTCACGGCCCGGGTGGCCGTCCGTCAAGGGTCGTCAGGACATTCGGACGTAAGGTCAGGATGTCAAGGTGAACGTACCGTCGGCGCGCGGGTTCGGAAGACGGGGCGAAAGAGGTCAGGCAGACGGGGGTCAGGCGGACGGGTCAGGCGGACGGGGTCAGGCGGAGGGGGTCTGCACCGTCTCGGGGAGCTCCTCCACATCGACCCCGCGGACCTGCGCGAGCTCGTGTTTGAGGGCGGCCAGCTCGGCCCCGCCCGCCATGTGGTTGGTGAGCTCCTCCAGGGTGACGTCCGCGCGGGCGGCGTTCAGCTCCAGCGCGCCGAGCCTGAGCACCGAGAAGTGGTCGCCCACCATGTAGGCGTGGTGCGGGTTGTGGGTGATGAAGATGACGCCGAGCCCGCGCTCGCGCGCGGCGGCGATGTACTTGAGCACCACGCCGGACTGCTTGACGCCGAGCGCCGCCGTGGGCTCGTCCAGGATCAGCACCCGGGCGCCGAAGTACACGGCCCGGGCGATGGCCACCGACTGGCGCTGGCCGCCGGAGAGGGTGCCGATGGGCTGGTCCAGGTCGTCGAGGTGGATGCCCATGGCGGACAGCTCCTCGTCGGTGGTCCGCTTCATCCGCTCGATGTCCAGGCGGCGTACGGGCCAGGGGCCGCGGGTCAGCTCGGAGCCGAGGAAGAAGTTCCGCCACACCGGCATCAGCGGCACGGTGGCCAGGTCCTGGTAGACGGTGGCGATGCCGAGGTCGAGGGCCGCGCGCGGGTTGGAGAGCCGCACCGGCTTGCCGTCGACGAGGAACTCCCCGTCGTCGTGCTGGTGCAGCCCGGACACGATCTTGATGAGGGTGGACTTGCCGGCGCCGTTGTCGCCCAGGACGCAGGTCACCCGGCCCGGCCGGACGGTCAGGTCGATGCCGTGCAGCGCGCGGACGTTGCCGTAGAGCTTGCCGACGCCGTTCAGCCGGACCACCGGCTCCGGGTCCTGCCCCGGGGCGGCTTCCTTGATCTGGTTGGTGGTCATTGCCATCACCTCCTGGTCGCCTGGCGGCGCACCCACAGATTGACCAGCGTCGCGAGCAGCAGCATCACGCCGACGAAGAACTTGAACCAGTCGGGGTTCCAGTTGGCGTAGACGATGCCCTGGTTGACCATGCCGAAGATGAAGGCGCCGAGGACCGCGCCGATCGCCGAGCCGTAGCCGCCGGTGAGCAGGCAGCCGCCGATCACCGCCGCGATGATGTAGTAGAACTCGTTGCCCACGCCCTCGCCGGCCTGCACGGTGTTGTACTCGAACAGCAGGTGCATACCGACGAACCAGGCCGCGAAGCCCACGGTCATGAACAGCGCGATCTTGGTGAAGGTCACCGGGACGCCCACGGCCCGGGCGCTCTCCTTGGAGCCGCCGACCGCGAAGATCCAGTTGCCGAACTTGGTGCGCAGCAGCACCCAGGTGGCGATGGCCGCGAAGAACAGCCACCACAGCACGGTGATCTTCACATCGACGCCGCCGATCGAGACCTCGGAGGCGAAGACCGACTTGGCCTGGTCGAAGCCGTCCATGTCATTGATCGCGTCGGAGGCGACATTGTCGGTCAGCAGCTTGGTGACGGCCAGGTTGGCGCCCTGGAGCATCAGGAAGCTGGCGAGGGTGACCAGGAAGCTGGGCAGTCCGGTCTTGATCAGCAGCACACCGTTGATCAGGCCCACCGCGAGCGAGACGGCCAGGGCGACCACGACTCCCACCCACACATTGGTGGTGAGCTGGAAGCTGAGCATGCTCGCGGTCAGCGCCGAGGAGGTGACGGCGACACCGGCCGACAGGTCGAACTCGCCGCCGATCATCAGCAGGGAGACGGCCAGGGCCATGATGCCGATGGTGGACCCCTGATAGAGGACCGTGGCGAAGGCGTCGGCCTGGCGGAAGGTCGGGGCGACGGCGAAGAAGAAGAGGTACACGCCGACGGCCGCGACCAGCGCGCCGATCTCGGGGCGGGCCAGCGTCCTGCGGACCAGCGAGCGCTCGGTGGTGCGGGACGTGGGAACGGTGGGGGAGGCCGGCGGCGTGGCGGCCGCCGGCGTCGTGGCCTGGGTCATCGGGCGATCACCGGGTGCCCTTCTCGGCGAACTTGGCGATGGTCTCCACGTTGTCCTTGGTGACGAAGGCGGGCCCGGTCAGCACCGGCTGCTCGCCGCCGCCGCTGAAGTTGCCGTTCACCTTGTAGAGCCACAGCGAGTCGATCGACAGATAGCCCTGGAGGTATGGCTGCTGGTCGACGGCGAACTGCACATCGCCGCTCTTGACCGCGTTGACGAGGGTCTTGTTGAGGTCGAAGGTGGCGACCTTGGCCTTGCCGCCCGCTTCCTTGGCGGACTGCACGGCGGTGAGGGCGAAGGGGGCGCCGAGGGTGACGACGTAGTCGATGCTGGAGTCCTGCTTGAGCTTTGCGCTGATCGTGGACTTGACCGACGGCATGTCGGTCCCGTTGACGTAGAGGTTCTCCGTCTTGCCCTTGAAGGTCTTCTTCACGCCGGCGCAGCGGGCCTCGAGGGCGACATGGCCCTGATCCTGGATCACACAGATGTTGTGTTTGGCGCCGAGCTCGTTGAGACGCTTGCCGAAGGCCTGGCCGGCGATGGACTCGTCCTGGCCGAAGTACTCCAGCAGGCCCATGTCCTTCCAGTTGTCGAGTCCGGCGTTGAAGCCGACGACCGGGATGCCGGCCTTCTCCGCCTTCGCTATGACGCCCTTCATGGCGTCGGGCTTGGCGAGGGTGACCGCGATGCCGTCGACGTGCTGGTCGATGGCGTTCTGGATGTAGTTGGCCTGGTCGGCGGCGTTGGCGCTGCTGGAGTACACCAGCTCGACGTTGTCCTTGGCCGCCGCGGCCTGCGCGCCCTTGCGGATGGTGTCCCAGAAGGTGTCTCCGGGAGGGGCGTGGGTGATCATCGCGATCTTCAGCCGGGGGGTCTTCGCCTTGCCGCTGACGGCGATGTCTCCCGAGTCTTCCTGGGCCTTCTTGCCGCCTTGGCTGCTGCACCCGGTGGCGACGAGGACGCCTGCCGTGACCAGTGCGGCCAGGGCCGTCGCTCTGCGGGTTCGGTTGATTCTGAGGTCCATCTGTTCCAGCACCTCTCCAGCCGGGACCGTTGTTGACACGGCCGTTGCAGAAGGGGAGCCAACTCCCCGGGGCCGTGGGCTGTCAAGGGTTTGTCATGACAACATTTCATCTGGACGTAACGACGTGATAACGTCACCCCCCAGTGCGCATGGTAGGTCCGAATGTAAGGACAAATCCTTGACAGGGGGTGGGCGGCGCGTCTAGACCTGAAGGGCCACAGCCGCCCCGGCGTTCGTGGGCCATCAGTCTGAGCTGCGTCTTTCCTGAAGGGGTACGCATGAGTGAGCCGTACGACCTGATCACGATGGGCCGGATCGGGGTGGACATCTATCCCCTTCAAACCGGTGTCCCACTGCCGCAGGTCGAGACGTTCGGCAAATTCCTCGGCGGCTCCGCGACCAATGTCGCGGTGGCCGCCGCCCGGCTCGGCCGCCGCACCGCGGTGATCAGCCGCACCGGGGCGGACCCCTTCGGCGAGTACATCCACCAGGCGCTGCGCGAGTTCGGCGTGGACGACCGCTGGGTCACCCCGGTCGACGCCTACCCCACGCCGGTCACCTTCTGCGAGATCTTCCCGCCCGACGACTTCCCGCTGTACTTCTACCGTCGGCCCAAGGCCCCCGACCTGGAGATCCACCCCGGCGAGCTGGACCTCGACGCCGTGCGCGCCGCCCGCATCTTCTGGATGACCGGCACCGGCCTCAGCGAGGAGCCCAGCCGCACCTCCACCCTGGCCGCGCTGGAGGCGCGCGCCAAGGCCGGCCCGACCGTCTTCGACCTCGACTGGCGGCCGATGTTCTGGCCGGACCCGGCCGAGGCACGCGCCTACTACAAGCAGGCGCTGAGCCACGCCACCGTCGCCGTCGGCAACCTCGACGAGTGCGAGGTCGCCACCGGGGTGCGAGAGCCCGCGGCCTGCGCCGAGAGCCTGCTGGAGGCGGGGGTGGAGCTCGCCGTCGTCAAACAGGGCCCCAAGGGCGTCCTCGCCGTGCACCGCGACGGCACCACGGCCGAGGTGCCGCCGGTCCCCGTCGAGGTCGTCAACGGCCTGGGCGCGGGCGACTCGTTCGGCGGGTCCCTGTGCCACGGCCTGCTGTCCGGCTGGGACCTGGAGCGCATCATGCGGTACGCCAACGCCGCGGGCGCCATCGTGGCGTCCCGCCTCGCCTGCTCCTCCGCGATGCCCACCGAAGCCGAGGTCGAGGCCCTGCTCGCCGGGGACTGACACACCGGCGCCCAGCCATCCCCCTCTCTTGATCACCCGCCCCTACGGCCCCCGGCCGGCCCGGACCGCGCGGCCCGGGCGGACGGCGTGATCTCATGAACGCGACTGCGAGGAGCACAACGTTGAGCATCAGCATCTCCGACCTCGTCACGGTGCGGAGCCGGCACCCGGAGGCGATCGCCGAGGCGGCCGCCCACCGCGTCCGGCGCCCCCTCATCGGCGACAGCGGCCGTCTGATGATCGTCGCCGCCGACCACCCCGCGCGCGGCGCCCTCGCCGTCGGAGGCCACAAGCTGGCCATGGCCAACCGCGCCGAACTGCTGGAACGGCTGTGCGTCGCGCTGTCCCGCCCCGGCGTCGACGGAGTGCTCGCCACCGCCGACATCCTCGAGGACCTGCTGCTGCTCGGCGCCCTCGACAACAAGGTCGTCATGGGCTCGATGAACCGCGGCGGCCTGGCCGGCGCCTCCTTCGAACTCGACGACCGCTTCACCGGCCACCGCCCCCAGGACATCGCCCGGCTCGGCTTCGACGCGGGCAAGCTGCTGCTGCGCATCGACTACTCCGACGAGGGCTCGCTGGCCACCATGGTCTCCACGGCCAGAGCCATCGACGAGATGGCCGAGCGCCGGCTGCCCATCTTCGTCGAGCCCTTCATCTCCCGCCGGATCGACGGCAAGGTCACCAACGACCTGCGCGCCGAGGCCGTCACCAAGTCCATCGCCATCGCCTCCGGGCTCGCCGGAACCTCCGCGTACACCTGGCTGAAGGTGCCGGTCACCGACGACGCCGACGACATGGCGGCCGTCATGGAGACCTCCACGCTCCCCGCGGTGCTGCTCGGCGGGGACGTCGGCAAGAGCCCGCAGGACCAGGAGGGCGCGTACGAGAAGTGGCGCAAGGCGCTGCGCCTGCCCACCGTCCAGGGCCTGGTGGTCGGCCGCGCGCTGCTCTACCCGGCGGAAGGCAGCGTCGAGCAGGCCGTCGACACCGCCGTCGGCCTGCTGTGACAGCAGGGGCCAGGGCATAGCGCGGACGGGCACGGGCGAGCGCCGACAAGACGTGACAAGGCGGAGACTGACGACATGACCACTACGGACCCTTCCAGCTTCCATCTCCAGGCCGGCAAGGCGGCCGCCGGGCCGTACGCCGTGGACATCGACCCCGAGCGGGCCGGCTGGGGCCACTCCTCGCTGCGCGTCCTCGACCTGCCGCCCGGTGGCTCGCACCGGCTGGCCACCGGCGAGAGCGAGTGGATCGTGCTGCCGCTGAACGGCGGCTGCACCGTGGTGACGGAGGGCCAGACCTTCGAACTGCACGGCCGGGAGAGCGTGTTCAGCGGCGTCAGCGACTTCGCGTATCTGCCGCGCGACGCGCACGCCGAGATCGCGAGCGAGGCGGGCGGGCGGTTCGCGCTCACCGGCGCCCGCTGCGAGCGGCGGCTGCCCGCCCGCTACGGACCGGCCTCCGCCGTCCCCGTCGAGCTGCGCGGCACCGGCAACTGCTCTCGCCAGGTGAACAACTTCGGCGCCGCGGGCGTCTTCGAGTGCGACAAGCTGATCGCGGTCGAGGTCCTCACCCCCGGCGGCAACTGGTCCTCGTACCCGCCGCACAAGCACGACGAGTGCCGCCCCGGCGAGGAGTCCGAGCTGGAGGAGATCTACTACTTCGAGATCGCCGAGGCGCACGGCAGCGAGGGCGTCGGCTACCAGCGGGTCTCCCCCTCCGGGCGCGGCCGCGGCACCGATGTGCTCGCCGAGGTCCGCTCCGGCGACCTGGTCCTGATCCCCGACGGCTGGCACGGCCCGTCCATCGCCGCCCCCGGCCACGACATGTACTACCTCAACGTCATGGCGGGCCCCGGGCAGGACCGCGACTGGCTGATCTGCGACCACCCCGACCACGCCTGGATCCGCGCCACCTGGCCCGACCAGCCCGTCGACCCCCGCCTCCCCCTCTACGACGCCCCCTTGGGAGACCCACGATGAGCGGAGCCACCCGCAGGCTCACCACCGCCCAGGCACTGGTGGAGTTCCTGACCCACCAGTACACCGAGCGCGACGGGAGGCGACAGCGCCTCATCACCGCCTGCTGGGGCATCTTCGGGCACGGCAATGTGGCGGGCCTCGGCCAGGCCCTGCTGGAGACCGGCCAGGACGCCATGCCGTACCTCCAGGGCCGCAACGAGCAGGCCATGGTGCACGCGGCCGTCGGCTACGCCCGCCAGTCCGACCGGCTCGCCGCCCAGGCCGTCACCACCTCCATCGGCCCGGGGGCCACCAACCTGGTCACCGGCGCCGCCCTGGCCACCGTCAACCGGCTGCCCGTGCTCCTGCTGCCCGGCGACACCTTCGCGACCCGCCCCGCCGACCCGGTGCTCCAGCAGCTGGAGGTTCCCTTCGCGGGCGATGTGTCGGTCAACGACTGTCTGCGGCCGGTCTCCCGCTACTTCGACCGGATCGTCCGCCCCGAGTCGCTGATCCCGGCCGCGCTCCAGGCCATGCGGGTGCTCACCGACCCGGCCGACACCGGCGCCGTCACCCTCGCCTTCCCGCAGGACGTCCAGGCCGAGGCGTTCGACTGGCCCGAGGAGTTCTTCACCGACCGCGTCTGGCACGTACGCCGCCCGGCGCCCGAGCCGGCCGAGCTGGCCGAGGCCGCGCGGGCCGTGCGCTCCGCCCGGCGGCCGCTGATCGTCGCGGGCGGCGGCATCCACCACAGCGAGGCCGAGGAGGCCCTGCGCGCGCTCGTCGACGCCACCGGCATCCCCGTCGCCTCCACCCAGGCCGGCAAGGGCTCGCTGCGCCACGACCACCCCGCCGACATCGGCGGCATCGGACACACCGGCACCGCGGTCGCGGACGACCTCGCCCGCGCCGCCGACCTGGTCATCGGCGTGGGCACCCGCTACAGCGACTTCACCACGGCCTCCGCGACCCTCTTCTCGAACCCCGGCGTCCGCTTCCTCAACCTCAACATCGCGCCGTTCGACGCGCACAAGCTCAGCGCGACGACCCTGGTCGCCGACGCCCGCGCCGGCCTGGAGGCGCTCAACCAGGCGCTGGCCGGCCATCGCGTCGAGGAGGCGTACGAGGCCGAGTACGCCGCCGGGAAGGCGCGCTGGGAGCAGCGGGTCGACGCCGCGTACGCCGCCGGGGACGAGTCCGCCCGGCCCTCCCAGACCCAGGTCCTGGGCGCCCTGGACGCGACCGTCGGCGACGAGGACGTGATCATCAACGCGGCCGGCTCGCTCCCCGGCGACCTGCACAAGCTGTGGCGGGCCCGCTCGCCGCGCCAGTACCACCTCGAATACGGCTACTCCTGCATGGGCTACGAGATCCCGGCCGCCATCGGCGTCCGGCTCGCGGCGCCCGACCGGCCGGTGTGGGCGCTGGTCGGGGACGGCACGTACCTGATGATGCCGACCGAGATCGTCACCGCGGTCCAGGAGGGCGTCAACATCAACATCGTGCTGATCCAGAACCACGGCTACGCCTCCATCGGCGGCCTGTCGGAGGAGACTGGTGGTGAGCGCTTCGGCACCGCCTACCGCTTCCGCGCCGCCGACGGCACGTACTCCGGCGACCCGCTCCCCGTCGACCTGGCCGCCAACGCGGCCTCGCTCGGCATGGAGGTGATCCGCGCCGGGAGCGTGGCCGAACTGCGCGAGGCGCTGGCCGCGGCCCGCGCCTCGGACCGGCCCACATGTGTCTATGTGGAGACCGAAACAGCCGACACAGTGTCCGGCGCGCCCGCGGCGCAGGCGTGGTGGGATGTGCCCGTTGCCCAGACCGCGACCCGCGCGGCAGCCGTCAAGGCCCGTGAGGCGTACGACCGGCAGGCCGCGGCCCGCCGCCGCCACCTCTGACCGCCGACTTGTGACTGAAGAGAAAGGCTCCGCACCCATGAAGACCGTCAACCACTGGATCGGTGGCAAGCCCGTCGAGGGCGCGTCGGGAGACTTCGGCCCGGTCTACAACCCGGCGACCGGCGCGCAGGAGACCCGGGTGGCGTTCGCCTCCGTGGCGGAGGTGGACGCGGCCGTGGCCGCCGCCAAGGGCGCGTTCGCGTCCTGGGGCACCGTCTCGCTGGCCAAGCGCACCGCGATCCTCTACAAGTACCGCGAGCTGCTGGACGCCCACCGCGACGAGGTCGCCGGGCTGATCACCGCCGAGCACGGCAAGGTGCACTCCGACGCCCTGGGCGAGGTGGCGCGCGGCCTGGAGATCGTCGAGCTGGCGTGCTCCATCGCGGAGAAGCTGAAGGGCGAGCTGTCCACCCAGGTCTCCAGCGGGGTCGACGTCGCGTCGATCCGCCAGCCGCTCGGCGTGGTCGCCGGCATCACGCCGTTCAACTTCCCGGCCATGGTGCCGATGTGGATGTTCCCGGTGGCCATCGCCTGCGGCAACACCTTTGTGCTCAAGCCCAGTGAGAAGGACCCCTCGGCCTCCTGGCGGCTGGCCGAGCTGGCCGCCGAGGCGGGCCTGCCGGACGGCGTGCTCAACGTCGTCAACGGCGACAAGGTGGCCGTCGACCGGCTCCTGGAGCACCCGGATGTCGCCGCGGTCAGCTTCGTCGGCTCCACGCCGATCGCCCGGTACATCCAGGCGAAGGCCATCGAGCACGGCAAGCGGGTACAGGCGCTCGGCGGCGCCAAGAACCACATGCTGGTGCTGCCCGACGCCGACCTGGACTTCGCCGCGGACAACGCCATCAACGCGGCGTACGGCTCGGCCGGCGAGCGCTGCATGGCCGTGTCGGTCGTGGTCGCGGTGGGCGACACGGGCGATGAGCTGGTGAAGAAGATCGCCGACCGCGCGGCCAGGCTCCGCATCGGCCCCGGCGACGACCCGGCCTCCGAGATGGGCCCGCTCATCACCAAGGAGCACCGCGACAAGGTCGCCGCCTATGTGCACGGCGCCGCCGCCCAGGGCGCCGAGGTCGTGGTCGACGGGACCGGCTACACGGTCGAGGGCCACGAGAACGGCTTCTTCCTCGGCGTCTCGCTGCTGGACAAGGTGCCCACCACCGCCGACGCCTACCGTGACGAGATCTTCGGCCCGGTGCTGTGCGTGGTCCGCGCCGAGACGTACGACGAGGCCATCGAGCTGATCAACAGCTCGAAGTGGGGCAACGGCACGGCCATCTTCACCCGCGACGGCGGCGCCGCCCGCCGTTTCCAGCTGGAGGTGGAGGCGGGCATGGTCGGCATCAACGTGCCGATCCCGGTGCCCGTCGGCTACCACTCCTTCGGCGGCTGGAAGGACTCGCTCTTCGGCGACCAGCACATCTACGGCAACGACGGGGTGCGCTTCTACACCCGCGGCAAGGTCATCACCACCCGCTGGCCGGAGCCGTCGGAGGAGGTCGGGATCAACCTCGGCTTCCCGAAGAACCACTGACGGTGCGTCAGTGAGGTCCCGGGGCGCGGCAGGTCCGCTCGCGGGCCCGATCTGATCGACCACCCGTTCGAGTGAAGCCCCCCGCCGGTGCGGAACCGGTGGGGGGTTTCGCGTGTATCAGAGAAGGGGATCCCAAACGGACATTCGCGCACGGGGGAACGGCGCGCTGAGGAACTTGGGGGCGATCGCGGTGCCGATGAGCGGGCGTCAGGTCGGGGCGAGATTTCTGGAGGGGGAGGGCGCCGACGAGTTCATGGCGGCGTTCAAGCGGGCGGTGGTGCCGGCGGACCGGCGGGCCGCGGCGCGCGATGTGCTGCCGCCGGTGGTGCTGCTCGCCGAGGGCGGGGAGAGCGGCGAGGGTGACGGTGGGGGCGAGGATCCGGGCGGGCGGGCGCACCGGGCCATGCGCGGACTGGAGCGGTGTCTGCGCCGCGAGCGGGGCGGCAAGCTGGTGCCGTACGCGGCGCTGGGGGCGGCCGAGGCGGCCCGCGCCGTCCGGGGCCGCCGTCCATTGACGCTGGCCGTCGGGCAGCGGCTGGGTGAGGACGTTCCGCCCAGGACCGGGCGGCTGCGCCTGCCGGACTTCCAGCTGATGCGCGATGTCGTCGAGTGCGCCCTGGAGCAGGGGCCCGGGGCTCAGTCGCTCACCGGCGAGCAGATGCGCGACCGTTGTTACGAGGGGCGTCGCAGACGAGGCCCGGTGCTGCGGGCGCTGTGGCAGCTGGGCGGCGGTGATCCGCCGACGGCGCAGAGTGCCGCGCAGGGCCCCGGCTGGTTGGCGCTCGCGCTGGCCGCCGTCGCCCGCCCGGCGTTTCAGGTCTTACCGCGCTGGTGGTGGGCGCGCCGTTGCACCCGTCGGCTGCTGTGGTCGGGCACCACCGGCTGGTTCGCCGACTGGCGGGGGAGCGGCCATGGGAGGCGCTCCGAGGAGTTCTTCGAGAGCGCCGCGCAGCTGGTGGAGTTGGACGCGCCGGAGGGCGAGCGGCAGGACGAGAGCGAGGCGGGACACGGGCCGGAGGGGGAAGAGTGGCTCTCCACCGTTGAGCAGCTGCTGCTGCGCGCCCTGCTGGCGGATCTGAAGGCCGCGGCCGGGCCCGGGCGGGTCTCGCCGTGGCGGCGCCGGAGAGCCACGCGCTTCACCGTGCTGTTGGAGCGTGGCGCTGATGGCGGAAGTGGCGATCCGGCGGCGCGCTTTCTGAGCGCCTACGGGACCGCGGCCGAGGAGCTGGAGTCCGCGGCCACCGTCGTGGTGGCCACGAGCCCGGCAGGGGTGGCGGTCCCGGGGGAGCGCTGCGCCCGGCTGTCGGACGCCGCCACGGCGCTGGACCACGCCACCGGGGCGCCGGAGGGCGGCCTCGAGCCCCTGCTGGCGCCGCTGGTGCCGCTGCCGCCCGGGGTCAGGCCGGGCACCGCGCCCCGTTCGGGCCCGGTCTCTCCGCGGGACTTCCGGATGGGCCCGGTCGCCGAGGTGGTGCTGGAGGGGGTGGCCCTGGTGGCGGTGCTGGGTGTGCTGGGGGCGTGGCTGATCCCCATGACGAGGGCCGGCGAGGACGAGAGCTGTCTCGGCGGCGCGTCCGGTGGCCCCCTCTCGGGCCGGGCGGAGCTGGGTGCCACACCGCCCCGGCAGCAGTACGAGGCCGCGGCGCTCATGATCGAAGAGGAGAACAAGCGGGTCGACGAGGCGGTGCTGCGGCGCGGAGCCGAGGCCCGTACGGTCGTGCACATCGGCGCGGAGGTCGCCAAGGACCAGGAGGGCCAGCGGTACAACGGTGCCGTGCCGGAGCTGCGCGGCATCGCGCTGGCCCAGCGCGCGCTCAACGACGAGGCGCGGAACGACTCGCAGAAGGTATGGCTGCGCGTCCGGATGCTCAGCGCGGGCGAGGGGTACAAGGACGCCGAGCGCCGCGCGCGGCAGGTCGTCGAGGAGGCGGGGCGGAAGGGCTCCGGCATCATCGGCGTGGTGGCCTTCTCGCAGAGTCTGAAGCAGACCCAGGCGGCCGTCCGTGAGCTGGGCCGGGCGAAGATTCCCATGGTGGGCACCACGGCCACGGCCGACGCGATGAACGTGAGCCCCTACTACCGCCGGGTGGCGCCGACCAACAGCCGCGAGGCGCGGATCGAGGCCGACTTCGCCCATCGGGGAAACATCATGGACGGCGGCTCGGGCGGGTGTTCCCCGGCCGAGGCGGCGGTGGTGGTCCAGGACCCCGCGGACCTGTACAGCAAGGAGATCGGAGACTTTTTCGCCGAGCAGTTCGGCGGGGACTGGTCCAAGCTGGAGTACTCGCCCGGCGGCCGGTCCGGGGGCTCCGAGTCGGGCGCCCCGGGGTCGGGCGGCAACCGCGTCACGCACGAGGACAGCATCAAGGACGTGGCCGACGCGGTCTGCGAGCGGATCAAGGCCCAGCCCCGTACGGTCCTGTACTGGGCGTCCCGGGCGCGCGAGTTCACCGCGTTCCTCGATGTCTTCGGGGACGACACCTCCTGCGAGGGGCGGAAGCTCACGGTCCTGGGCGGCAATGAGCTGACCACCGCCGCCCTCTCCGGCGAGTACGAGGCCCGGCCCTGGCTGCGGCTCTATCACACGGCCCATGTGCTGCCCGCCGGGCATCCGCGCGGCAGCGACGTCACCCAGGAGTTCAACGCGGAGTACGCCGCGGCGTTCGGCGCCAAGGACCTGTGGCGCAACGACGGCCGGGCGGCGCTGGCCCATGACGCGATGCAGCTGATGGCCGCCGCGGCCAACGAGGCGTTTGCCAGCACCGGTGATGTGGAGCGGTCCAATGTGCAGATCAGCCTCGACAACGGCATCAGCAAGGAAGGAGCCAGCGGCTATCTGGAATTCGGGCGAGGCGCCAAGGTCTCGCGCGACAAGCCGCTGGTGATCCTGCATCACACGGCGAAGGGCTCCGAACCGGTCCTGTTCTGCGGCTCGTTCGCGCAGAACACCGGGCGGGTCGAACACTGGGGGCCGAAGGGCGAGTTCGCCTGCCCGAAGGACGGCTGAACCACCGATGCGCTGGACAGCGGGTGTTTAGCCCTTGGCGTTGATGAGTTGGAAGCTGTATCCGGTGACACGGACGCGCTTGCCGGAGGGCGGTACGACAGCCATGGTGAGCGACGAATCGGTGCGGGTCAGGAAGGTGGAGGTGTTCCTGCCGTCCAGGTAGACACCCGTGACCGTGGGCATGTTGTCAATCTGCATGACGGAGGTGCAGTTCACGCCATCGGCCTTCGGCCAGTTCAAGTAGTCGATGCCGAAACCGTAAAGAGCCACGGCGCCACCGTCGGCGGTCTTGAGCCCGTACACCGTGTCGTCCGCGGTGGGGGCGGCCTTGTACTTGCCGTTGACGCAGCCGTCGGGGAAGTCGGCGCGGTCCGCGTAGTCCTTCTTCCAGCCCTTCACGGCAGCGTTCTGCGTGAACGTGCTGTCCGCGCTCTTGCCGCCGGTCAGAAAGATGTCCTGGGACAGCCCATGCAGATCGGCGAGGGTGGTGCCGCCCACCTGGTCCGACTCCTTGAGTGCGGAGGCGAATCCGTCGCCGTCCAGCTGGATCTTCGGCAGTTTGGTCTTGCTGTCGAGGTTGCCGACGCCCACCGCCTTCCAGGCGGCACCCTCGTTGCCTTTCGTCTGTTTGAAGGCGATCAGCCGACGGCGGCCCTCGTCGATGTTCTTGCCGGTGATCCGGGTGTCGACGAAGAAGACATTCTCGGAGCCCTTGGGCGGAATGTAGAAGTGGGCGCCCTTGACCGGATAGTAGAAGGGGACTTTGTAGGAATCCTGTTCCTTCTCGGACAGAGTCTTGAATTGGGTGAAGGTCGCCAGACTCTGCTGCCGCAGGGCGCCGTCCTCGATCTCGGCGATCTTCTTCGGATCCCGGGCGGCGTTGGCTTCGTTGTTGACCTTCGCGTAGTTGAGCAGGACTTTCTGTGCCGCCTTGAGGGAGATGACGCCGACCGCGGCCGGCGGGGACGACGACTCGTCCTTGCCGCCCTTGGCGGAAGAGTCCGATCCACCGCCGGATCCGGAGCAGGCGGTGAGTACGACGGCGAGGGCGACTGCGGAGACAACCGTTCGCCCAGATCCGGAAATGTGGTGGCGCATGTTTACGAGTCCCCTGAGGTGGTTCCAGGACGATGACCGCCACAGGCTAACGGATGGGTTTTCTCCGTTGAATGGGGAGGCCACCTGTCGGGCACCTGTTGGGCGCGCGGAACCATCCGGCTCCGGCATCGAGTCGGGCCGCGGCCGTGCTGTTACACGCCTGTAGCGGAGCGGAGGAGCAACCATCCGATGTCCGTGCGGGTCTTTCTTGGTGTTCGACCGATCAATGGTCAGATGACCGCTCACCGATCGAAACAGCACTTCACGGGGGTATTTCTTATGCTTCGTACTCTGCGCCGCTCCGCGGCGCTCGCCGGGGGCTGCGCGGCCGCGCTCGGCCTCGGCCTCATTCTCGCGGCCGGCTCGCCCGCGGCCGCCTCCGCGCAGACCGACCCCAACAACCGCTACACCGCCGAGGAGATCCACCACTTCCTGGAGGGCTTCTACGGCAACCACGGCCCGACCGCCTGGGAGCGGAAGCACCTGGTCTCGGCACAGCTCAAGGAGAAGGCCGCCCAGAACCCGGACTTCGATGTGCTGCTGTGTGCGCAGAACACTCCGCGGGACATCGAGGTCGGTGAGGTCACCACCGCCCAGTCGGCGCGGGTGGGCTGGGCGACGATCACCACCACCTGGGGCGGCGAGCCGCGGACCGCGTCCTTCACGGCGTATGTGGACCTCGACGGCAGCAAGCCGATGAAGCTGCTGGACGTCTACTGCGGGGCGGAGGACTGAGTGATACGCGGACGCGGATCCGACGAAGCCATGCCGCGGGTGTGATGCGGCGGATGTGACGAACCAGTGCGGAACGGCTGGTTCAGCTCTGTGGATCAAAACCGTAGTCTCGGCGTATGACCTGGTCACACGCGCTGAAGGCGACCGCACGCGCCGGGCTTGCGATCGAGCGGACCCGGCTGGAACCGCTCGTCGCACTGCGCGGCGCGTGCGGGGTCGCCCTGGTCATCGGCCTGACCATGTGGCTCGGCTCGCCGACGCTCGCGGTGTCCTCCGCGTTCGGCGCCTTCTCCTCGGGGATCGCGACCTTCCAGCGCAGCTGGCGGCCGCGCCCCGCGCTCGCGCTGGCCGCCGCGGGCGGGCTGGCGGTGTCCACGTTCCTCGGCTATCTGGCCGCCGCCCACACCGTCACCTTCCTGATCATGCTCGCCGTCTGGACGCTGCTGACCGGCATGGCCTGGGCGGTCGGCCCGGTGTCCGGGCTGGTGTCCACCCAGATGGTCGCGGTGATGCTGGTGACCGTCACCCTCCCGACCTCGGTGCTCGGCGCGCTCCAGCACGCCGCCCTGATCGGGTTCGGCGGCGTGGTGCAGGCCGCGCTCATCGTGCTGTTCCCGGTCCGGCCGTGGGGGGTGCAGCGCGACGCCCTCGCGGACGCGCTCGCCGCGGTGGCCGACTACGCGCGCCGGCTGCGCTATGACCCGGTGGCGCCGTTCGACCCGCAGCCGCTGATGGAGGCCCGCAGCGCCGCCGCCCTGACGCCCCGCCAGGCCCGGCGGCGCCCGCGCCAGCTGCGCGGCTACCGGCTGCTCGCCGAGCGGATCCGGCCGGTGCTGGCCTCGCTCGCCGACCCGGTGGTGGGCGCCGCGCCCGAGGGCCCGGAGCGCGACCGGGCGCGCGCCCTGCTCGGCGCGACCGCCACCGTGCTGGACGCGGTGGCCCACGCCATCCGCTGGGGCAAGCCGGTGCGGCTGCCGCCCGATGCCATGGCGGTGCTTGAGGTGCCCCCGACCGGGCCGATGCTCAGCGGCGCCGGCCGCCGCGCCGCGCTGCGGCTGATGGCGCTGGTGGCCGATGTGGTGGAGTCCTCGGACGAGCCGGTGGAGGCGGTGACGGCCGAGGGCGCCAAGGACCGCCGGTATCTGCCCCGGCCCACCGTCCCCGGCATGGTGCCGGTGGCGCTGCGCGCCCTGCGGCGCGAGGCGCGCTGGTCCTCGCCCGTGCTGCGCCACGCGGTGCGGGTGTCCGTGGTCGCCTCCTGCGGCTATCTGCTGGGGGCCGCGCTGCCGTGGGGCCATGGCTACTGGGCGCCGCTCACCTCGGTCATGGTGCTGCGGCCGGACTTCGCCCAGACCTTCTCGCGCGGTGTCGCGCGCTTCATGGGCACCCTGGGGGGTGTGGTGATCGGCGCTGCGGTGATGGCGCTGGCCCACCCCGGTCCGTATGTGAGCGCGGCGCTGGCCGTGGTCTGCGCCGCGCTGCTGTACCTGCTGCTGCGCACGGGCTTCATCGTGGCCTCCGCGTGTGTGACCGCGTATGTCGTCTTCCTGCTGGGCATCGCGGGCGAGGGCTGGTCGCAGACGGTGGCGGCGCGGGTGGCGCTGACCCTGCTGGGCGGGCTGCTGGCGATGGCCGCCTATGTGATCTTCCCCGCCTGGGAGACACCGCTGCTGCAGGACCGGCTGGCCGACTGGCTGGAGACGAACGGCCGTTACGCCGTGGCCGTCTTCGACGCCCATGCCCGCCCCGCGGACCGCCGCCCCCGCCAGGTGCGGGAGGCGCTGCTGGACGCCCGGGCGGCGCGGTCGGCCTGGGAGCGGAGCGAGGCGCGGGCCCATCAGGAGCCGGTGCGCCACCGCGGGTTGTCCCGCGGCGCGGCGCGGGCGGCGCAGACGGCGCTGTCCACCATGGGCCGGGTCACGATGCTGCTGGAGGCGCATCTGCCCGCCCGGGACGCGCCCGCCTCGAAGGAGGCCGCGGAGTTCGCGGCGGCGCTGCGGGAGTCGCTGCCGGAGGCGGTCTCGGCCGTACGGGAGCGCCGGCCGCCCGAGTGGGGCACGGTGCACGAGGCCCTGGAGCGGTGGCAGATACGGGAGGGGGAGCGGCAGGGGGTGGCGGTGCGCGGCGCCGAACTGCTGGTCGAGGCGCTGGACGATCTGCCGCAGGCCCTCGCGATCAAGCCGGGCCGGGGCGGGCACAGCCGCTAGGGCCCGGCGTCGTCGTGCGGTGACCTCAGGCGGCGCCGCCGGTGTCTTGCGCGGCGCCGCTGAAGAGGCGCGCCAGATGCAGGTCGAGCAGGTCCAGGGCCCCCCGCGGGCTGTCGTACTCCATCAGGGCGGCGGCGGAGAGCCCGTCCGTCAGCGCGATCAGCAGCGCCGCCTCGCGGTCTGGATCGCGGTTCGCGGACACCTCCCCCTGGGCGATGGCCGCCTTCAACTGGTCGGCGAAGAAGGCCCGTAGGGACGCGATGCCCTCCTGGGCGTGGGTGCGCAGCCGCTCGTCGTGGACGGCGCGCACGAAGTAGGAGATCTGCACCAGATAGCCGGTGCGGCTCGCCTCGTCCAGGGGCAGCATCTCCGCGAGCGTCTCGCGGAGGACGCCCCGGGGGGTGGGCGCGCCCGGCAGCGCCTCGATGCGGGTGCGGATGCGGTGCTGGGCCAGCCGCTCGATATGGCCGAGCGCGAAGACGATCATGTCGTCCTTGCTGGTGAAGTAGTGCTGGAGCTGTCCGAGCGAGATGCCCGCCTCCGCGGCCACATCGCGCAGGCTCGCGCCGTCGAGGCCGCGCGCGGCGGCGATCCGCCACAGCGCCTCGGCGATCTGTCCGCGCCGTTCCTCATGGTCCACCCGCTTGGGCACCCCGGCCTCCCTTCCCACTTTCGCAAGTCAATCGTATTGCTATACCGTGGCGGGTGCGTGCCAATACAGTTGACTTGAAAAACCTCGGGGGAATCTCCCATGTCCGTCCCCATGCCCGTGCCGCCCAGGCCCCAGCTCGGGGCGCCCCGGCTCAGGGCGCCGCTCCACAGCGTCGACCCGCGCGCCCGCCGCTGGTGGACCACGCAGGCGCTGCTGATGGTGAGCGGGCCGATGCTGCTGACCGCCGCCGCCCTGCTCGTCCTCTCGCTGCTCTTCTTCCCCGGCGCACTGCCCTGGCTCGGCCCGCTGCTGCTGGTCACGCTGGTGCTGCCCGGGCTCGGATACGCATGGGCCATGCCCCGGTGGCGCTACCGCACACACGCCTGGGAGCTGGGGGAGCGCGCGGTCTACGCGGCGAGCGGCTGGCTGTGGCGCAAGCGGCGCATCGCCCCGCTGTCGCGGGTGCAGACCGTCGACACCGTGCGCGGCCCCCTCCAGCAGGCCTTCGGGCTGGCCACCGTCACCGTCACCACCGCCTCCACGGCGGGCGACGTACGCATCGCGGGGCTCTCCGACGCCGATGCGCAGGAGCTGGCGCGGCGCATCGGCGACGCGGCGCAGCTGGTGCCGGGTGATGCCGCGTGACCACCCACCTCACCGGCGCCGACTCGCCGGGCGCCGACCAGCAGGGTGCGGACCACCCGGGCGCCGACTCGCCGAGCGCCGCGTGGCGCGCGCTGGACCCCCGCACCATCGCCGTCCACTGCGCCTGGATGGCGGCCCCGCTCGCCTCGCTCGCGCTCACCGCGCTGGCCACCGGCGGCCGGCTCGGCAGCCGGGCCTGGATCACCCTCGCCGCCATCGCCGTCTCCTTCGCCTGCGTCACCGTCACCGGGCTGATCAGCTGGTCGCGCACCCGCTACCGCGTCACCGCCGACTCCTTCGAGCTGCGCACCGGCCTGTTCACCCGCCGGCTGCGCGCCATACCGCTGCACCGGGTGCGCAACGTCGACCTGACGGCCAACCCCGTACAGCGGCTCTTCGGCCTCGTCGTGCTGCGCGCGGGCACCACGGGCGCGGGCGGCGGCCGTGAGCTCACCCTGGAAGCCCTCACCCGCCCCGCCGCCGAGCGGCTGCGCGCCGAACTGCTGGCCCGCGCGGGCACCGGCGACACCGCCGACGAGCCCGTCCTGTCCACCGGGGACCCGCGCTGGCTGCGCTACGCCCCGCTCACGTTCTGGGTGTTCGGAGGGGTGGTCGCGGCAGTGGGTGCGGTGTGGCGGGTTCTGGACGACCTCGGTGTGCAGCCGTGGCGCATCGGGCCCGTGCGCCGCGCCTTCGAGGACTTCGGCAACAGCGCCCTGTGGCTGACGATCCCGCTCGCGCTGCTGGCCGTGGCCGCCGTGGGCGGCGTCGGCGCGGTCGTGCTGTACGCCGAGAACTGGTGGCGGTACCGCCTGGAGTGGGCGGACGCGGGCACCCTGCGGGTCCGGCGCGGGCTGCTCACCACCCGCTCGGTCTCCATCGAGCGCGCCCGGCTGCGCGGCGCGGTGCTGCGCGAGCCGATGCTGCTGCGCGCGGGCGGCGGCGCGACCGTACGGGCCGTGGCGAGCGGCCTCGGCGACTGTGAGGAGAACCGCACCCGCTCCACGCTGCTGCCGCCCGCCCCGCGCGCCGAGGCCCTGCGGGTGCTGACCGGCGTGCTCGCACGGCCCGCCGCGCCCGCCGCGCCCGCTGAAAACTCTGTCGGTGAAGCCCTCTTCGACCGGCCCGAGCTGACCCGGCACCCGCGCGTCGCCCTGCGCCGCCGTGTCATGCGCGGCATGGTGTGGGTCGTGGTGCCGGTGACGGCCGTCCTCGCGGTGCTCGGGGCGCTGCTGACGCCCGTACTGCTCTACTGTGCCGGGGGCTTCCTCCTCGTCGCGACCCCCGTCGTGTACGCCCTGGCGCGCGACGCGTACCGCGCGCTCGGCCACGGGCTGGCGGGCGGTCACGGCGGCCATCTGCTCATCCGCTCCGGCACCTTCAGCCGTGACACGGTGGCCCTGGACCGCCGGGCCGTGCTGGCCTGGACGTTCACCGACAGCCCGATGTCGCGGCGGGCCGGGGTCACCACGCTGACGGCGGCCGTCGCGGCGGGTGAGGACGGCTACCGCATCCCCGACATGGCGGCCGGGGAGGCGGCGGCGTTCGCGCACGAGGCGGCTCCGGGGATCCTCGACGAGTTCCTCGCGATGTGACACGCGGCAAAGGCGCGGCACCCGGCAAAGGCGCGGCACCCGGTAAATCCGTGGAAGCGGTCCGCCGGGGCTGCTACCGTGCTCGACCATGTCCAGCCCGGAGTCAGACAGACCGTAGCCACCGGCCCCGTCCGGTGGCAGTGACGCCCGCCCCGCCGCACACCCCGCCCCTGAGGCCGTGCGGCGCTCCGTGGCGTGCCCCCGGTGGCCGGATCTCCGCATCACGGCAGCGGACGACTCCGACCGGACGTCGATTCCCTCTCCTCAGTCGCGCCCCCTGGGTGTGGCGTGCCTTGGCGCGTCACCGCGCATCGTGGCGAACTCTCCCGTCGGCGAACGCTGCCCGCTCGCAGTCCCATCGGATTCACTCGGGGAGTTCCCGTATGCCCTTTGCCGTCTACATGCTCGGGCTGGCCGTATTCGCCCAGAGCACTTCGGAGTTCATGCTGTCCGGCCTGGTGCCGGAAATCGCCGCCGACCTCGGGGTGTCCATCCCCCAGGCCGGCTTTCTGACCTCGGCGTTCGCCATCGGCATGGTCGTCGGCGGGCCGCTGCTGGCGATGCTCACGCTGCGCTGGCCGCGGCGGACCGCGCTGGTGGCGTTCCTGGTGGTGTTCGCCGCCGTCCATGTCGCCGGGGCACTCACCTCCGACTACGGCGTGCTGCTCGCGACGCGGATCGTCGGCGCGCTCGCCAACGCCGGTTTCTGGGCGGTGGCCGCCGGGGCCGCGGTCGGGATGGTCGAGCCCGGCGCCAAGGCCCGCGCGATGTCCGTGGTGATGGGCGGGGTCACGCTGGCCTGTGTGGCGGGTGTGCCCGGCGGTGCGGTGCTGGGTCAGCTGTGGGGCTGGCGGGCGGCGTTCTGGGCGGTGGCCGTGCTGTCCGCCGCGGGCGTGGCCGCCGTCCTGGCCTCGATCCCGGGCGGGCGCCCCGAGGCGCCCGCGGCCGGGCTGCGCGCCGAGCTGCGGTCGCTGATCGGCGGGCAGCTGCTGATCGCGTACGCCATGAACGCCCTGGTCCAGGGCGCGACCTTCTGCACCTTCACCTATCTCGCGCCGCTGCTGACCGACGTCAGCGGCTACGGCGCCGGGTGGGTGCCCGCGATGCTGGTGCTGTTCGGTGTGGGCGCGTTCATCGGCATCACCGTCGGCGGCCGGATCGCCGACGCCCGGCCTCATCTGACGCTGCTGACCGGTATGGCCGCGCTCACCGTGGGCTGGGCCGTGCTGGCCCTGTCGGCCGGGGCGGCGGTGGCCGTGTTCGTGCTGGTCTTCGTGCAGGGCCTGCTCGCGTTCGGCATCGCGCCGGCGCTGACCTCGCGCACGTTCTACCTGGCCGACGGCGCCCCCACCCTCGCGGGCGGGTTCACCACGGCGGCGTTCAACGTCGGTAACACGGCGGGCCCGTGGTTCGGCGGGCTCGCCATCGACGCCGGTCTCGGGTTCCGTTCGCCGGTGTGGACCAGCGCGCTGATGATGGTCGTCGCGCTGGCCACGTTCGGCCTGGCCGCCGCCCTGCGCCGGCGCGAGGCGCGGCGCGAGACCCCGGTGGTGGCGGCGGCCTGAGCCCGGCCGCCGCCTCGCCCTGCTGACGGTACGAGGGCTCTCGTACCGTCAGCTGCGGCCGCCGCCGCCCTTGACGCTCGCCCGCAGGAACTCCCGGTTCATCATGGAGATGCTCTGGAGCGGGATCCCCTTGGGGCAGGCCACCGCGCACTCGCCGGTGTTGGTGCAGCCGCCGAAGCCCTCCTCGTCCATCGCGCCGACCATGTCCAGCACCCGCGACTCGCGCTCCGGCTGGCCCTGCGGCAGCACGTTCAGGTGGACGACCTTGGCGGAGGTGAAGAGCATCGCCGAGCCGTTGGGGCAGGCCGCCACGCAGGCCCCGCAGCCGATGCACTCGGCGTGCTCGAAGGCCGTGTCGGCGACCGGCTTGGGCACCGGCGTGGCGTGGGCGTCCGGGGCGCTGCCGGTCGGGGCGGAGATGAAGCCGCCGGAGCCGATGATCCGGTCGAAGGCCGAGCGGTCCACGACCAGGTCCTTGACCACGGGGAAGGCGGCGGCGCGCCACGGCTCGACGTCGATCGTGTCACCGTCGGAGAAGTGCCGCATGTGCAGCTGGCAGGTGGTAGTGCGCTCGGGGCCGTGCGCCTGGCCGTTGATGACCATGCCGCACGCGCCGCAGATGCCCTCGCGGCAGTCGTGGTCGAAGGCCACGGGCTCCTCGCCGCGCAGGATCAGCTCCTCGTTGAGCGTGTCCAGCATCTCCAGGAAGGACATCTCGGGCGATATGCCGTCGACTTCGTACGCGGTCATGGCGCCCGGCTCGTTCGGGCCGTGCTGGCGCCAGATCCGCAGGGTGAGCCTCATGCGTAACTCCGCTGCGTGGGGTGGACGTACTCGAAGACCAGGTCTTCGCGGTGCAGGACGGGGGCGCCGCCGGTGCCGGCGAACTCCCAGGCCGCGGCGTACGAGAAGGACTCGTCGTCGCGGGCCGCCTCCCCGTCGGGCGTCTGGCTCTCCTCGCGGAAGTGGCCGCCGCAGGACTCGGCGCGGTGCAGCGCGTCCAGGCACATCAGCTCGGCGAGCTCCAGGTAGTCGACGATGCGGTTGGCCTTCTCCAGCGACTGGTTGAGCTCTTCGCCGGTGCCCGGGACCTTGATCCGACGCCAGAACTCCTCGCGGAGCGCAGGGATGCGGTCGAGCGCCTTGCGCAGCCCGGTCTCGGTGCGGGCCATGCCGCACTCGTCCCAGAGCAGTTCGCCGAGCTCGCGGTGGAAGGAGTCGGGGGTGCGGTCCCCGTCGTTCTCCAGGAGGCGCCGCAGGCGGTCCGTCACCTCGGAGACCGCCTCGGTGACCGCCGGGTGGCCGGGGTCCACCTCGCCGTGCGGGTGCCGGGCCAGGTAGTCGTTGATGGTGGAGGGGAGGACGAAGTAGCCGTCGGCCAGGCCCTGCATCAGCGCGGAGGCGCCGAGCCGGTTGGCGCCGTGGTCGGAGAAGTTGGCCTCGCCGATCGCGAACAGGCCGGGCACGCTGGTCTGGAGGTCGTAGTCGACCCACAGGCCGCCCATCGTGTAGTGGATGGCGGGGTAGATGCGCATCGGCACCCGGTACGGGTCCTCGGCGGTGATCCGCTCGTACATCTCGAAGAGGTTGCCGTACTTCTCGGACACCGCCTTGCGGCCCATCCGGGCGATCGCGTCGGCGAAGTCCAGATAGACGCCCTGCCCGCCCGGGCCCACCCCGCGCCCCTCGTCGCACACGTTCTTCGCGGCGCGCGAGGCGATGTCACGGGGCACCAGGTTGCCGAACGACGGGTAGATCCGCTCCAGGTAGTAGTCGCGCTCGTCCTCGGGGATCTCGGCGGGCGGGCGGGTGTCGCCCTTCGCCTTGGGCACCCAGATGCGGCCGTCGTTGCGCAGCGACTCGCTCATCAGGGTCAGCTTGGACTGGTGGTCGCCCGAGCGCGGGATGCAGGTGGGGTGGATCTGGGTGAAGCAGGGGTTGGCGAAGTACGCGCCGCGCCGGTGCGCCCGCCAGACGGCCGTGGCGTTGCTGTTCTTGGCGTTCGTGGACAGGTAGAAGACGTTGCCGTAGCCGCCGGAGGCCAGCACGACGGCGTCCGCGAAGTAGGTGGAGATCTCGCCGCTGATCAGATCGCGGGCCACGATGCCGCGGGCCCGGCCGTCGACGACGATCAGGTCGAGCATTTCGGTGCGGGGGTGCATATCAATGTTGCCCGCGGCGATCTGCCGGGTCAGCGCCTGGTACGCGCCGAGCAGCAGCTGCTGGCCGGTCTGGCCGCGGGCGTAGAAGGTGCGGGAGACCTGGACGCCGCCGAAGGAGCGGGTGTCCAGCAGACCGCCGTACTCGCGGGCGAAGGGCACGCCCTGGGCCACGCACTGGTCGATGATCTCCACCGAGACCTGGGCCAGGCGGTGCACATTGGACTCGCGGGCGCGGAAGTCGCCGCCCTTGACGGTGTCGTAGAACAGCCGGCGGATGGAGTCGCCGTCGTTGCGGTAGTTCTTGGCCGCATTGATGCCGCCCTGGGCCGCGATCGAGTGGGCGCGCCTGGGCGAGTCCTGGTAGCAGAACTGCACCACGTGGTAGCCCTGCTCGGCGAGGGTCGCCCCGGCCGCGCCGCCCGCCAGGCCCGTGCCGACCACGATGACGGTGTACTTGCGGCGGTTGGCGGGGTTGACCAGCTTCGCCTCGAAGCGGCGGCGGTCCCAGCGCTCCTCGATGGGGCCGTCCGGGGCCTTGGCGTCGGTGATCGGCTCGCCGGTCGTGTACTCCGCAAAGGTGCTCATGTCAGCTCACTACTCCGGTCATGACCCCGATGGGCACGGCGACGAACCCGCCGGCCAGGACGACCGCCACGGCCGTCGAGACGATCTTGAGTGCCCGGTCCCGGCCCGGGCGGCCCGCGCCGAGGGTCTGGACGGCGCTCCACAGGCCGTGCCGGATGTGCGCGCCGAGGGCCAGCATCGCCACGATGTAGATGGTGTTGCCGTACCAGGTGGAGAAGGTCGCCACCACGTTCTGGTACGGATGGCCGGGCTCGGCGCGCTCGTTCACCGTGAGCGTGGTCAGGTCCAGGATGTGCCACACGATGAACAGGCCGAGGATCACTCCGCCCCAGCGCATGGTGCGCGTGGCGTAGCTGGCCTTCCGCCTGCGGCGCGCGTTGCCGTGCGCGTACTTCTGCGGCCGTGCGGCCAGGTCGCGGCGGCTGAGCTGGTACGCGGCCACGCCGTGCAGCACGACCGAGGCCACCAGCGCCACCCGGACCACCCACAGGAACCACTCGTAGTGCAGCGCGGGCTCGCCGATGGTGCGCAGCCAGTGCGCGTAGTGGTTGAACTCGCCGGGGCCGAAGAAGATCTTCAGATTGCCGAACATGTGGGCCGCCAGATAGGCCAGCATGATCAGCCCGGTGACGGCCATCACCGCTTTCTTGCCGACGGTCGAACGCCACACGGAGCCGATGAGTGACGGGCTCCGCGCGGGCTTCCGCGGCGGTTCCGGCCGCTGTCGCGGCCCCTTCTGGGCGGGCCGCTCAGGGTCCGTCCGCGTCGCCAGTGCCATGTGACAAGACGCTAAGCAGGCTTTTGTGATTCGTCCAAGACATGGAATGGCTCGATTCCATAGGCGATAGCTATCATGGCTGGGTGAGACTCCAGCAGCTGCGCTATTTCGCCACCGTGGCCGATACTCGCCACTTCACGCGCGCGGCGGAGATCCTGCATGTCGCCCAGCCCTCGCTGTCCCAGCAGATCCGCACCCTGGAGCGGGAGCTGGGTGCCGAGCTGTTCCACCGCGCCCGCGGCAACATCGCCCTCACGGACGCGGGCGAGGCCCTGCTCCCGCTGGCCCGGCAGATTCTCGCCGACACCGAGACCGCGCGCCGCGAGGTGCAGGAGGTCGCCCAGCTGCGGCGCGGCCGGGTGCGGCTCGGCGCCCCGCCGAGCCTGTGCGCCAGCCTCGTCCCGGATGTGCTGCGCCGCTTCCACGACGAGTTCCCGGGCATCGAGCTGATCGTGGACGAGGGCGGCTCGCAGGACCTGGTGCGCACCCTGGCCGCGGGCGAGCTGGACCTGGCGCTGATCATCACCCCGCTGGCCGGGCAGGCCCCGGCGCTGGCCACCACCGAGCTGCTGCGCGAGGAGCTGGTCGTGGCCTCCTCGCCCGCGTCCCCGCCGCCCGTGCGGCGCCGCCACATTCGCGTCGAGGATCTGCGGGACCAGCCGCTTGTGATGTTCCGGCGCGGCTATGACCTGCGGGAGTTCACCACCTCGGCCTGCCGGGCGGCCGGCTTCGAGCCCTCGTTCTCGGTCGAGGGCGGGGAGATGGACGCGGTGCTCGGCTTCGTCCGGGCCGGGCTGGGGATCGCCGTGATCCCGGGGATGGTGGCCGCCAGATCCGGGCTGCGGGCCACGCCCTTCGCGGACCACGGAATGCAGCGCACCATCTCGGTCGCGCACCGCAAGGACGTCGCGCCGCCGCGCGCGGCGCGGGAGCTGCGCCGGGTGCTGCTGGAGCATCTGCGCTCGGCGAGGGCGGGGGAGGAGCTGACCCCGGGCACCAGGCTGCTGCCGCCCGTGCCCGACTCCGACTCCGGCTGAGCTGCTTCCGGCTGGGCTGCTTTCGGCTGTGCTGCTTCTCGTTGGGCTGCTTCCGGTTGGGCTGCTTCCGGTTGGGTGGCGCTCAGCCCCAGATGGCTCGGGCCAGCGCCACACCGCCGAAGGCGGCGCCGACCCCGGCCGCCACACTCACCACAACATTCGCGGCCGCAAAGAGCCGAGCACCGTCCTCGGCCAGTCGCAGCGTCTCGTACGAGAACGTGGAGTACGTCGTCAGCGCCCCGCACAGCCCGGTGCCCAGCAGCAGCTGGAGGTGCGAGGAGGCGGCCCCGGCGGTGACGGCGCCGGTCAGCAGGCCGAGCACCAGACAGCCCGAGAGATTGACCACGAAGGTGCCCCAGGGGAACACCGAATCATGCCTGGCCTGCACCGCCCGGTCGGTCAGATAGCGCAGCGGCGCCCCCACCATGGCGCCGGCCACCAGCAGCAGCCAGTTCACCGGGCCTCCTCCTCGTGGTCGCTTCCGCCCTCGTCGTCTCCGTCGCGGCCCGGGAAGCGAAGCACCTCGACCGGGTCGAGGGCGACGAGCCCCTCGCCGACGATCTCCTCCAGCTCGGGCAGAAAGGCCCGCACCCGCTCCTCCGTATCAACGATCACAATCGCGACGGGCAAATCCTCGCTCAGCGACAGCAGCCGCGAGGTGTGGACGACCGACGTCCCGCCGAACCCCTCGACCCCGCGGAAGACGCTCGCGCCCGCGAGCCCCGCGCGGTGGGCGCGGTGCACGATCTCCGCGAACAGGGGCCTGTGGTGCCAGGTGTCGCACTCGCCGACGAAGGCGGTCAGCCGCAGGCCGTTCATCACGTAGCCCCGCCGCTCTCGCCGCGCGCCGCGAGAGCCCCGACGGTGCGCCGCGTCGCCGCCACCGCCGCCCACACCGCCGCCAGCGCCGCCAGCGGGGTGGCCGCCAGATAGGCCAGCCCGGTGGCCGGATGGCCCCCGTCGATCAGGCGCTCGAAGTCGACGGTGTAGGTCGAGAAGGTGGTGAACCCGCCCAGCACCCCGGTGCCGAAGAACGGCCGCACCAGCCGGTGGGCGGCCCACACCTCGGTGATCAGCGCCAGGAACACGCCGATGAGCGCACAGCCGACGGCGTTGACCGCGAATGTCGTCCAGGGGAACCCGCCCGTCTTGGCCGGCCACAGCAGCGACGCCCCGTACCGCGCGACCGCCCCGGCGGCGCCGCCCACCGCCACCACGCAGACCACCGGGCCCTGCCCGCGCCAGGTGCCATGGCGGGCGGACGGGGCGGAGCCGGCACCGGGGTTGGTGACCCCCTCGACCAGTGGAGACCGTGAGCTGCCCATGACCTCAGACTACGGGGCGCCCATCCGGCTCCCCACGGCACTCCGGGCCCGCCCACGACCCGCTTCAGGCCCACCGGCATGCCCGCTGACGCGCCCGGAACGCGCGCCTCCGCGCCCCCGTACCGCCACGGCGTTACGTTGCCCCGGTGGCGCAGGCGAATCCAGACATCCCAGGGAAAATGCGGGCATGGGTGGTGCGGACCCCGGGTCGGCTCGACCGGGTGGAGCTGCCGGTTCCGCAACCCGCCGAGGACGAGCTGCTGGTGCGGGTCCGGGCCTGCGGGGTGTGCCGCACCGATCTGCATGTCCGCGACGGCGATCTGCCGCCGCACAAGACCCCGGTCGTCCCCGGCCATGAGGTGGTCGGGGAGGTGGTCGCGGCGGGCCCGGCGGCGGAGGGGCCCCCGCTCGGGGCGCGGGTCGGGATCCCCTGGCTGCGCCGGACCTGCGGCCGGTGCCGCTACTGCCTGCGGGGCCGGGAGAACCTGTGCCCGTCCTCCGAGTACACCGGCTGGGACGCGGACGGCGGCTACGCCGAGTACGCCACGGTCCCCGCCTCGTACGCCTACGAGCTGCCCGGCGGCTACGCGGACGAGGAGCTCTCCCCGCTGCTGTGCGCCGGGATCATCGGCTATCGCGCGCTGCGCCGCGCCGAGCTGCCGCCGGGCGGCCGGCTCGGGATCTACGGCTTCGGCGGGTCCGCGCATCTCACCGCCCAGGTCGCGATCGGCCGCGGCGCCGTGGTCCATGTGCTGACCCGGTCGGCGGCGGCGCGCGCGCTCGCGCTGGAGCTCGGCGCGGCATCGGCGGGCGACGCGTACGGGCGGCCGCCGGAGCCGCTGGACGCGGCGATCCTCTTCGCCCCGGTGGGGGATCTGGTGCCGGTGGCCCTGGAGGCGCTGGACGGCGGCGGCACCCTGAGCGTCGCCGGGATCTACCTCTCCGACATCCCGTCCCTGGAGTACGAGCGCCATCTCTTCCGCGAGCGCACCCTGCGCAGCGTCACGGCGAACACCCGGGAGGACGGGCGGGAGTTTCTGAACGCGGCGGCCGCCCACCGGCTCCGGGTCACCGTGACGCCGTATCCGTTCGAGCGGGCGGACGCCGCGCTGGACGACCTGGCGGCCGACCGGGTGCACGGGGTCGTGGTGTTGACGATGGAACGGGGCACGCCGTCCTGATGCCTTTGCTGTCAAAACAAAGGCTTTTGTTCAAGCCGGTAGGACTCAAGGACTCCCATGGACCTGAATAAGCACGTCATCGAAGAATTCCGGGCGAACAACGGAAAAGTGGGCGGCATGTTCGAAGGCGCCTCCCTGATCCTGCTGAACACGACCGGCGCCAGGACCGGCAGGCCGCATACGACCCCGGCCGTGTATCTGCGCGACGGGAACCGCTATCTGGTCTTCGGCTCCAACGCCGGCGGCCCCAGGCATCCGCACTGGTACCACAACCTGCTGGCCGATCCGCATCTCACCGTCGAACTCGGCACCGAGGACGGGGCCGTCAAACCGTTCGCGGCGCGGGCGGTGCCGCTGGAGGGCGAGGAGCGCGACCGCTACTGGGAGCTCCAGTGCTCGCGCGACCCGGGCTTCCGCGCCTACGCGGAGCAGACCGAGCGGACGGTACCGGTCGTCGCCCTCCACTTCCTGGACCTCGGCGCGAACAACCCGGAGCGCAACCGGATGATCGGCCGGCAGCTGGTCCAGCACCACAGCGAGCTGCGCGCCGAGCTGCGCCGCGTCCGCGCCGGGATCGACCGGGTGCTCGCCGGGGAGCACCCGGCGGATCTCCCGGAGCCGGAGGACCGGCCCGGGGCCGACCTCGCGAGCCGGTTGAGGCGGCACTGCCTGACCTTCTGCTACGCGCTCCAGACACACCACATCCGGGAGGACGGCTCGTTCACCGCCTTCGAGAAGCAGTTCCCGCACCTCGCCCCGGCCATCGCCCGGCTGCGGCGCGAACACGAGGCGGTGGAGCGGGGCCTGGCGGAATTCGAGGCGCTGGTGAACGGGGACGGCGGGGAACTGCCCGCCGATCCCGCCGACGCGGAGAAGCTCCGCGCCGAGCTGGACCGGGTGGTCGCGGGCCTGGAGGAGCACTTCGCCTACGAGGAGCAGCACCTGCTGCCCGCTCTGGAGGCGCCCCTTCGGTAAACGCCCCTGTCGCCCGGCGGCGGCGCGCCCCGGGATAGCTTTGCCGTGAAGGTGACGGCACGAAGCCAGCTGCGAGGGGGCCGGGAGGCATGTCGAAGGAGCACGAGCCGGGGTCCGGCCCGGAGGCCGCCCTGAGTACGGATCAGGCGATCCGGGCCATGCTGCTGGTGATGCCGCGCGTCGCCGCCCGGCTCAAGCGCACCAGGATCCCCGAGCGGCTGCGCTCCTTCAACCTGGCCCCCCGGCATCTGTCGCTGCTCTCCTACCTGCTGTTCGACGGCCCGATGCCGGTCAACGAGCTGGCCGCCCGGCTCGAGGTCGCCCCCACCACGGTCAGCCTGATGGTCGGCGACCTCAGCCGCCAGGGGGTCCTGGAGCGCCGCACCGACCCCGCCGACCGCAGGCGCAGCATCGTCACCATCACGGAGGACGTGGAGACCCGCTCGGCCATCGAGGCATGGCTCGCTCACGGCGCGAACGCCTGGCGCCGGGCCTTCGAGCAGCTCACCCCCGACCAGCGCGCCATGTTCGTCCGGACCATCGAGACGTACGAGCGCGAGTTCTCCGGCTCCGCGGACTGAGCGCGCCCGCACCGCTTCCCCGGCCTTGCGCCGTACAGGGCCTATGGCGCGTGCGCGTCGGCGAAGACCAGATAGGCGCCGTACAGTGCGGACAGGGCGGCGGCCGTGCTCAGCAGCGCGACGCGGACGCCGCCGGAGCGCACCCGGGCCAGGCATGCCGCCACCGGCAGCAGCAGGGGAAAAGCGGGCAGCAGGAACCGGGCCCGGACGCCGAAGAACGACGAGTCCCCTACGGCGATGGCCAGCAGCACCACGCTGTACACCAGCAGCGGCAGGGGCTGCCGCCGGGCCACCACCACGACGCCGAGGAACACGGCGGCACACAGGACCAACGTCACGACCACCCAGGTGAGCGGCACCGAGGTGGGATGGAGGCAGGCCCGCCACACCTGACGGACCGTGCTGACGCCCCAGTCGAACCGGGAGTGCCACAGCATCTGGACGGCGAAGTAGCCGTCCCAGCGGCCGAGCCGGTCGCCCACCCACGCGATGAAGCCCAGCCAGCCGAGCGGGGCGATCGCCGCCCCCAGACACGGCCGCCACCGGGCCTCTTCCGGCGCCCGGACCTCCTCCGCCCACCGGGCTTCTTCCGGCCGCCACCGGGCTTCCTCCGGCCGCCGGACCTCCTCCGCCCACCGGGCTTCCTCCGCCCACCGGGCTTCTTCCGTCCACCGGGCCTCCTCCGCCCACCCGCCCGGCTGCCCGCGCGGCCGTACCACCGTGGCGACCGCGGTCGCGACGACCGCCGCCACCAGGGCCACGGCGGTGGGCCGGGTCAGCCCGGCCAGCGCGCACAGCACACCGGCCCAGATCCAGCGCCGGGTCAGCACCGCGTACAGCGACCAGGAGGCCAGCGCGGTGAACAGCGCCTCCGTGTACGCCATGCTCTCCACCACGGCGTGCGGCAGCACCCCCCAGAGCACCGCGGCCAGCACCCCGACGCGCCGGCCGTGGCACCAGGCGGCGACGGCGAAGATCCCCCACGCGGCGGCCAGGGACGCGACCCAGGTGATCAGCAGGGCGGCATGCGTGACGGGCAGCGGCGTCATCTCGTGGACGAGCCGGATCAGCGCCGGATAGAGCGGGAAGAACGCCAGATTCGAGTAGTCATTGTCCGTCGGCGCGCCGGTCAGGCCCCCCGCGGCCGGCAGCCCGTGGTCGTACCCGGCCACCGCGATATCGATGTATCGCTGGGCGTCCCACAGCGTCGCCATTCGCTGCGCCGCCGGATGCCCGAGCCGATGCCCCCAGTAGGCGAGCATCGCCACCCCCAGGGTCCGCACCGCGGCGAAGCCCAGCAACGCGGGCGCCGCCTCTCGGGCGGCCGCACGCAGTCGGCGAAGTCGGACGGGCACGGTTGCCCCCTCAGGTCATGCCGTCACCGTAGGCATGACCTGGCCGCCGCACGCGCGGGAGTCGGCCATCCGGCTCTACACGCCGCGCCGGGGCTTTTTCACTGACACACTCCCTCTACGGGCGTAGAGGAGGCGGTGAAGGGCGCCCCCGGCAGGACTCGAACCTGCGGCCAAGTGCTTAGAAGGCACCTGCTCTATCCACTGAGCTACGGGGGCCGGACGCTTGTCACGCAACTGCTGAGCCCCCGGGTGCCTGCGGTTCCGACGGTGCGGGGCCGTGGTGCCGGTGGCCGGGCTCGGCGGATCCGTGACCTTGCCGGGGACAAGGATAGGGCTCTCTGCGCCTCGCCCCGGTTGCTTCACCTCCGTGGCACGTTGTGGAGGTTCGGTGAAGCGGTTTGATAATCGCAGGCAGGTGCGAATCCCGCATCGTTTTTCACGCCTCAGAGTGCGGGTGTTGTCTACTCGTTATGCCCGAGCCCCAGTCGCCACGCCCGCCCCTTGCCCAATCTGAGGTAATCCGGGTGGGTCTGTTTGACGCGCACGAGTGAGCATACGCTTCAAAAAGAGATCAAAAACGGGCATTCTTCACCCGTGGCGATCTTGGACGTACGGCCCCGACTGCTCGACGCACTGACCGCACTGCGCGATCGCGTTGATGCCGCACGGTTTCCGCTCCCCCTCCCCGGCGCCGACCGCGCTCGCCGCGGCCGAGCCGAATTGCTCGCCCAACTGGATGACTACCTGGTGCCCCGGCTGCGTGCCCCCCAAGCGCCCTTGCTGGCGGTCATCGGCGGATCCACCGGCGCCGGGAAGTCAACGCTCGTCAACTCGCTGGTCGGCCGCCGCGTCACCGAGGCCGGAGTGCTGCGCCCGACCACGCGCACGCCGGTGCTCGTCTGCCATCCGGAGGACCGCCAGTGGTTCGCCGGCCAGCGGGTGCTGCCGCAGTTGACCCGGGTGTGGGTGCCGGCGCAGGGCGAGCGGGCCGACGGCGGGTACGAGGAGGAGGCGTACGAGGGGGCGTACGAAGGCGCGGCATATGAAGCGGCGTCGTGTGAGGGGGCGTTGGGCGAAGGGGCGTCGTACGAGGGGGCCGACAGGGCGGCGCGGACCGCGGGGGGGCTGCGGGTCGAGACCGACCCCGGGCTCGCGCGCGGGCTCGCGCTGCTGGACGCGCCGGACATCGACTCCCTCGTCGCCCGCAACCGCGACCTCGCCGCCGAGCTGATCTGCGCCGCCGACATCTGGGTACTGGTGACCACCGCCACCCGCTACGCGGACGCGGTGCCCTGGCATCTGCTGCGCACCGCAAAGGAGTACGACGTCACCCTCGTCACCGTGCTGGACCGGGTGCCCCACCAGGTCGCCGCGGAGGTCTCCCACCAGTACGCGGCGCTGCTCACGGCGGCCGGGCTGGGGGACGTGCCCCGCTTCACCATCCCCGAGCTCCCCGAGTCCGCGGGCGGCGGCAGCGGGCTGCTGCCCGGCACGGCCGTCGCGGCGCTGCGCGACTGGCTCACCCGGCACGCCCAGGACCCCGGCGCCCGCCAGGCCGCGGCCGAGCGGACCGCCGTCGGGGTGATCGCCTCGCTCCGCGCCCGGATGCCCGCGCTGGCCGGGGCGGCGGCCGCCCAGCACGCGGCGGCGGTGCGGCTGGTGCAGCACGTCGAGGGCGCGTACGGGGAGGCGGCCGAGCGGGTGCGGCGCGAGCTGGCCGGCGGGACGGCGCTCGCGGGGGGCGCGCTCACCCACTGGCACGGCCGCCCGTACGACAGCACGCCCGAAGAACTCCTCACCGCCCTCGCCGAGTCCCTCGCCACCCTGCTGCGCAGCGCCACGGCAGCCGCCGACGAGCGGGTCGGGGACGTCGGGCGGCGCGAACCCGCCGCGCGCGCCGGGCTCGCGCCGTGCGACGCGCGCGGTGCCGGGGAGCGGATCGGCGTGGCCGTACGGCACTGGCGGCGCTGCGTCGAGGAGCTCGCCGAGGAGGAGGTGGCCGCACGGGCCGCCGAAGGCGGCGCCGGCTGCGCCCCGGACGAGGCGGCCGCGCTGCTCGTGGCGTCCCTGATCGGCGGGCGCCGCACCCGTACGGCGGGCGAGCGGCTGGCCGAGACGCTGGGCGCGCACGGGGCGCTGCGCCTGCGCGACCGGGGCCGCCGGCTGCTCGACGAGTGCGTCGGCCGGGTGCTGGCGGCGGAGCGGGACCGGCGGCTGGCCCCGCTCGACGCCCTCAACGTGACCCCGGACCACCAGGTCCGGATGATCGCCGCGCTGTCCGTACTACAGAAGGAGAGGTGACGGTGGTGACGGCCACTGCGACGTCCGGGCCTGAAGGCGCGCCCTCCCAGGAGAGCGCCGCCAGGCAGACGTGGGACGACGGTCTGATCGCCCGGCGGACGCGGGGCCGGCGGCCCGGAACGCCGGCCGCGGCGGAGCCGGAAGCGGAGGCGGTCGCGCCGGGGCGGGAGGCGGCGTACGGCGGTGGTGGTGCGGCGTACGGCGGGCCTCATGGGCACGGGCCTCAGGGCCAAGGGCATGGGCCGGGACACGGCGAGGGGCAGGGCGGGGGATACGGCCAGGGAGGGGGATACGGCCAGGGCGGGGCAGGCGGCCTCGGTGGTGGTGGCGGCGCGCGCGAGCCGTACGCGCCGGCGTACGAGCCCGGCGGGCGCGGCTTCGTCACCGGCGCTCTGCGGCCGCGCCTGGACGCGCTGCGCGAGCTGGTCGGGCTGTCCCGCACCCGGCTGGACGGGCGCACGCTCGGCGAGGCGGGACGGGTGCTCGACGAGGCCGTCGCGCGCGGGCGGCATCCGCTCGGACACACCGTCGTGGCCCTCGCCGGGGCCACCGGAAGCGGCAAGTCCACGCTCTTCAACGCCCTGGCCGGGGCGTATCTGTCCGAGGCCGGGATCCGCCGCCCCACGACCGCCGCGCCCCTCGCGTGCGCCTGGACCGACCACGCCGACGGCCTGCTCGACCGGCTGGACATCCCGCACCGGGACCGCCGCCGCCCCGCCTATCCGTACGACCCCACGCTGCGCGGGCTGGTGCTGCTCGATCTGCCCGACCACGACTCGGCGGCGGCGGGACACCGCGAGCGGGTGGACCGGCTGCTCGGGCTGGTCGACGCGGTGGTGTGGGTGGTGGATCCGGAGAAGTACGCGGACGCGGTGCTGCACGAGCGCTATCTGCGGCCGCTGGCCGGATACGCCGAGGTGACCTTTGTGGTGCTCAACCAGGTGGACCGGCTGCCGGGCGACGCCGCCGACCAGGTGCTGGACGACCTGCGGCGGCTGCTGGACGAGGACGGGCTCGCGCTCGGCGAGCACGGGGAACCGGGGGCGACCGTGCTCGCGCTGTCCGCGCTGACCGGCTCGGGCGTCGGGGAGCTGAGGGAGGCGTTGGGCCGGCTCGCCGCCGAGTGCGGAGCGGCGGAGCGGCGGCTGGCGGCGGACGTGGACGGCGCGATGGAGCGGCTGCGTCCGCAGTATGTGGCGGACGGGGCGCCGGTCGGCTTCTCGGCGCGGGCCCGGACGGAGTTCGAGGAGCGGCTGGCGGACGCGGCGGGGGCGGTGGCGGCCGGGCAGGCGGCGGAGCGCGCCTGGCTGCGGGACGCGCGGTGGGCGTGCGGCACGCCCTGGGGGCGGCTGAGGCAGCTGAGGCGGGCGGGGGCGGTGTGGTCGTGGGAGCGGGACGCGGAGGCGGAGGAGGGCCAGGGCGCGGCCGGAGGACGGTCCGGGGGACGGGCCGGGACCGCGCTGGACATCCCGGGCGCGCGGGCGAAGGCGGCGGCGGTGGCCGCGGTCACCGCCCGGCCCGCGGTGGAGGAGGCGGTACGGAACCTGGCGGACGAGGCGACCGCGGGGCTGCCCGCGCCCTGGGCGCAGGCCGTACGGGAGGCGGCGGCCTGGGGCGGCAAGGGGCTGCCGGACGCGGTGGACGGGGCGGTGGCCGCGACGGCGGAGCGGCGGCTGTCCCGGCCTGTGTGGTGGTCGGTGGCCGCGACGGCGCAGCTCGCGCTGGCGGGGGTGCAACTGCTGGGACTGGTGGGCCTGGTGGCGGTGGCCGCGGGGGCGCTCGGCGCTCCGGCGTGGTGGGTGGCCGCGCTGCCGGCCGTGGTGGTTGTGGCGGCCGTGGCGTGCGGGCAGGCGCTGGCCTGGGCGTGCGGTCTCGCGGCTCGGGGGCCCGCGCGGCGGTACGGGCAGGCGGCGGAGCGACGGCTTCGGGAGGCGGCCGCGGAGTGCGGGCGGGCGCGGGTGCTGGAGCCGGTGGCGGCGGAGCTGTCGCGCTACCGGGAGGTGCGCAAGCAGTACGTGATCGCGGCGGGTGGCGTCGCCGCGGGCGGGATCGGTTCACCCGGCCGGGGGGCCGAGTTGTCCACAACCGGGGAGTAGCCCACAGGCCCCGGCGGACTTCGGCGATCGCGTGCAGCATGAACCCGGAAGGGGACGGACGCGGGCGCGGTGAAGTGAACGGGGAGGCGGCGCGGTTGAACGAGACCTGGCTGACGGTGGTGGGCAATGCCGCGACGCGGCCGGACTATCGGGAGACGGCGGCCGGTGTCGCGGTGGCCCGGTTCCGGCTGGCGGTGACGGCGCGGCGCTGGGAGCGGGCGCGGGAAGCGTGGACGGACGCGTACACGAGCTTCTACACGGTCTGGGCCTGGCGGGGGCTCGCGGCCAATGTGGCGGCGTCGGTCTCGCTCGGCGAACCGCTGGTCGTGCACGGCACGTTGCGGGTGCGGGAGCGGACGGGAGAGCGGCTTCCGGACCAGCGGTCGGACCAGTGGTCGGACCGGCCGTCGGATCGACCGGGGGGTCGACCGGGGGAAGACGGCGGCGGGTCCAGGCGGTGGATCACCGCGGATGTCGACGCGATGGCGGTCGGACACGACCTGGCGCGGGGCACATCCGCGTTTCGCAGAGTCTCGCGGGCTAAACCTCTTTTAAACGCACCGACTGGGGCAACACCCCCGTGATTCCCGGCGATTTGTCGATAAAGCCAGGTCAGGTGGGGTGGTGTGATGAGATAACGATTTCGATTCGGATTGGTTGGCCCTTGGTATTCCTGGGGAACGGGACGAGGGTTCTCCCTAGGATCCCTGATGCCAACGGGGGCTCCTGAGTTTTGAGTTCGCTGGCGAGGCGCACCCACAGATTGGCGCTCGCCCGGAGGGGAAACCATGATTTCTGTAAAGGGGCGGGGCTCTGCCCGCCTTGCCGCCGCGCTCCTGGCCTCCGGCCTGGTCGCGGCGGGCGCGATAGTCACGGCCGGTGCCGCAGTCGCGGACGACGCGCCCCCGAGCCAGGGCGGTGCGACCGCCACGCTGAGCGGTCTCAAGACCTTCGACAGGGCGGTCATCCACGAGGACGGCAAGGACCAGCGGGTCGGCGCCGGTCTGTTCGAGATGGCGGTCGACAACGGCGGCACCATCCAGACGTACTGCATCGACCTCCACAACCCGACGCAGAGCAAGGCGAAGTACGAGGAGAAGCCCTGGAGCGCCACATCGCTGGCGCACAACACCGAAGCGGGCAAGATCAACTGGGTTCTCCAGAACTCCTACCCGCAGGTCAACGACCTCTCCGCGCTTGCCGCCAAGGCGGGCTCCGGCCCCCTGACGGAGAAGACCGCGGCCGCCGGCACCCAGGTCGCCATCTGGCGCTTCTCGGACGGCGCCGACGTCGACGCGGTCGACCCCGCGGCCCAGAAGCTGGCCGACTACCTCGAGAAGAACGCGCAGAGCCTCGAGGAGCCCAAGGCCTCGCTGACCCTGGACCCGCCCGCGGTCTCCGGCAAGTCCGGTGAGCGCCTGGGCCCGGTCAAGGTCCACACCAACGCGGACAGTGTCACGGTCACCCCGGGTGACACCGCCGCCTCCGGCGTCAAGGTCGTCGACAAGGACGGCAAGACGGTCACCAGCGCCGCCGACGGCAGCGAGCTGTACTTCGACGTGCCGGCCGGTGCCGCCGACGGCAGCGCCTCGCTGACCGCCCAGGCCGCCACCAAGGTCCCGGTCGGCCGCGCGTTCGCCAGCGCCACCAAGAGCCAGACCCAGATCCTGGCCGGCTCCAGCGAGTCCACCGTCTCCGCCACCGCCACCGCGGACTGGGCGAAGAAGGGCCCGATCCCGGCGCTGTCCGCCGAGAAGAACTGCGCCAAGGGCGGCGTGGACATCACCGCGACGAACAAGGGCGACGAGGCGTTCACCTTCGAGCTCCTCGGCGAGAAGCACACCATCGAGGCCGGCAAGTCCCAGACCATCACCGCCCCGGTGAAGGAGGACCAGGCCTACAAGTTCACGATCACCGGTCCGAACGGCTTCGAGAAGACCTTCTCCGGCGTGCTGGACTGCAAGACCGCGAGCACCGGCGGCGGCAGCGGTGACAAGACCCCGTCCTCCCAGCCGAGCCCGGCCTCGGCCGGCGGCGGCAGCGCCGACAGCAGCGGCGGCGACCTCGCCGAGACCGGCTCCAGCAGCAACACCCCGATCATCGCCGGCGTCGCCGTGGCGCTTGTCGTGATCGGTGGCGGCGCGGTCTTCTTCGTCCGCAAGAAGAAGGCGGCTCCCGCGGGTGAGTGATCGTTGACCCGCAGTAATCGCTGAAAGGGCCGGGGCCTCGTAAAGAGGCTCCGGCCCTTTCGCGTGCGCGGCCGACGCGAGGGCCCGGCATGCGGTTGATATGTGGCCGTTATGTGACAGCCATGAGGCAGGAACGAGGCCGGACCCGGGCAGAGGGGGTAACGGGTTTCCGTCGCGCGCTTGGCGTACGGCAAGATGGGGTGTTACTTGCCGGAGTTGAGGTCAAAATGGCCCCTCACCAGTATGTTTCTCGCCAGTGAGGGGCCGTCTCAGGCTGCTTGGGCCGTCTGTGGGCCGTCATGGATTTGACCGGCCGTCTTGTACATGGCGCTGATGGCTGCTCGCGTCCGCGTCTCGCTGCTCGGCATGAGGTGCGTGTACACCCGCAGCGTGAAGCCTGGATCACTGTGTCCCAGGTACAGACTCAGTGCCTTGATGTTCTCCCCGGCGTCCAGCAGCACCGAGGCGTAGAAGTGCCTCAGCGCATGCATCCCGTGCTCGCGCGCGACCGCGTACCGCTGGCCTCTCTCCGGCCTCGGGATGATCCCAGCGGACGCCAACGCCGGTTTCCATGCCTGCGCGTTGAACGCGTTGCTCCACAGAGCAGTGCCCGCCGATGCCGTGAAGACGAGCCGCTTGGTGACCTTGGGGCCGGTCGGCGTGATCCATGGCAGGGACACCTCCACGGGCGGGAACGCCTTCATGTGCTCCGCCAGTGCTGCCGACACCTCGTGGTCGAGCGGCACGTCCCGTAGCTTGCCACGCTTGGGTGGAGCGAAGACCAGCGTCCCGCGAACCTTCTTGACCTGCTGGCGTACGTACAGCCAACCGAGGTCCCCGATGTTGTCGATGGCGAGACCGAAGATCTCCCCCTGCCGCAACCCGCACCCGCCGCCGACATCGGCCATCGCGCGGTAGCGCTCTGGGAGCCCAGCGCGGACCGCGAACAACTGCTCTGCCGTCCAGGGGTGCACCCGCGTCGGCAGCGCACGCGGAGCCTTGACGGACCGCGCTCGGCAGGGATTGGAGGTCAACAGCTTGTCGTCAACGGCCGCGTTCAGTACGGAGGACACAACCTCGAAGATGTGGCGTCGGTACGCCGGGGCTTGAACGGTCTCTTCGAGCTGGCTGATCCAGTCGCGAATGTGCTCGGCCTGGAACGATCCGACGGGGCGGTTGCCGAGGTGCGGCAGCGCGTGCAGCCGGATGCGTCCTTCGACCGCCGCGCGGCTGGTGAGATCCGTTGTCAGGGCAGCAAGCCACTTCTCGGCGTACTGCCGGAAGGTGATTCGGCCGGCGGTCGGGTCGATGTACTGCCCGCGTGACATGTCGGCCTCGATGTGCGTCAGCCACTGCTCGGCGAGGCGCTTCTGTCGGTCGGGGAAGCTCTTGGACTTCTCGGTGCCGTCGGGGCCGATGTAGCGGGCGCGGTAGCGCATGCCGGTGCCGTGGCGGTCGGTCTTGACCTTGACGGGCTTGCCGTTCGGGCCGGGCTCGGTCTTGTACCAGCGGTCTTGAATGTGGCCTGCCATTGAGGCTGTGGTCCCTTCTCGGGCAGATCGGAGCGGGGCGGGGCCGTGTGGCCCCGCCCCGCGGGTGTCGTGCTGGGCTTGGTTGTCTGCTGTCAGGCGGCCATGTCGACGGCTTTGCGCTCCCGGACGTAGCGGCGTATGTCGGCGGGGTCGTAGCGGACGTACTTGCCGATGCGGAAGCCGGGAGGGCCGATGCGCTTCTTGCGCCACTGATAGACGGTTTCCAGGGGCACTTCGAAGAGATCCGCGATGTCGTCGGGGGTGAGGTAGCGGTCCGGGAGTCCTGAGCGCAGGGTGTCGGTGATCGGCGGTGTTGCCATGGGCGTCTCCTGGGCGGCGGGTGCCAGCGTGCCTATGGAGGGGCAGGGGCTTACGGCGGCGCGGGCAGGGTCTGTCCGAGGTGCGGATTTCTGCGTCATTGCGTCATCAGCGTCATTCAGGCTTCTGATCTGCGGTTTTGTGTGACGCAGCGGTTTGGGTGTGCGTCATCGGTGCGTCATGGGCTGCGTCATTGGGTGACGCAGATGACGCAGGATGACGCAGAGGCCGCCGTCTGCGTCATGCCTGTAGCCGCAGGTCAGAGGCCGTTTTTCCGTCCGCATGACGCAGATGACGCAGCGTCTTCCCTCTTAGGACAAAAGAGGGGGTGTCTGTTGTGGTGCGGTGCGCCTCACAGCGTGAAGAAGGAGCCGCTGCGCGGCGCGACTATCGGGCGGCGTTCGCCGAACAGCAAGAGGAGCACGGGCTCCCCCCCCTCGGTGCCCCCGTGCTCTTCTTGCTTGTCCGGAGCGACCGCGGTCGCGGGTCAGAACATCGGCTTCTGCTGGTGTGGGGGCGGGGCCGGTTGGCGGGTCATTTCGAGGTAGCGGCCTTCGCTGGTGCGTCCCGAGTCGATGAGGACGCCACGGGCGGCAAGCGTCGGCTGGAGGCGCTTGAGACGGTCGGAGAGGACCTTTCCCGTGGTCGGCCAGCCCTTGGGCAGGGGCCGCTGTTCGTCGCCGCTGTAGAGGCGACTGAGGCAGTGCAGCCACTCGGTGGAGGTCATCCGCTGCGCCGCGCCCGGCTCGATGGTGTCGGCGTGCATGAGGACGGTCTGCGCGAGGAGGTCACCCTCGATCACGTCGTCGTTGAGGTCATCCAGGCTGGCCCGGTAGGCGGTGAGCGCTCCGAGGCCGGTGGCCGAGTCGAGCTGCGCGCACAGGTGGGCGAAGTCGGCCATGCGCAGGTCGGTGGGGGTCTCTGCCTCGGCGGCGCGGACCTTGACCGTGAGGTCCAGGAGCGAGCCGAGAACGACGGGCAGAACCTCCGCGTACTCCGCCCATAGTTCCGCCTCGGTGCGCCGGACGCGGGGCCGCTCCAGCCGCAGGGGCAGGAGCCGTTCCGCGAGGTCGGGCCGGATGACTCCCACGTCGATGCCGGTCAGGAGCAGGGGGCGGCGGTAGCGAGCGCGGAACACGTCCCCGTCGGTAAAGAGAGCACGCTTGACGTTCTCGGCGCCCGTGACGATGCAGCACATGGCGTCGGACAGGTCCGGGGTCATGTGCGAGAGGTTGTCCAGAGCGGTGACCCAACCGGCCGCCACCGCCGCAATCAGATTCTCCTCGTCCTTCGGAGCCCGGCGCAGATCCCCGCTCATGCCCTCGATGATCCGCACGAGCATCCGCCCCCCGGTGGACTTGCCTGCTCCCTGCGGTCCAGTGAGAAAGGGAGCTGGGACCGGTACCGACGGCCCGAGGCAGCCAATCAGCCAGGCCACAGCCAGGCATTCGGTTTCCGCGTTGGCGAAGTTGCACAGCCGCAGCAGCAGATCGATGCCCTTGCCATTGGTGTCCTTGGCTGGCAGGGGCAGTTCCCCAGTGAGCTGTGTGCGCCGCCAGCACACCTCGCGCGGGTCGGGGATGGCGATGTCCCAGCCGGTGGGGTGGATGCGGACGGACTGCCCGTCACTGCGGCCCAGGTCCAGCCATGTCGCTCCGTCGAGTCCGGGGGCGACGCGGATGTGGACGGGCTGCACGTCCTCGGTCAGCGCGAGGGCTTCGATCAAGTCCAATGCCTCCTTGAGCGCGGTCCCGTTGAACACGCCGATCCCGTCCTTGAACAGGCCGACCATGAGTTCCTGGCGGTGGCTTCCCGTGGTGCCCTGGGAGCGGATCGGGCGGGCCACAGGGTGGCCGTTCTTCTGCGCGTACACGGTCCCGTCGGCGGTGCGGAAGTACCGGAAGTGGGACTGCGCGTAGTTGGTGATGACCTCGCGGGCGGGGTTCTTCTCGTCGTCGGACATGGTCACAGTCCCAACTTGGCGCGGGCGTTGGTCCATGCGTCGATGCAGTGCCGGGGGGATTCGCCCTTGGTCTGAGCGGCGGTGAACAGTCGCGCGATGTGGGCCTCGGTGAGGCAGCCGCACCGGCCGTGGGTGGAGAGCACGGCGAGGAAGGTCCGGTAGACGGTGGTGTGGACCGCGCTGCGGGCGTCGGTGATGCGCTGCTCGGCCATGGCGATGCCACGGTCCAGGTAGGTGGGCGTGCGGTGAGGGCACACCCCTTCTCCAGCCCATGCGGGCACGGTGATGGCCTGCGGGGCCGCCCGGACCGTCGCGGGTTCCTTCACAGCCAGCGCGCGCACGATGTCCGGCAAGGCCGTCATGGTGCCGATGCCGGGACCGAGCCACCGCGCGTAGGCCATCGTGGACTTGATGTCGACGCCGTCACGGACGCCGTTCACCGAGCGCATCGCACCCAGGTAGATCCAGTGCTCCCCACGGGTGGTGGGCACAATCCGGGTGGGCGGCAGGGTCTGACGCGCCCATGCGATGGCGGCGGTGTCGTCGAGGTCCACGACGGTCAGCCCGGCGCCGCCGGGGTGGTAGGCGACGGTCACGGCCTCCCGCCACGCCGACGCCCACGCGGGCGAGGCGATGACGGACGGGTCGGTGGTGGCGGCGGCCCACGCGTGGCAGACATCAGGGCAGGTGCAGGGGCCGGGGGTCTTCATGTTCGGCCGCCCGCCGCATGCGGGCGGCTGGCCGGCACACGCGCGGCAGTTCCCGAACGGGACCTTGCCCCTTAGGGGCAGCACCGGCAGACCGGCCGCGGCCAGCTCCAGCGCGGTCCGCACGGGCGACAGGGCGGGAAGGTCTCGCCGAATGACGGCAGGTTGGGTCATGCTGGAGGTCTCCAGTTCTCTGATGGGATTGCTGGACGAGGGCGGCCCCGCTTCATTGGCGTGAGAGGGGGCCGCTCGTCGTTTTCCTGGCTGTGGAGGGGTGTGACAGGGGGCCGCACGCCCCCCTTTACCCCCGTTACCTTGCAGGTCAGAGCCCTTTACCTCCCCCTCTACCGGGGTAAAGGGCCCCCGCTACCCCGGCGACCGGTGAAGATCGGCCGAACCGGGGCGCGGGAGGGGTCTGGGCCGGGGACGGGTAGAGGGGGACCCCTTTACCCGGTGGTGCCGAGGAGGATTTCGGCGGGTACGGCGTCTTCGATGTCGCGCCGCTGGTACCCGGCGCCGTTGGCACCCGAGATCTTGACTTGCTTGCTGGTGCGCTTGACTCCGGCGGTCTCCAGCTCGGCGGCGAGGCGTTCGGCGTTGAAGTCGCCGTAGGTGTCCTCGTCGAGGTTGACCAGGGCGGCCAGCAGGTCGGTGGTGAACATGCGCGGGGAGTGCCGCATGACCTCCAGGACATCGGAGACGATCGGAGGCACGGTAACCCCGGCGGCGTCCGCGGCGGCCGTCACGTCCCCGGCCGCGTCCCCGGTGAGCTGTCCGGCGGCCTCCCGCAGCGCGCGGCCCCTGCGGCACAGGGCGGCGAAGGTGGGCCCGTCGAGGTAGTCCGCGCGCACGGTGACGTAGGAGGCCGGGCCGGTGACCAGTACGCCGACACCCTTGTGTTCCTCGGACAACACGGAGGCGTCCGCGCCTTGGGCGGCCTTGCCCTTGCCGAGGACCATGTCACTGCTGGTGCGGTCCACGACCTGGGTCGAGTAGCGGATGGTGATGATCTCCCGCAGCTTCGGCGGCACCGATTCGGCGTCGGGGCGCTGGGATGCGAAGTTGGAGATGAATCCGGCGGCCGGGCCGCGGCGGGCGATGCGGCACAGGTCGTTGATGACCTGCTCCCGGTCGTCCTTCTCCATCGCGGTGAAGTACTCCTGAAGCTCATCGATCGTCACGAAGATGACCGGCAGGTTGTACTTGGCGACGATGTCCGGGGTGAGCTTGCCCTCCGGGCATACGGAGGTGGGCAGGTCACGCAGGAGCGCGAACCGGCGTTCCATCTCGGCCAGCAGCTCGGCGAGCATCGCCTTGAGCGCGTCGATGGCGTCGTCTTCGGCGCCCATGACGAGCCGGTGCGCGACGGCCTTCATGGGCATCCAGTCCGCGCCGCCCTTGCCGTCGGCGACGTAGTGCCGCACGTAGGCGTCGAGCAGCCCGGCCGCGGTGAGCAGCCGCTGGGAGAACGTCTTGCCGCGCCGGGGCAGGCCGCCGAAGAACATCGACTGCCACATCACCGGAATGGCCACGCGGGTGCCGCGGGCGTCCTGGCCGAAGGGGATCGGGTCCCAGATGGAGAACTGCTCGGCCTTCTCCAGCGGGGAAGGGTTCGGGGTGCCCAGGTAGGGGTCATCATCGGCGACCCACATCGACACCCGGCCCGCATTGCCGCCCTTGGCGGCGCGGACACGGGACATGATGACCTGGATCTCGTCCACGCCGAGTTCTTGCGCGATGACCTCGCGCTTGGCCAGCACATCCGAGGCTGTCTTGCCGCCCCCACGTGGGAGGTCGAAGATCACGGCCCAGCCGCGGCCATCGCGGACCGGACCCATCGAGCAAGAGACCTTCGGCGCGTCCTGGCCTTCCTTGCCGCTTTTGAGGAGGCCAGCGGCCCGAAGCGCGTCGTTGAGCTGCTGCGCGGACATGTCCACCCGGATCGGCGGCGCCGCCTGGTCGAGCAGGTGGGTCTCTTTGCCGCGGCCGAGGTAGGCCAGAGGTGTGCCGACGGCCGCGGCCATCCCGACCTGCACCAGCGGGGGTGCGATGGTGAAGCCGACCACGGCCGTGGTCACCGCGATCGCGGCGGCGCCGAACCGCCAGCGGCGGGTGCGGGTCCGATCGGCGTGCGCGGCTTGGAGCCGCACGGCAAGTTCGACGTCTTCTGGGCGTACCTTGCTCTGCGCCTTGAGCGCGCGCACGGCGGCGGTGTGGTCCTGGGCGGACAGGGTCGGCCACAGGCCGACGCAGGCCCGGTAGAAGCCGCGCGCGGCCAGCAGCACGGCCTTCATCAGGTACTTGGGGGAACGGATGCCGTGGTAGCGGGTGTGCCACCACGTGAGGCGGCCCAGCGCGGTGACGTTGGCCAGGACCGACGCGCGCGAACGCGCCCACACCGGCAGCATCGGGGCGTCGGGGACGGTCAGCCAGTCGGCGAGCGGGTTGTCCGGCCGGTCAACGGCCTCCCCCGCCGGGGCGGGGGCCGGTTCGGCCGGCACGGTCTCCTCGGGGGCGGGGGTGGGCTTGACCAGCGTCACCGGAGCCGCGGCGGTTGCGGCTTCCTTGGCGGCGCGGTGTTCGTCGAGGTTGTGCAGGCTTCCCATATCGGGGGCCTGAGTCATGATGGGGTTCCTCCTGCCTGAGGCTGAAAGCGGGTGGGTGGGCCCGGGGCGGCCGGTGTCCTTGGCCGGGTACGGCCGCCCCGGGGCGTGCTCAGAGACCGGCGCGGCGGATCGCCTGCTCGGTGGCCCGCGCCCGCTTCTCGGCCGTCTTACGGGCCTCACGGGCGGCGGCGCGGTCTTCGCGCGGCGCGGCGCGCTCGGCCGCACGGGCGGCGGCGAGCTCGGCCTTGGCCTTGTCGTCCTGGCGGTGCAGGGCCGCGGCCTCCAGCTGTCCGCGCTCGGCGGCGCGGGCGTCGATGCGGTCGATCTGCCGGTCGAGCTTCGGGTCGACGGCGTCGGCGAGAGCCTGCTTGGCGCCACGCAGCACCAGGAAGGCGCGCTTGCGCTTCTCGGCCGAGGTGTAGGAGCGGTAGATGTCAGTCACTTCGGTGGCCTCTTTCCTGGTCAGCGGTTGCGGATGGTGGTGCTGGACTTGCCCCACCACCGGTTCGTGACGTGGTGGTGGGTGATGTAGGTGTCGCCCCCGCCGCGCCGGCCGGGGGTCGCGATGGCGACTCCGGCGGCGACGGCCGCGGCGATGAGGGCCTGGACGAGGGAGTCCAGGGCGATGGCGACGGCCCCGGCGGCGAAGTACGCCCCGACACCGGCCCCCGCGGCGAACACCCCCTTCGCGGCGAGCCGCTGCGCGTGCGGGTCGACACCGGCCGGGGCGGGCGTGGGGTCGGGCACGTGGATGGTGGGCAGGTCCTCCCGCCGCACGGCCACGAACCCGCCGTGCGCGCCCGGGACGTAGACGACCGGGCCACGGTCGGCCGCAAGCTCCACGGCCCCGCTCAGCGGCTGCGCGGCGGGGCCGTAGGGGTCGAGGGCGGGCCAGTCGGTGACCGGCTCGCCGGGCGGGCGGTAGGGCAGGGGCTCGTTCATGCGGCCACCTCCATGGAGTTGTCGGGGTAGGCGCAGGGCACGCACACCCCCAGCGACGTGGGGATGCAGTAACCCGCGTCCGTGAGGCACTGGGGGCAGGTGCGGCGGGCGGTCATGGCCTTGTCCAGCGCCACCCACCGGGCCGCGGTCATCGGACGGACCTGCTTGGCCTGGTTGATGCGGTAGAGGTAGGCGACCTGCGCGCCGGACTTCCGGCGGCGGGAGCGCCGCATGATCTGAGCCGTTATCGGCTGGCCGCCCGGACGGAGCCCGCGGGCCCGTAACTGCCGCCTCGTGGCGAGCCCGTCCGGGGCCAGTTGCCACGGGTAGGTGGGCAGGCCCCAGGTGGCGCCGGTCGGGTCGTAGCACTTGCCGAACGCGGGGGACATCAGGCACCCACCGCCGCTGTGTCAGGCTGACGAGAATCGGTAACGGCGTCGTCCGGCCCGGACTGCTCGGCGCGCTCGGCCCGCAGCGTGTCCCGCAGACCGCGCGCCTTCTCCGCCGACGTGTGGACCGCTTTGCGGATGCGGTCGGCGGTCAGTTCCTCGTCGGTCCAGTCGGCCGTGACCGACCGTGCCTCGTCGAGGAGTTCGGCGGGGGTGCGCTTGGGTCGGGTGGTCCGGGCAGAGTCGGGGACCCGACCGGTCGCCCGACGGGACCGGGGCGACTCAGCCGCAACCGGCACGGTGACCGGCTCCGACCGGTCGGGTCCGGTCGGAGCAGGCTGGTCGGCCGGTTCCAGGGCCGGAAGGGGCTCCGGGTCGGCGACCGGGGCAGGCGGCTCGTCGGCCGACTCTCCCAGGTCAGACATAGACCGATTGCTGTTGATCTCTGCCGTTTTCTCCGCATTTATGGTCGGCTCTGGTCGGTGGTGGAGCACCTTGGCGACCAGATCGGACCCGAAGTAGATCGAGCCGACCGGAAGCGACGTGGCGAGCAGCACCAGGACCCAACCGACCTTGCCCAAGTCGGTCAGCCGACCGGCATCGACCGAACCGCTATGAAGCTCGGGCACCAGTCCGTGAACGTAGTTCAGGACCAGTGAGGCGGTCGTGTAGGCGGCCAGCACCCGCAGCGCGAATTTCCGGTCGCGGCCGACCAGCACCAGCGTGGCGATCAGCGCCAGGGCCATCAGACCGTCGACCACGAACGCGTACAACCGTGCGGCCGTCGGGTCGGCACCGGTCGCCGCGGCGATGTCCCGCAGCGCGTTCCATGACACCCGGAACGCCATCCCGACCACGCCCACCAGAGCGAGAACAAGGGCCCCCTTCGCCGTGCGGCTCATGCCGGGGCCCCCTTGTCCTTCCAGGGGGTGTAGGTGACCGGGTCGTCGGCGATCCACCAACGCAGGCGCTCGGCAGCCCTCGCTACGTCGTGGTCCTGCTCCAGGACACCGGCCAGGACGACCCGCGCATCGGTCGCCCGGCTGATCAGCAGCGCGCGGTGTTCCCGCTCGTCCTCGTCGGTGATGTCCGGCAGGGGCAGGTCCAGCGCGTGATGCACGGCCCGCAGCAGCGCCGTAACCGCGTCCGTCTCAGCGGGGGCCGTCTTGGGGGTGATGGGCTCGCTCACAGCGCACCCCCCACCGCGATACCGGCCGCGGTGATCAGCAGCACACCGGCCACGCAGGTCAGATCGACCGCGCGACGCAGGTTGGCGAACTTGGCGACCGCGATACGCGAGAGGTTTGCGATGTCCTGCTCGCGCCGATCCTCAGCGCGCTCGGCCCGGATTTGCTCGGCCGTGAGCGTCGCCCACAGCGGGAAACCCATCGGGTTGGCCCCGCCCAGGTTCGGCCGCACCGCCCGCAGCAGCAGCGCCGCGGCAGCGACCAGCACAGCTACACCCGCGCTGCCGACCACGTAGGCGGCGGCGGGAACGCGTGCGTCGCGAGCGACGGTCCACACACCGGCCAGCAGCGCGCCGACGAAAGCGAGCAGCAGCCCGGTCTTGCTGTCGGTCCGGGCGATTTCCGCCTTCACCTCGGCGTGCGCGGCGGTGAGGTTGGCGTCCAGGGTGCTCACGCTCCCACCCCCGACGTGCCCACCGTGGCGGCGCGGTTCGAGAGCTCCCGGCGGGCGGCCAGCACCCGGCGGCGGGCCCGGCGGATCCGGCGCTCGTCCAACTCGGACACCGGCCGGTCGAGTGTCATGATGACGACATCCAGCAAGTCGACCTCAGCCGTGATTAGCGGCATCTCAAGCTCGATCGCGTCCAGCTCGGCGGCCGACGGCTCGCGGTCGGACAGGTTGGCGGTAACGCCTGTCTGAAGTGCACCGATGTGCTTCATGGGTCGTGGTTCCTTCCAGGGTGAACGGCCCGACAGCGGCCCCGGTGTTCCAGCACCGGGGCCGCGCCGTTTCGTGGGATGGGTCAGGGTCAGTCGCTGTCCTCGGGCGGGGTGATGCGGTGGGTCTCGGCGACCGTGACCACCCCGCCCGGGGCGGCGGTCACGATCGTGATCTCGCTGGCCTGGTCCTGAATGTCGTTGCGGAACTCGCCGTCATCGCCGAAACCAATGACCAGACGGGCCATGAGCAACTCCCTCATCGAACGGGCCGGACCATCCGGCTCCCCTCAACCCCGCCCGTACGGCACCGCTCATGGCGGCCCGGACGGACGGAGGAGGCAACCGGCCGCCGCGGACAGCGCGGCGGAAAGGTCGAGGAGTGCGCGGGCCTTGCTCCGCGCGGGCCGCCTTCTTGGCTCATCACTGAGCTGAGGACAGGCGGTAGATCCTCGGTCCACTGTTCAGTTCTCAAGGAACAAACGCTTCCTTTCACCCCCTCGTGAAGGGCTTCCGGGCGCTGTCAGTACAGGAGGGCACACTTGAACTAGTTGGACCTCCTGCGCAACTTGTTTGAACAAGTTGCATGAGTAGATGCTGCACCGGGGAACTCCATGGCGTCAAGAGATTGGGGCTCACATGTACCAACAAGTTCAGCGAGTGCGTCATGATGGGGTCATGAACAAACAGCCGAAGTACCGGCAGGTGGCCGACGCGCTTCGTCGCGAAATCGCTGGTGGCAGCTACCCGCCGGGGGCGCGGCTACCGTCGGAGAGCGAGCTGTCAGCGCGCTTTGACGCGTCTCGCAACACGGTTCGGGCGGGGTTGAACCTGCTGGTTACCGAGGGGCTGATCTCATCCAGTCAGGGACTGGGATACGAGGTTCGCTCACACGAAGTGTTCGAGCTCAACGCGTCTCGGTTCGAGAACCTGAGCTTCCCGCAGAACGGCGACGCGTACCGCACCGACGTGACGAATGCGGGCCGTCGGCCACACCAGACCTTCCGCGTCGAGATGCTTCCGGCGCCGGAAGAGGTCGCGACGCGGCTGAAGGTCGAAGCGGGGACAAAGGCGGTGCTCCGCTTCTGCCACCGGTACGTAGACGACGCGCCATGGTCCACTCAGGCCACGTACTACCCGGGCTGGCTCGTGGAGCAGGCGCCGAGACTGGCAGAGCCTGGGGACATCGCGGAGGGGACTACTCGCTACCTCGCCGACCACGGGATCAAGCAGCTCGGGTACTTCGATGAGATCTCCACCCGGATGCCGACACCTGAAGAAGCGCGACTTCTGGAGATCGGCGCCGGGGTCCCCGTGCTGCTCTGGATGCGTACGGGCTACTCCGAGGAGAAGCCCATTCGGTGCACCATCACCACGTTCCGCGGAGACCTGAACCGCATGAACTACGAGATTGGCGACCTGGCCGGCCGAAACGAGGATCTGTGATCATTGTCCCTGCTCAGCCCAGCGAACTGCCCAAGCTGATTGCCTTCCGCAAAGAAGCCGCATCGTGGCTGAGCGAGCTCGGCACAGACCAATGGGGCCGCCCGTACCCGGGTGACCTGCTGCTCGCCAGCATCGAAGCGGGGACCGTCTTCATGGTGCGCGACGGAGAGCAGACCGCGGCGACCATCACACTCACTCCAGAGGCGGAAGAAGGGCTCTGGACTGAGGGGGAGCTGAGCGAGCCGTCCATGTTCGTCAACAAGCTGACGGTTGCTCGGACGCATTCAGGTCAGAACCTCGGGGGCCGGTTGCTGGACTGGGCAGGGGATCGGGCCTACAGGGCATCGGCCAAGTGGCTCCGGCTGGACGCGTGGACCACGAACGAAGGGCTCCAGCGCTATTACCTGCGCCAGGGCTTCGAGCACGTTCGTACGGTCCACGAGGGCGGCGCGGTCAACGGCGGGCCGCGTGTTTCCGGATGGCTGGCGCAGCGTCCCGCACTCCCGGCGGACCACGGATTCCGGGACGAGACGACCGCGCCGGCGCCGGTGCCCGCCAACCGGTGATCGTGCGCCGATCGGTGTGCGACGGTGCGACCACGGGGCCGTCTGTGGGCCGTCCGAGGGCGGCCAATGACGGCCAACAACGACCCATGACGACCATCACCAGGTGGGGCGCGGGCCGCCCCACCTGGTGATCAGGCCACTCTGAGGAACGGGTTTCCGCCTCGGGCTGGCCGTACGGCAAGATGGGGTGTATCTGACGACGCGGCGCAGCCGCGTACCGACCCACGCGGCGACCCACGCGGTGACCCACGTGGCAAGGCCGCACTTAGACCTACGATTGCCGGACGGTTTCTCTTGGCTGAGTACATCTACACCATGCGCAAGACGCGCAAGGCTCACGGCGACAAGGTGATCCTCGACGATGTCACGCTGAGCTTCCTGCCCGGCGCGAAGATCGGCGTCGTGGGTCCCAACGGCGCCGGTAAGTCGACGGTGCTGAAGATCATGGCCGGTCTGGAGCAGCCGTCCAACGGGGACGCCTTCCTCTCGCCCGGATACAGCGTCGGCATCCTGCTCCAGGAGCCCCCGCTGGACGAGACCAAGACCGTGCTGGAGAACGTCCAGGACGGTGTGGCGGAGATCAAGGGGAAGCTGAACCGCTTCAACGAGATCGCCGAGCAGATGGCGACCGACTACTCGGACGCGCTGCTGGAGGAGATGGGCAAGCTCCAGGAGGACCTGGACCACGCCAACGCCTGGGACCTGGACGCCCAGCTCGAGCAGGCGATGGACGCCCTCGGCTGCCCGCCCGGCGACTGGCCGGTCACCAACCTCTCTGGTGGTGAGAAGCGCCGCGTCGCCCTGTGCAAGCTGCTGCTCGAGGCGCCCGACCTGCTGCTGCTCGACGAGCCCACCAACCACCTGGACGCCGAGTCCGTGCAGTGGCTGGAGCAGCACCTCGCCAAGTACGCCGGCACCGTCGTCGCCATCACCCACGACCGGTACTTCCTGGACAACGTCGCCGAGTGGATCCTGGAGCTCGACCGCGGCCGCGCCATCGGCTACCAGGGCAACTACTCCACCTACCTGGAGACCAAGCAGACCCGGCTGAAGGTCGAGGGCCAGAAGGACGCCAAGCGCGCCAAGCGGCTCAAGGAAGAGCTGGAGTGGGTCCGCTCCAACGCCAAGGGCCGCCAGGCCAAGTCCAAGGCGCGACTGGCCCGTTACGAGGAGATGGCCGCCGAGGCGGAGAAGACCCGGAAGCTGGACTTCGAGGAGATCCAGATCCCGCCGGGCCCGCGCCTGGGCAATGTCGTGGTCGAGGTGGAGAACCTCTCCAAGGCGTTCGGCGAGAAGGTCCTCATCGACGACCTCTCCTTCACGCTGCCGCGCAACGGCATCGTCGGCGTCATCGGCCCCAACGGCGCGGGCAAGACCACGCTGTTCAAGATGCTCCAGGGACTGGAGACCCCGGACGCGGGCAACATCAAGGTCGGCGAGACCGTCAAGATCTCCTATGTCGACCAGAGCCGCGCCAACATCGACCCCAAGAAGACGCTGTGGGCCGTCGTCTCGGACGAGCTGGACTACATCAACGTCGGCCAGGTCGAGATGCCCTCCCGCGCGTATGTGTCCGCGTTCGGCTTCAAGGGCCCGGACCAGCAGAAGCCGGCCGGGGTGCTCTCCGGCGGTGAGCGCAACCGCCTGAACCTCGCGCTCACCCTCAAGCAGGGCGGCAACCTGCTGCTCCTCGACGAGCCGACCAACGACCTCGACGTGGAGACCCTCTCCTCGCTGGAGAACGCGCTGCTGGAGTTCCCCGGCTGCGCCGTGGTCGTCTCCCACGACCGCTGGTTCCTCGACCGCGTCGCGACGCACATCCTCGCGTACGAGGGCGAGTCCAAGTGGTTCTGGTTCGAGGGCAACTACGAGTCGTACGAGAAGAACAAGATCGAGCGCCTCGGCCCGGACGCGGCCCGTCCGCACCGCGCCTCGTACAAGAAGCTGACCCGGGGCTGAGCGTGGCCCGTCATATCTACCCCTGCCCCCTGCGCTGGTCCGACATGGACGCGTTCGGCCATGTCAACAACGTGGTCTACCTCCGCTATCTCGAGGAGGCGCGCGTCGACTTCATGTGGCGGCTGGCGCCGGGGGGCGACAGCCAGGCGTTCACCGGCGGCGTGGTCGTGGCCCGGCACGAGATCAGTTACCTCAAGCCGCTGGTCCACCGGCACGCGCCGGTGACCATCGAGCTGTGGGTGAAGGAGACCGGCGCCGCGTTCATCACGCTCGCGTACGAGGTCAAGGACGAGGACACCGTGTACGCGCGGGCCTCCACCGTGATCGTCCCGTATGACCTGGAGCGCGGCCGTCCGCGCCGCCTCACCTCCGAGGAGGAGGGCTTCCTCGCGAAGTACCGGGAGGACGGCGCGGCAAAGGCCGCCGGTGCCGCCGGTACTGCCGGTGCTGCCGAGGACGTCGGGCGGGACGAGCAGCCCGAGGGGGCCGTGACCGTATGACGGGGCAGGGGGAGGAGCTGCGCCTCGCCGACCCGGGGGAGGCGGCGGACCTCGCCGCCTTCCTGGCGCGGCTGATCCACTACGACCGCGCCGCGGCGGTGCGGCTCCAGGCGGGTGGCGGAGTGCTCGCCGTCTTCGGCCGCCCGCCGTCCTTCGAGGTGCTCGCCATCCGCACGGCGCGCCTCACGGCCGACACCGTGCTGGACACGACGGTCTCGGCCGGGCAGTTCGCGGACGCGCTGGACACGGGGGCGCGGGGCCTGACGGGCGGCGGCCCGGTACCCGAGGGGCTGGCCGTCGCCGTGCCCGAGGCCGTCACCGGCCCGCCGTGGGCCGGGCTGCTGCCGCCGCGCGGCGGCTGGCGGCGGATGCCCGGGCTGCCCGCCGTGGACGAGGTGCGGGGGGCGGTCACCGCGGCCGTCGCCGAGTTCCGGGCCCGGGACGCGGCGCTGCCCGAGGAGCGCCGCACCCGCGCCGAGCGGGACCGCATCGGCCGCGAGATCTGGTCCCGCACGCTCGGCGAGACCGGCCTCCCGCTGCGCGTCGTCCACGCCGCGCAGTCCCTGGGCTTTCTGCGCCCGGCCCGGACCCCGGTGGCGGTCGCCGCGGCCGTGGCGACCGGCTCATCGGGCGGCGGCGCGACGGCACCCGCCCCGGGGGCCGAGCAGCTCGCGCTGCTCGCCGCGGGCGGCTGGCTGCGGCTGCGCACGCCGTACGGCTCGATAGCGGTGCGCAGGACGGGACTGACCGGGCTCTCGGGCCTGTCGGTGACGCCCACCTGAGCGGGTGATGGCCCGGTGGGGCCACACCCCACCGGGCCATCAGTCCGATCCGCCGGGTCAGCCCGCGGTGTTGACCATGGACGCGGCAGCGTAGGTGAGGTAGTCCCACAGCTGCCGCTCGTGCTCCGGCGCCAGCTCCAGCTCGTCCACGGCGTCGCGCATATGACGCAGCCAGGCGTCGTGGGCCGCGCGGTCCACGGTGAAGGGCGCATGGCGCATCCGCAGCCTCGGGTGGCCACGGTTGTCGCTGTAGGTGCGGGGGCCGCCCCAGTACTGCATGAGGAAGAGCCTCAGCCGGTCCTCGGCCGGCCCCAGGTCATCCTCGGGATACATGGGCCGCAGCAGCGGGTCCTCGGCCACCCCCTGGTAGAAGCGGTGCACCAGGCGCCGGAAGGTCTCCTCGCCGCCAACCTGTTCGTAGAACGTCTGCTCCTGAAGCGTGCCGCCGGAATTCTCTGTCACGCCTCCATGCTCTCAGACGGCCCGACCGACGACTTCGGGCGTAGGTCGCGGCTGGGGCGTGGGCGCAGGACAGTGGAGTCATGGGGAGCGCGCGCACGGGAAGGCGCGGCGCGCAGGGCGCGGACCGGAAGTCCGATCCGTACGCCGCGACGGCCGCGACGCTGCGGGCCGCCCTGGTGAGGGAGATCACCGCGGGCGGCGGGCTGAGCGACCCGGCCTGGCGGGCGGCCTTCGAGGCGGTGCCGCGCCATGTGTTCGTGCCCCACTACTACGAGGCGGGCGGCTACGGCTCGCCCAGCGGGGCGGCGGTCTACGAGCGGCTGGGGCGGCACGACCCCGACCCGGCGCGGCGGGCGCGCTGGCTGGCCGGGGTGTACGCTGACGCGCCCCTGGCCACGCGGGTGCGCGACGGCGAGCTCGTCTCGTCCAGCAGCCAGCCGTCGCTGATGGCACGGATGCTGGAGGCCCTGGAGGTGCGGGACGGGCACAGCGTGCTGGAGATCGGCACGGGCACCGGCTACAACGCGGCGCTCCTCGCGCACCGGCTCGGCGACGACCGGGTCACGACCGTCGACATCGACCCGGTCATCACCGACACCGCCCGCGAACACCTGGCCACGGCCGGATACCACCCGGCGGTCGTCGCCGGGGACGGGGCGCTCGGCTGCCCCTCTTGCGCCCCCTTCGACCGGATCATCGCCACCTGTGCCGTGGCCACCCTGCCGCCCGCCTGGCTGGGCCAGTGCCGGGCCGGCGCGCTGATCCTCGCGCCGCTCGCCACCGGGCTGGTCGTGCTGCGGGTCGCCGACGCCGGGCACGGGGAGGGGCGCTTCCTGGCCACCCCCGCCTACTTCGTTCCGCTGCGCGGCGCCGAGCCCCCGCCCCCGGTCAGCACGAAGGGCCTGCCGAGCCGGCCGCTGCTGGACGACTCCTTCCGCTTCCTGCTGAACGTCGTCACGGCTCGGATGGACCCGCTGGAGGCGCTGGCGCTGTGGGAGCACGAGGGCCGGCCGGGGCGGGAGCGCTACGGGGTGACGGTGCGCGAGCGGCGGCAGTGGGCGTGGCTGGACGACCCGGAGGGCACCTACGCCTGGACGCTGGGACCGCTCCATGTCGAGCAGGCCCCATAGGGCGCGGCCCGTGGCGGGCGGCCGAAGCCGACCCCGCCACCGGGCGCACGCCCGTGCCAGGTCCTAGCCCCGGCGCACGGTGATCGTCGTCCAGGCGCCGACGTGGACGCGGTCGCCGTCCTGGAGGGGGATGGGGACATACGGCTGGATCGGGTCCTCGGCGCCGTTGATCGTGGTGCCGTTCGTCGAGTCCTGGTCGACGACCGCCCAGCCGCCGTCCGGCTGCTGGACGAGGACCGCGTGCTGGTGGGAGACCCCGGGGTCCTCCGGCGGGCGCGCCAGGTCGATGTCGGGCGACTCGCCGGTGCTGTGGCGGCGGCGGCCGATGGTGACCTGCTGGCCGGTGAGCGGAAGCTGCTGCTCGGGGGAGTAGGCCGGGAGGTTCAGTCCGGCCGCCTCCGGGCCGCTGCGGTGCATCATCGCCATGAAGTACTCACGGTCGGGGGCGATGACCGCGATCCATCCCGCGGCGCTCTGGGGTACGGGGCCGCCGGGGGCGCCGCCGTGGGGCGCGGGGCCGCCCGGCATGCCGCCCTGGGTGAAGTGGGCGGGCGGCCCCTGGTGCGGCCCGGGCGCCGGGGGGCTCGAAAAGTCGCCGCCGTAGGGCGGACCGGGCGGCGCCGGGGCATGGTGCGGGTGCCCGTACTGGAGCGGGGGCGCGGGGGCGTTCGGCGGCGCGGGGGCGCCCGCGGCGGCGTTCGGCGGCGGAAGCGTCCAGTCGTCGTCGGCGAAGGCCGGGCCGGGGGGCTGGGCATGCGGCGCCGTGTACTCGTGCGGCGGCGGGGCCTGCGGCGGATGGAAGCCGCCGGGGCCGGGCGGTGGCGGCGGGGCGTACGAGGTGGCCGACTGGGTCAGGAAGTTGTAGCGGCACTCCTCGCAGAAGGGCGCCTGCGCCTCACGGGGCGTACGGCACTGCGGGCACAGCTCCGCCTGGAAGGCGGCCTCCGGCGGCTGCGGGACGGGCGGCGCGGGGTAGCCGTAGCCCCCGGGCGCGCCCTGGGGCCCCGGACCGCCGGGCCCAGGAATACCGGGCCCAGGAACACCCGGGGGCGGCCCGCCGGGATAGCCCATGCCGTCCGGGAACCCGGGCGGGCCGGGCATCGGCGGGGGCGGTGGCGGTGGGACGGCGCCCGAGGGCACGGGCGTCCCCGACATCCGGTGGCCACACACCTCGCACCAGTCGTCGGCCGCTGATTGGTGACCGTTAGGGCATGTCGGCATGTCGGTGTTCCCCCTCTTGTGCCGTTCTTGGCGCTTGTTGCCGCTTTACGCGCTTTTCGCGTTACTTCTTGTCGCTTTTGACGCGAACCGTCTTGGTCGAACGCGTTTCGAGAGTCATCTCATCCGCCTCCGCGACCTTCGCTTTCAGTCGCACAGTACCTGTCGCCGCGTCGACGACGTCCACCACCTTCGCAAGCAGTTTCGCCGTGTCTTCGTTCCCCGAGGCGCTGGCCAGCTGGACGGCACGTCCCAGCTTCGCCGTTGCTCCATCCATATCTCCAGCTTTGCGGGCATCCAGTCCCTGCTGGATGGCCTGTGCCAGTTCGGCCTGGCCCGTATAGTGCGCGACCTGCGGATTCATCGCGGTGGAGGCGACCATGTCATCCGTCCAGACGGCCCGCACCAGCCCCTGGGCGAGGGGGGCCGGGAGCCCGCCGTCGGGCTGTGGCAGTACCAGGGAGACCCGGGCGGCCAGCATCTCCTGCCCGACGTCGGCAGCGGGTACCCGGACACACAGGTGGTAGTCGCGGGACTCGTCGCCCCACGAGCCCGTCGGATAGTCGCCCGCCCGCGCTCCGGCCTCGGCGCGCCGGTCGGTCAGGTCCTCGACCGTGGGCGCCACCTGCTTGACGAACGCCACCTCGGCGCCCAGCGGGGTCCAGACGCGCAGGCTGACGTCCGCGACCTCCTTGCCCATCGCGTTCTCCATCATGCGGGTGAAGTCCGCGGCCAGCGCGGCCAGATCGGAGGGGTCGGCCACGATATCGGCCGAGCCGAGCAACGCGGAGGCGACGCCGGTGACCTCCTTGACCTCCCAGTCGGTGCCCACCCCGCGCGCGTCGCAGGTGAAGCGGCCCGCGCAGGCGTCCAGCGCGGCCCGCAGCTCCTCCGGCTTCTCGTGCTCGTTGCGGCCGTCGGTGAGCAGGATGCCGTGCCGGATCGGCACATCGGCCGAGGCCAGCAGCCGGTCGGCGAGGCGCAGCCAGGTGCCGATCGCGGTGCCGCCGTCGGCGCGCAGCCGGCGCAGCGCGTCCTTGGCGCGGGCCCGGGTGGCCGGGTCGGCGATCGCCAGCCGGCCCTCGCCCGGGAACACCTCCTCCGCCTTGTGGGTGCCGGCGACCACGGCGAAGGCGACGCCGTCGCGGACCGTGTCGATCGCGGCGGCCGTCGCGTCCCGCGCGTTGCGCATCTTGGTCGGCGGATAGTCCATGGAGCCGGAGCAGTCGACCATGATGACCACGGCCGCGCCGGGGGACGGGCCGCCGTCCTGGTCCGGGGCCGGGGCGGGCGCAGGGATCGCCGGGATGGGCATCCCCCCGGTGGTGCCGCCGCCGGTCGAGGTGACCGTGACGATCGCGTTCACCTCGCGGCCCTCCTCGGGGAGGTGCTCGTTCTGGAAGACCTCGACCGAGAACCGGGGCACGGTGGTCTTGGCGAAATTGGCCATCAGATCGGCTCCTTGGTCAGATCCGCTCCCGAGGGGTGCGTCCGGAGAATCAGCCGGATCCTGCCCTGCCCGGCTCCGCGGGGAACGGCAGGACTGCCACTGTTACGTTGTCGTGGCCCCCGCCCTCCAGGGCGTGGCCGACCAGGGCGCGGGCGCTGTGCATCGGCCGGATACGGGCGTCCGGCGGCACCGCGCGGGCCATCTCCTGCGCCGATTCGGCGTAGTTCCACAGCCCGTCGGTGCACACCACCACCACACCGGGCCGGTCCGGTTTGAAGGACGCGGTGTGCGGGTCCAGTTCATAGGCGTCGGCGCCCAGCCAGCCGGTGATGGCGTGGGCCCGCTCGTCCGCGTACGCCTCGGCCTCGGACATCAGCCCCGCGGCCACCATCTGGGCCGCCCAGGAGTCGTCCTCGGTGAGCCGGGCGGGCGGGGCCGAACGGTCGTCGGGCACCCAGTAGACGCGGCTGTCGCCGATCCAGCCGACGGTCAGGATGCCGGTGGTGACCACCGCGCTGACGATGGTGCAGGCCGGCGCGTTCTGCTGGCGCTGGTGGGGCTCGTCGTGCCGCCCGGCCCCACAGGCCTCCGCCGCCAGGGAGTTCACGGCCTCGGCCGCGGCGACGATCGCCTCGTTCATGGCCTGCTGGGGGTGGACGCCGCGGGGGAGCGCGGCGAGCAGCGACTGACCGGCGGCGTGGGCGGCGGCCGCGGACGCGTCGTCGGGGCGGGTCGCCGAGGAGACCCCGTCGCAGACGACCGCGAGGACGGCCGGTGAGCCGTCGGGCAGCGCGGCGGCGGACACGGCGAACGCGTCCTCGTTGCGGTGGTGGCGCAGGCCGCGGTCGCTGGCCGCCGCGACGCCCGCCAGCTCCCGCTCCATGTGGTCGCGCTCCCGCGGCTGGGCGTGCCCGCAGGAGTCGCAGTATCCGTCCTGGTCGATGGTGCCCTCCCGGCATGCGCCGCACAGGCGGCCGCCGCTGTTCGTGTCGGTGTGTGTGGTGGTGTGCGGCGCGCCCGGCGCCCCGGGGGCCGGCTGGCCCCCGAGCGCCGCGGCGGACCGCGGGTCGGCCGCAGCGGCGCTGTCCGGCGCGGCCGGGGTGTCCCAGGCGACCGGGCCGGCCGGAGCCGCCGCGCCGGCCGGGAGAGTCGGGTCGGCCTGGCCGGCCGGGGCAGCCGGGGCGGGGGCCGGCAGCGGGTAGTCCTCCGGCTCCTGCCGCCTGGCCCGTGGCGCTCCGTTCACCGGCGGCGCCGGGCGGTCCACGGCCACGGCGGCCTCCGGCGGGGCCGACGCCACGTCGGCCCCGCACACACCGCAGAAGTTGTCACCCGACTCCAGCGGCTCTTCACAGGTCGGGCAGGCTGCCACCCGGGGCAGCTGCGGCATCTGCGGCATGATCACACCCACGTCCTGGGGCGGAAACGGTTGGCCCGTTCCACCAGTTCGATCCTTTCCTCGCCGCGCTGCGCGAGCCTGGCGAGCACCCGGTACGAGCGTTCCAAACCGAAGCGCAGTCCCCGCTCGTCCAGACTGCTGCCGAGCAGGGACGGCCGGGCGGCGTTCGGCGGTGCGCCGCTGCTGCCGGACAGTACCCAATCCAGGGCGCTGCCCAGTACTTCCGTGCACAGCCGCTCATAACGCACCGCGTCGAGGCCCAATTGTCCCAGCCGATCGACCTGTTGGGCCGAGGCCGTCAGATCGGCCAGCAGCGGCTCGTGCGCGGCGCGCTGCCGCAGCCGGGCCCGCACCGCCGCGACCCGGGCCGCCGTGTAGTGGATGGACGACTCCGGTACGGACTCGAGGGCCGCCACGGCCCCCGCGCGGTCCCCGGCGTACAGCAGCACCCGGGCCAGCCCGAAGGCGGCGCTCACATGGTTCGGGTCGGCCGTCCACACCAGCCGGTAGTACTCCGCCGCGTTGTCCAGCTGGCCGAGCACCTCGGCGCACACGCCGAGCGCCAGCTTCGGCGCGGGCTCACCGGGGAACGCGTCGTAGACGGCGTCGAAGGACAGGGCCGCGGTCTCGTTGTCCCCGGTCGCCAGCGCGTGCAGGCCCCGGTGCCAGACGATCCGCCAGTCGTCGGGATAGCCGGCCTCCAGACCGTCCAGCGCGATTCCGGCCTCGCGCGCGTGCCCCAGCTCCAGCTGGGCGCGGATGCGGCGCAGCCGCAGCTCGAGCGAGTCGGCGGGGGCGGCCCGCAGCGCCGCGTGCAGCTCGGTCGGGGTGGAGGTCAGCAGCCCGGCGAGGAACCCGGCGTTGGCGTCGTCCGGGTCCACCAGCGGCATCGGCACCGCCAGGGCGGTGGCCCGGGCGTCCGGTGGCGCGATCGCGGGCAGCGGCAGCGCGAGCACGCCCTGCGGGCGGGGCGGCTCGGCGGCCGCGGAACCCCGGCCCACGCGGCCTCCGAGCGCGGACGGATCCTGGCCCTGCTCGGCGAACAGCTGGGTGTCCACCACCCGCGGCTCGGGCCCGAACAGCGTGGACAGCGCGGGCCGGGGCCGGCCCGTCTGGAGCGCCACGACCTCCCGCAGCACCCCCGTCAGCTGGTCGGCCATCTCTTGGGCGGAGGCGAACCGGCGGTCCGGGTCGGGGTCCGTGGCCCGCACCAGCAGCCGGTAGAACGACTCGTAGCGGCGGAAGACCTCGATGTTCCCCGGGTCGGGCAGGCTGTCCGCGAAGACGTTCGTATAACCCTGGAAGTCGAAGGTGAGCACCGCGAGGGTGCGCGCCACCGTGTACAGATCCGAGGCGACCGACGGGCCCAGCTCCGAGACCTCGGGGGCCTGATAGCCGACCGTGCCGTAGATGGGGCTCTCGTCGTCGTCCATCCGCCGCACCGCGCCCATGTCGATCAGCTTGAGCTGGTCCTGCTGCTGGATGGCGTTGTCGACCTTGAAGTCGCAGTAGAGCAGATTGCGGCTGTGCAGATGGCCCAGGGCCTCCAGGGCCTCGATGCCGTACGCGCACGCCTGCTCGACCGGCAGCGGATCGCGCCTGCCGTCCGGCGCGCGGCGCGCGTTGGCGATGTCCTTCAGCGACTTGCCGCCCACGTACTCCATCACGATGTAGCCGTCGAGGCTGCCGGTGCGCTGGTCGAGGTGTTCGACGAAGTTGTAGATGCGGACGATGTTGGAGTGCTCGATCTCGGCGAGGAACCGGCGCTCCGACACGGCGACGGACAGCGCCTCCTCGTCGCCGGTGTCCAGCAGGCCCTTGAGGACCACCCAGCGGTCGGACACCGCCCGGTCGATGGCCAGATAGATCCAGCCGAGACCGCCGTGTGCCAGACAGCCCGCCACCTCGTACTGGCCGTGCACGATGTCACCCGGGCGCAGCTTGGGCACGAAGGAGTACGGATGGCCGCACTTGGTGCAGAAGCCCTCGGTGCGCCCCGGCCTTTCGCCGCGCGCCCGCCCCACCGGCGCCGCGCAGTCGCTCCGGCTGCAGAACCGCTTGCGCTCGGGCACTTCGGGGTCGGCCAGCACCGCCGTACGCGGGTCGGGGCGCGGCACCTCGGGAACGCTGACCAGGCCCGCGCCCAGGCGGCTGCGCCCGGAGCGGGCCACGGCGGAGGAGCGGGAGCTGCGCACCGACACGGAACGGGACGAGGACCGCCCCGACCCCAGCGACCGCGACAGCCGCCCGGACACCGAGCGCCGGGACGAGGCGGACCGGGACGACGACGGGCGCGAGGAGGCCCGGGAGCCGCTGCCCGACGACCCGCTCACCCCGTCGCCCCGCCTGCTGCCGGCGATGCCGGTGGGCGGCGAGCCGACCATGCCGTCACGCGAGACGACCGGGGCCATCCCGCAGGTGTCGCAGTACAGCTGGCCGCCGCCGACGTCCTCGTACGACCCGCCGCACGCGCGCCGCTGACACCTGCCCGCGTTCATAGGACTTCCCCCGTTCTACGATCCCGTGGCCCCATCTGACGCGGGACCAGGACCTCGGACGCGGCCTGCTGGTAGCGCAGCACCGCCGCTTCGGCGGCGCGCAGATCGCAGGGCGCGCTCCACAGCATCCGGCGCGCCGTGTCGTAACGCTCGATCAGCAGCGGGTCCTCGGCCATGCCGTGGCGGGCGACCTTCGCCTTGTACGCGTCCAGCCTGCCGCGCAGCTCGGCGCGGACGGCCAGCGGCGCGGTCACCGCGGTCAGCGACTCCCGGGCGCGCAGCAGCTCGTCGTCGGCGCGCTCCTCCAGGGACTCCAGCAGCGGGGAGAGCCGGTGCCACTGGGCGCGCCTGCGGTACTCGGCCGCCGTCACCAACTGCTCCTGAAGCACGGTCGGCGGGCCGCTGACCGCGGGCACCTCGGAGGCCGCGATCTTGGCCAGCACCTCGCCGCGCGCCTGCCGCGCCTCGGCGAGGGTGCGGTCCGCGCGGGAGAGCACATCGCGCAGCCGCATCAGCCGCCGCTCCGCGTCCTGCCGCACATCGAGGACCGCCTCGATCTCGCGCCGCACATCCTCCAGGGCACGGGCCGCGGCGTCGTAACGGGTGGTGTCGGGGCGGCCGCCGCCGGGCGCGGAACTCGGCGACGCACCGGACCAGAAGGCGAGCGGGTCGGAGACGACCTCGGCGCGCAGCGAGGTCAGCTCCGCGGTGATCCGCTCCAGATCGTCGCCGGAGGGGTGCTCGCCGGGGCGCACCCCGACGGAGTGGGCGAGGGAGCGGGTGCGCCGCAGCTCGGCGGAGAGCATGTCGATACGGGCGGGCAGCGCGGACCACACGGCGTCGGCCGTGACGATGACATCGAGAGCCTCGGCGTACCAGCGGTTCATCCGGTCGACCATCGCCTCGAGCGTCAGCTGCTCGCTGAGCAGCGGGGCTCCGCTGAGCGAGGCGCTGCTGGGCAGCGTGATGCCGGGGCCGCGCAGCAGCTCGGTGAGCTCGGCCAACTCGCCGGGCGTGGACCAGCGGTGGCGGGAGCGCACCTCACGGGCGGTGTGCAGCGCGTCCGTATAGGCGTCGAAGTACGTCCACAGCAGGGAGATGGCCTGCTCGGTGGTGGCCCACCGGTCCTTGGTGACGCCCGTCAGCTCGGCGCCTTCGAGGAGTCTGCGGCCGGCGTGGTCCTGGAGGGCGAGCAGCGAGGACTCGATCGCCTCGTGTTCGGCGCCGAGTCTCGCCAGTACGCGGTCCACCTCCTCGCGGCCCATGACCGGCTTGTCGGGTTCCCCCGTGGAGCTGGGGAAGGGTCCCGTGCCCCCCATCGATCACCTCTCCGTGTCCGTGCTGTGTGATCCGCGTGATCCGTATTCGCTCATCCCTGCTGCGTGCACTTACTGCGTGCATCCCTACCGCGCGCGGACCGGCCGCTAATCCTTGGCCGCTCATCCTTCGCGGGTTAATCCCTGTAGGCGGGCGCCGGTGCCGCCGGATTCTCCTCCGTTCTGCCGAGATCTTCCGCGAGCCACTTGCGGTAGGCCCGCATCCAGGGGCTGCCGGAACCGCCGGAGCGGTACTCCTCCAGCACCTTGTTGACCCGGCGTACCAGGTCCTTGTCGTCCTTGTTCATCGCCACGCCGTAGAACTCCTCGGTGAACGGCTTGCCGACGAGCTTGACGGACGGGTCCTGGGCCGCCTGTCCGGCCGCCAGGGCGTTGTCCGTGATCACGGCGTCGACCTGGCCCAGCTGTAGCCTGACCAGGCAGTCCAGCTGATTGGGCACCGGGGCGACCTTGATCGCGCCCAGGTCCTTCGCGCCGCCCTTCTCCTGGTCCAGCTCGGCCTCGGCGGTGGAACCCTGCGCCGTGCAGACCTTCTTGCCGCGCAGCGAGGTGTTGTACCCGGTGACGGACGAGCCCTTGGGGACCAGCACCTGCTGCCCCGCCTTGAAGTAGGCGGTGGAGAACGCGACGTCCTTGAGGCGGGCGCAGTTGATGGTCATGGTGCGGACGACGATGTCCACCTTGCCCTGCTGGAGGGCGTTGACCCGCTGGCTGGTGGGGATGGCGCGGTAGATGACCGCGTCAGGGTCGCCGAAGATGTCCTTGGCGATGGCGCGCACCAGGTCGATGTCGAAGCCGGTGAGGTCGCCGGTGGCCGGGTCGCGATAGCCCCAGCGGTAGCTGTTCTGGTCGACCCCGGCGATCAGCTTGCCCAGCTTGCGGCCCTCGACCTGGCGGTTCTTGATGCGCTCTATGGCCGGGCCGCTCGCGCTCGACGGCCGCAGGCTCGCCTCCGGCCGGACGCACTTCTCCGGGGCGGCGGCCGTCGTCCGCACGGACCGCGGGTGCGCCTGCCCCTCGCCGAGCCGGCTCCCGGCCCCGCCGCCCTGATCGTCCAGCGCCGTGGGCACGAAGATCGCCGTGGCCACCCCCAGGGCACACACGGCCACCGCGGTGCCCGATCGCACTGATCGCATCCTCACGCCCCCCGTCGCCCTCACCGGTACTCCGACAGCCGGCGGCCTATGCCCATCAGCGCCGCGGCCGCTCCCAACAGGGCCAGCGCGCCGGCTCCTGGCGCCAGTCCGGTCAGCGCGCCGCGCCCGTCGTCCGCCGCCCGCTTGAACTCCAACTGCTCGTGCTCCAGGGCCTTCGCCAGCAGCGCGTCGACCTGGTCGAAGGACTCGCCCGTGCTGCCCTCGCCGCCGATGACCTTCGCCCGCGCGTCGTTGTAGTTGCCCGCGTCGTCGGCGGCGCGGGCGACCTTGTGGCGCGCCTGCCACTCCCGTACGCGGGTGACGGCCTCGTTCACCGGGGCGCGGCCCGCGTCGTCGTCCGCGAGGTCCCGCGCCCGGGCCAGCAGGCTGCCGGGGGCGGCCCCGGCCTTGCCGCCCGCCTCGCTTCCGGTGTCGGCGCCGTCGTCGCCTATGAGGCCGGACATCTGCTCGGCGTAGCCCACCTCATAGGCGTCCTTGCCCTGGTTCTCGCCTTCCTTGTCGACGACGACCGCGCCGCGCGCGACCAGCGTCAGGTTCTCGTCGCCACGGGCGCGCAGCGAGTCGATGCGGGCCTCGTTGAGCACATGCAGGGACTTGGCCCCGTGCTCGTCGGAGTCGTTCAGCGCGGCGCGGGCGAGGCCGTGGCCGGCCGCCAGCCACAGCAGCACCACCGCCGAGGCGGCGGCCGAGGCCAGCAGCCCCCGGTTGAACACCCGGTTGGTGCGCAGGAAGTCGCGGCGCTGGGCCCAGCCCAGGGCGGCCAGCGCGACGACGCCGGTGCCGATCGCCGCCCACGGCCAGGATTTCGCCGCCGTGTAGTCCTCGCCGAGCCGCGCGGTCTCGGCCTGGTACAGCCGCCCCGCGGCCGGCAGCAGCTTGCCCCGCATCGTGTCGTTGGCGTACCGCAGATATGCCCCGCCCAGCGGCAGCCCCTGGCGGTTGTTGGCGCGCGCGGCTTCGACCAGGCCCGTGTAGACCGGGAGGAGTTCGTTGATCCGGCGTATCTCCTCGCGGGCGGTGGCCGAGCCTTCCGTGTTGGCCGCGGCCCGCACCAGCAGCTTGGACGCCCGGTCGATGTCCTCCTCGTACCGCCGGCGCACCTTGGCCGGCTCCTGCCCGCCGGCCAGGAAGGCGCTCGCCGCGGTGGTGTCCGCGTCGGCGAGGGAGCGGTAGATGTTCGCCGCGTCGGCGCTCAGCGGCTGGCTGTGCTCGGCCACCGCGTCGGCCGCGGTCTGTCGGTCGGAGACCTGCCAGGCCGTCACCGCCCCGAAGGCCACCACCAACGCCGCGAGCACGGCTCCGATCACGCGCAGCCTGCCCGGCTCGGTCGTCGCTGCGGCCCGGGCCCGCTCGACGCCCTCCCGCCATGCGGCCCGCCGCGGGCCCGCGGATGCGGCCGCGCCGGTGGTCGGCGGGTATGCCACGAGACCTCCCCCTCGGTCCTGACCCCTCAGTCACTGTCGGCGGCCCGTCGCCCGGTGCGGCGGGGGACAGGTATCCGGGCAGCAGTATGGACGCAGCCGCAGGCGAGCACACCTGTCGTGCCCGGATCTTGGCCCGATCGCGATCTTCGCCTCGGGGTCGTCGGTCCCGGGGTGTCCGCGTCGTCCTCCTTCTCCCAACTTCTCATACGCTTCTCAGCGCGTTTCGGTTCCCAATGACCCCCCGCGACCTGGAACGTCGGCGCCCTCAGCGCCGGGCGTAGTGTGCCCGCAGCGCGGTGTACGCGGCCGCCGGAGCGCCCGTGCGGTCCAGGCCCAGCAGTGCGGCCCCGAGCACCGGCGGCGCGGTGACCACCCTCGGTTCGGCCTTGGGCGCGCGTTCGGCGAGCAACTCGCGCACCCGGTCGTCCAGGAGCGGGTGGCGGGCCGCGAGCACACCGCCGCCGAGGACCACGGGCGTCTGCTCACCGAGCAGTTCCAGCCGGGTCAGGGCGACCGTGGCCATGGTGACCACCTCCTCGGCCTGCCGGGCGACCAGGGCGCGGGCGATCTCGTCGCCGGAGTCGGCCACCGCGAAGAGCACCGGCGCCAGTTCGTGGCGCCGGGCCGGGGCGATCCGCCCCAGGTGCAGCGCCTCGATCAGCTCGTACATGCTGGCCAGGCCGAAGTGCTCGGGCAGGGCGCGGGCCAGGGCGGTCGGCTCGCCGCGGCCGTCCTCCGCGCGCGCGGCCCACCACATCGCCTCCTTCGACAGATCGCCGCCGCCGCCCCAGTCGCCGGAGATCCGGCCGATGGCGGGGAACCGCGCGGTCCGGCCGTCGTGGCCCAGGCCCGCGCAGTTGATGCCCGCGCCGCAGACGACGGCGACGCCGGTCGGCTCTCCGTTGTCCGCGACCCCGGCCCGCAGCAGCGCGAAGGTGTCGTTGGCGACCGTGACGGTGGCCCCCCAGCCGTGGGCCGCCAGCAGCGGAGTGACCTGTTCCTCCTCAGCCGGGAGGTCCACATTGGCCAGGCAGGCCGAGACATGCTCGGCCCGCGGCGGCCCGTCGAACCCCGCGGCCCGCGCCGCCCGCGCCACCAGCGGGGCGAGCGAGGCGACGGCGGCCTCGGCGCCGACGACGGGCGGCGCGAAGCCGCCGCCGCGCGCGGTGCCGAGGACCGCCCCGTCCGGGCCGATCAGCGCCACGTCGGTCTTGCTGTTGCCCGCGTCGACCGCCAGGACGGTGGCGCGCGGCGGTTGGGCGGTCAGACCCTGGGACTGCGTCAGGCCCACGCCAGATGCTCCCGGTTGTGTGCGATGAGGGTGTCGGTCAGTTTCTCCGCGTACTCGATCTGGCCGATCAGGGGGTGGGCCAGCAGGGCGTCGAAGACCCGCTCGCGGCCGCCCTTCAGCGCCGCCTCCAGCGCCAGGTCCTCGTACGCGGTGACATGGGCGACCAGCCCCGCGTAAAGGGGCTCCAGGGGACGCACGGGCAGCGGGATCGCGCCGCGCCCGTCCACGGCCGCGGGGACCTCGATCACCGCGTCGTCCGGGAGGAAGGGCAGGGTGCCTTGGTTGAACGTGTTGACGATGCGCACCTCGCCAGTGTCCCGCAGCAGCGACGAGGTCAGATCGACCGCCGCCTCCGAGTAGAAGGCGCCGCCGCGCTTGCCCAGCAGCTCGGGCTTCTCGTCGAGCGCCGGGTCGGCGTACATCTCCAGCAGCCGGCGCTCGATCGCCGCGACCTCGGCGGCCCGCGACGGCTTGGTCCTGAGCTCCCGAACCACCGCGTCGTGCTGGTAGAAGTAGCGCAGATAGTAGGACGGCACGACGCCGAGGCGGTCGAGCAGCGCGCGCGGCATCCGCAGGTCGTCGGAGATCGCGTCGCCGTGCTCGGCGAGCAGCTTGGGCAGCACGTCCTCGCCGTCCGGGCCGCCGAGCCGCACGGCGCGCTCCCAGGTGAGGTGGTTGAGGCCGACGTGGTCCAGCGACACCTCGTCCGGGGCCACGCCCAGCAGCTTCGCGAACTTCCGCTGGAAGCCGATCGCGACATTGCACAGCCCGACGGCCCGGTGCCCCGCCGTCAGCAGCGCACGGGTCACGATGCCGACGGGGTTGGTGAAGTCCACGATCCACGCGTCGGGGTTGCGGCGGCGCACCCGCTCGGCGATGTCCAGCACCACCGGGACCGTGCGCAGCGCCTTGGCGAGCCCGCCCGCGCCGGTGGTCTCCTGCCCGACACAGCCGCACTCCAGCGGCCAGGTCTCGTCCTGGTTCCGGGCGGCCTGCCCGCCGACGCGCAGCTGGAGCAGCACCGCGTCCGCGCCGTCCACGCCCGCGTCCAGGTCGTCGGTCCAGGAGATCCGGCCGGGGTGGCCCTGCCTGGCGAAGATCCGCCGCGCCAGCCCGCCGACCAGCTCCAGCCGGTCGGCGGCCGGGTCGACCAGGACCAGCTCCTCCATCGGCAGCACATCCCGCAAGCGGGCGAATCCGTCGACGAGTTCGGGGGTGTAGGTGGATCCGCCACCCACCACTGCGAGCTTCAACCCTTGACTCCTGTCAGTGTGACGCCTTCGACGAAGGCTTTCTGAGCGAAGAAGAAGACGATGATGACGGGGGCCATGACCAGCAGCGTCGCGGCCATCGTCAGATTCCAGTTGACGCTGTGCGCGCTCTTGAAGCTCTCCAGGCCGTACGAGAGCGTCCAGGCGCCCGGATTCTGCGCGGCGTAGATCTGCGGGCCGAAGTAGTCGTTCCAGCAGTAGAAGAACTGGAAGAGCGCGACGGCCGCGATGCCCGGCTTGGCCATGGGCACGATGATCCGCAGCAGGGTCCGCAGCTCCCCGCAGCCGTCGACCTTCGCGGATTCCAGATATTCCTTGGGGATCGTCAGCAGGAACTGCCGGAGCAGAAAGATGGAGTACGCGTCGCCGAACGCCATCGGGATGATCAACGGCCACAGCGATCCCGACAGATGGAACTGCTGTGCCCACACCAGATACATCGGGACCACCACGACCTGCGGCGGCAGCATCATCGTGGAGATGACCAGGATCATGGCGGTGCGGCGGCCGCGGAAGCGGAATCTGGCGAGCGCATAGGCGACCGGCACCGACGAGAGGAGCGTGAAGGCCGTGCCGAGCCCCGCGTAGATCAGAGAGTTGCGCCACCAGTCCAGAAAGCCCGGGGTGTTGAAGACCTCGGTGTAATTGGACCAGTGCCATGCGTCGGGCCACAGATCGCCGCTCATCGCCTGGCTGTCGCTCATCACCGAGGTCAGGAAGACGAAGACGAACGGCAGCACGAAGAAGAGCGCGGCGGCGACGGCGACCGCGTGCACGGCGATCCAGTGCAGTACGGCCTTGCGGCGGGCGGCCGGGGCGGAGGAGGGGCGGGCGGCGGGCCGTACCGGTGCGGACGGTGCCGAGAGGGTGGTGGTGGTCATATCGGTTGGTCCTCTCAAGCCTTCTCAGTCGTCCGCCGACAGCAGGCCGGCACGCCGGCGCATCAGCAGGGTGGTGACGGCCATCGCGATCGCGAAGAGCACGAGCGAGAGCACACAGGCGGCGCCGGTGTTGAAGTTCTGGAAGCCCAGCGAATAGACGAGCTGTGGCACGGTGAGTGTGGAGTGGTCGGGATAGCCGGGCTGGATGACCGTGCCAGGGCCGATGCTGACGCCCGAGGCCAGCTTTCCGGCGACCAGGGCCTGGGTGTAGTGCTGCATGGTCTGCACCACACCCGTCACCACCGCGAACATCACAATGGGTGTGATCGACGGCCAGGTGACATAACGGAACTTGGTGAACGCCCCGGCGCCGTCCAGCTCGGCCGCCTCGTACTGCTCCTTGGGCACATCCAGCAGCGCGGCCATGAAGATGACCATCAGGTCGCCGATGCCCCACAGGGACAGCAGCACCAGGGAGGGCTTGGCCCAGGCCGGGTCGTTGAACCAGTTCGGCGCGTCGATCCCGACCTTGCCGAGAATTCCGTTCACCGGACCGCTGGCGGGGTTGAGGAGAAAGACGAACGCCACGGTCGCCGCGACCGGCGGGGCGAGATAGGGGAGATAGAAGGCGGTGCGGAAGAAACCGACCCCCGACTTTATCTTTGTGATCAGCAGTCCGATGCCCAGGCCGAAGACGACGCGCAGCGCGACCATCACCACGACCAGCCACAGCGTGTTCCACAGCGCCGGGCCGAACAGCGGCATCTGTTCCAGCACATACCGCCAGTTGCGCAGGCCCACGAAGGTCGGCGCCTTGATCTGGTTGTAGTGCATGAAGGAGAAGTAGACGGTGGCGATCAGCGGATAGCCGAAAAAGACGGTGAAACCGACCAGCCAGGGGGAGAGAAAACCGAGGGTGCTCAGCCGCCGGCGCAGATGCTTGCGGCGCAGGGCGGGGGCGTCTGTCGTCATCGTGGCCATGGTCGCCCTCCTCAGTCCTGAGCCTGGAGAATGTCGGCGTCTATCTGGTCGTCAAGTTCCCTGAGGCCCTTGTCCAGGTCATGGACCTTTCCCGCCTCCACGTTGTACGAGAAGTCCTGGAGCGAGGTCACGTACTGTCCGCCGTTGACCGAGGGCGGAAGGGCGTTGCTGTACTTGTTCTGCGCGATGTCGAGGAAGGCGCGGAAGGTCGGATCGGGGTCCAGCTTCGGCGAGGTGAGCGCCGCCCTGGTGGACGGCACATTGTGAATGGCGTTGGCGAAGGTGACCACCTGATCGGTGTCGGCGGTCAGGAAGCGCACCAGTTCCCAGGCGGCGTTCTGGTGTCTGCTGCTGTGCGCGATGCCCGTGACGGTGCCGGTGAGATATCCCCGGCCGTAGGTGTCTGCCTGGTCGTCGGGCACGGGCAGCGGGGCGGTGCCCCACGTGAATTTGGTGTCCTTGAGGAAGAGGCCGCGCCATTCACCGTCCAGGTGCATGGCCAGCTTGCCGGTCAGAAAGGCGTTCTGGGAGGAGAACTCATCGCCGAAGGAGGCACGGAACGTCTCCAGAGCCCCGTATCCGCCCTGTTCCCCGATCAGGTCCCGCACGGTGGCATAGAATTCCTTGATCTTTCCCTCCTTCTCCAGCCGTGCCTTTCCGCTCTTGTCGAAGTACGTCGGGCCCCACTGGGCGAAGAGCCGGTCCGGGCTGTTCTGGTAGAGCCGGAAGTTGGGCATGAAGCCTACGCGCTCCAGGCCGCCGCCCTTGGTGCGCTTGGTCAGCTTGGCGGCATCCCGCTTGAGCTCCGACATGGTGCGCGGGGGCCGCGCGATACCCGCTTCCTTGAAAGCGTCCTTGTTGTAGTACATGCCGTAGGCGTCGGCGAGCAGCGGCAGCGCACACTGCTTGCCCTCATAACTGGTGTAGTCCAGAAGCGTCTTGGGGAAGACCTTCTTCTTGTCGAGACCGGTTTTCTTCATGAACGGGTCGAGATCGGCCCACATTCCGGACGAGCAGTACTGGCCCACATTGTTGGTGGTGAAGGAGGTGACGACGTCGGGGGCGTCGCCGCCGCCCGCGCGCAGCGCCTGATTGATGGTCTCGTCGGTGACATTGCCGACGGACTTCACCTTGATATTGGGGTGGAGCTTCTCGAAGCGGGCGATGCTGGCGTTGATCGCGTTGACTTCGTTCTTCTCCGACCAGCCGTGCCAGAACTTGAGCGTGACCGGTTTGGTCGGGTCGTCGTCTGCGCTGCCGGTGCTCGGGTTGGCGCAGCCCGCGAGGAGCAGGGCGGCGGCGCCGAGCGCCGACGCGAGGTGGGCCAATGGTCGTCGTGGCATGGGCGGACTTCCTTGTGCACGGGGGAAACGGCAGGGGAAGCGGCGGTGCGGGGCGCCGGGCGGGGGGTTGGGTACGGCGGGAACCGGAAAGGGCCGGGCGGTGTATAGGAGACAGGCGATAGGGGACAGGGGAAGGGGTCAGGCGGTGTCGAAGACGGTGTGGCGGGCATCGGCGAGCGCCCTCTGGAGCGCGCCGATGAGGATCGGGTCCCCCTCGATGGCGCTGATCCGCAGCTGCGGCCGGGGCAGCGCGAGCCCGGTCATCTCGGCCTCGACCAGTTCGCGCAGCCGCTCCCCGCCGGCCTGGGCGACCTGCCCGGAGAGCACCACCAGCTCCGGGTCGACCACCGCCACGACCGAGGCGAGCCCGGTGGCCAGGCGGCGGGCCAGCTCGGTGAGGACGGCGTCGCCGGCGCCGGGCGTGCGCAGCGCGGTGGCGAGCGCCTTGGCGGCGGTGGGTGCCTCGATGCCGTGCTCCCGGGCCAGTTCGACCACGGCGGGGGAGCCGACCAGCTTCTGGAAGCCCCCGCCCGCGTCCGGCCGGGCGGCGCTGTCGTCCCCGCCGCGCGCGAGCGGAGCGCCGGGCAGCGGCATATAGCCGATCTCCCCGGCACCGCCGGTGGCCCCGCGCAGCAGTGTGCCGCCGAGCACGATGGCCGCGCCGACGCCGTCGTCGGCCCAGACCAGCGCGAAGTCGTCGAAGTCCTGCGCGGTGCCGTGGTGCTGCTCCGCGACGGCCGCGAGGTTGACGTCGTTCTCGATCACCAGGGGCGTGCCCAGCACCTCGGCCAGCTCGTCGCGCATGGTGCGGGACTGCCAGCCCGGCAGATGCGGCGCGTAGCGCAGCACCCCGGTGTGCGGGTCGAGCGCGCCGGGGGTGCCGATGACGGTCTGCCGCAGCTCGTCCCGGGTCAGCCCGGCGGCGGCCAGCGCGCCGTCCACCGCCTCGGCGACCAGCTCGCCGGTGCGGTTGCGCACCGACTCGGAGGTCGCCTCGGCGTTCACCCGGTGCTCGCCGAGGATCCGGCCGGTGATGTCGGCGACGGCGGCGGTGATGCCCTCCTGGTCGACGGCGAGCGCCGCGACATGGGCGGCGGCCGGGTTGATCTCGTACAGCTGGGCGTTGGGCCCCGGCCGTCCGGTGACGTTCCCGGTCGTCCTCACCAGTCCGGCGGCCTCCAGACGGGTCAGCAGCTGGGAGGCGGTGGGCTTGGAGAGCCCGGTCAGCTCGCCGAGCCGGGTCCTGGTCAGCGGTCCGTGCGCGACCAGCAGTTCGAGCGCGGCCCGGTCGTTCATGGCGCGCAGCACGCGCGGCGTCCCCGGAGTGCCTGATGCCGCCATGGTGGGTGCCCCCGTATCGCTCGAGCTTCTCTGTTAAGAAACTTTCCTATTGATGAACAGCAAGGTAAGGGGCGGCGCCGCGAGGCGTCAATGGGTGCGGCCGGGTCAGTGGGGTGGGCTGAGGGATCCTCCACCGGAGGTCCAGCGGCGCCTGCCACGGTCGCGGCCAGTCGAGAGAACGGGGAGTCGATGAAAAAGACCTCACGAGGGCCGCTCACGGTGCTGATCGCCGTGCTGCTCGCGGTCGCCGCCGGCGCCGGTGGAGCGACGGCCGCGTCGGGCGGCCCGGGTGGCGCCGGTGGCGCGAGGGCCGTCTCGGGCGGCGCGGGCACGGCGTCGGCGGCGCTGACGGACTCCGGAGGTGCCCGGGCCACCGACCGGGCGGCCGCGGCCGACGCGGTCCGGGCGTACTGGACGCCGGAGCGCATGCGGCACGCCGAATACGAGGGCGGCGGCCTGCCCCGAGGCGCGATGGAGCGCGTCCGGCGGCAGGTCGCGGACCCCACCGGCGAGCCCGGCTCCGTCCCCCCGGCCGCGGCGAGCAGTTCGGGCCCGCCCGCCGCGGCCGCCGAGATCCCGACCCGCGTCGGGCGGATCTTCTACGTCGACCCGTTCGACGGCATGGACAAGGCATGCGACGGCAACCCGCTGAACAGCGGCTCGCGCCGGCTGGTGGTCACCTCCGGCAGCTGTGTGTTCAGCAGGGCCGCGCACACCTGGATGAGCAACTGGGTGTTCATTCCCGGCTATTTCAGGGGGAGCGCGCCCTACGGCAAGTTCGTCGGCGACTGGGGATACACGTTCAACGCGTGGATCGACAACGGCAACATGAACTACGACTTCGGGCTGGCGACCACCCACCCCAACGAGTCCGGCCAACGGCTCGTCGACAGGGTCGGCGGCGACGGCTTCGCCTGGAATCAGCCCAAGGAAGTGTTCGTGAGCGCCAACGGATACTCCGTCAACGGGCAGATCCCCTCCGGGTGCGGCGGCTACACCCGCCCCGCCTCCTTCGGGGGCATCGAGCTGCCCTGCGCCCCGTCGGGCGGCGGGCTCTCCCGGGGCGGCCGCTGGCTGATGAGCATCGATCCCGACACCTCGCTCGGCTACGTCAACGGTGTGACGAGCATTCACCAGCCCAGCGGCTGGCTACAGAGCCCCTACGTCAACACCGAGTTCAGGGACTTCTTCTACCGGGTCGCCGACAGCTGACCGGGAGGGACCATCATGCGCGCTCTGAAGACACTCGCCGCCCGCGCCGCGCTCGCGGTGGGCACGGCCCTGGCGGTCTCCACCGCCCTTCTCGTCCCGGCCGCCCAGGCCGCGGTGGCGCCCGCGGCCGCCGAGCGGGTGGCCGCCGGGCCCACGCTGATCAGCTACGACATCCAGTCCAAGACCCTGACCGGCAGCGGCTTCCTGCCCAGCCACCGGGTGTGGGTCAGGACCGCCGTCTCGGGCGCGGTGCCGACCTGCGGCACCGTCGTCCTCACCGACCTCCGCACCAGCCCCACGCTGCTCCAGACCACGTCCGATCCGTCCGGGAACATCTCCGTCCCGGTGGACCCCAAGGCCACGCTGCCGCCCCTGCTCGTCTGCCCCAACCCGATCATCTACCTCTACGGGGCGTATCCGGGCGAGCACGTCCACTTCAGTGCCCACGACGAGCGCTATGAGAACGGCCGTCTGGTCTGGAGCAACACGCTGACCGTCACGGCGTGAGACGCCGCGCAACGTAAGACCCCGTACGCACAGCCGCGCGACCACCGAGGCTGTGCGTACGGCCGTGTCCCGGCTGCGGCGGTCCCGGCTGCGGCGCGGCTACTTCTGGACGGGCGGGGCGGCCGGCGGCGCGGCGGGCGGCGGGATCGGGGTCGTGGCCATGGACTGGGCGGAGTCCGGGTTGGACAGGGCCGACGGCGCCGCGGCGGTCGCCCCCGCCGAGTTGGCGTCCTCCTCGGGCTGGAGATCCGGGTCCACGGGGCGGCCGACGATGAGGATGCCCGCCTCGTCCAGCGCCTTCTTGATCCTCCACCGCAGCTCGCGCTCGACGCCGACTGCCTTGCCCGGCATCGTCCGTGCGGACACCCTCACGACCATGGAGTCCAGGTAGACCGCGTCCAGCCCGAGCACCTCGATCGGCTCCCACAGCCGCTCGTTCCAGGGCTCTTCCTTCGCCATGTCCACGCCGACCTGCGTGATCAGCGCGCGCACCTCGTCCAGGTCCTCGTCCGCACGGATCTGGACGTCCACGCCGGCCGTGGCCCAGCCCTGGCTGAGGTTGCCGATCCGCTTGACCTCGCCGTTGCGCACGTACCAGATCTCGCCGTTGTCACCGCGCAGCTTGGTGACGCGCAGCCCGACCTCGATCACCTCGCCGGAGGCCACCCCCGCGTCGATCGAGTCGCCGACCCCGTACTGGTCCTCCAGGATCATGAACACGCCGGACAGAAAGTCGGTGACCAGGTTGCGGGCGCCGAAACCGATGGCCACACCCGCGACCCCGGCGCTGGCCAGCAGCGGCGCCAGGTTGATCTGGAGCGTCGCCAGGATCATCAGCGCCGCCGTGCCCATGATCAGGAACGAGGCGACGGAGCGCAGCACCGAGCCGATCGCCGCCGATCGCTGACGCCGCCGCTCGGCGTTGACCAGCAGACCGGCCAGCGCGGTGCCGTCCACGGCCTGGGCGGTGCGGTTCATGCGTTCGATCAGCTTGGTGATCGCACGCCGCACGACGGACCGGAGCACGAACGCGATCACCAGGATCAAGGCGATGCGCAGCCCGATGCTGAGCCAGGTGGACCAGTTCTCCTCCACCCAGCCCGCGGCGTTGGTGGCGCTCTGCTGCGCGTCCTTCAGCGTCGTGGGAGGAGGCGTGGCGTCTGCGGCCGTAGCAGCGGACCAGAACACAGCGAAACCCTTCATGTGCGACATGCCCGCACGGAGGACCGCACGCGCAACCCCTCACACACTAGCCGGGCAAGGGAATGTGCCGTTCCTGTGTTCGAGAGCGCGTGAGGGCGCCGAGGGGGCGTACAAGAGCGGGGTGAGGGCGTCAGCCCAGCGGTTTCCGCCTCGGCCCTTCGGCGGCCCGTGATTCTCGCCACTCCCATGGGCTTCCACGGGCTCGGAAGGCCCCCGGATTCCGCTCTTCCGGCGGTATCCGCGCGGTACGCGGAAATGCCTCTCAACCGTTAACCCGGTGATGGTGGCGTTCCGGCCGGGGTTCAGGGGAAACTGGGGGAGATCGTCCCGGCGCGAGCCACGCGCCGCCGGCGTACAAGGAGGCACCCGTGCCGCATGTCCTGGTCCTCAACGCGTCGTACGAGCCGCTCGGCGTCGTACCGCTCCGCCGCGCGCTCGTACTCGTCCTCAACGACAAGGCCGTCAGCCTTGAGGACTCAGGCGCCCTGATGCACAGCGCGACCCGTGTCATACCCGCACCCAGCGTGGTCCGCCTCAAGCGTTTCGTCCGGGTGCCCTACCGGGGCCCCGTTCCGCTCACCCGCCGCGCCCTGTTCGCCCGTGACGGCGGGCGATGTGCGTACTGCGGCGGCGTGGCGACCAGCGTCGACCACGTCATTCCGCGCAGTCGCGGCGGCCAGCACACCTGGGAGAACGTGGTCGCCGCGTGTCGTCGCTGCAACCATGTCAAGGCCGACCGCCATGTCGCGGAGATCGGCTGGCGGCTGCGGCATCAGCCCGCGCCGCCGTCGGGCCTGGCCTGGCGGATCATCGGCACAGGGCATAGGGACCCGCGCTGGCTGCCATACCTGCAGCCGTACGGCGCGGACGACGCCATGGCCCGGATCGACGGCAAATCTGCCTGAGACCGGGCCATCGTCGTGTCTGCGGAGCGTTCGCGGACGGGGCCCGCGGCGGAGCGGGGGCCGCACGCGGGTTCGCTCCGCGGGGCGGTGTGGGGGCTGGTCGGCGTCCAGCGGATCGTTCCCCGCCCCGCCCCTTCCCGAACCAAGGGCTTGGCCCCTGGACCCCGTATCCGTGGCGGAGCCCCGGTTTCGGGAAGGGGCGGGGCGGGGCAGTGCCCGATGTGCGGTCCGCCGCGTGGCCGCCGCTGGCGTCAAGATCCGCCGGACACCCCGCTAGTCGGCTGTCACCGCGTATGCGGCGACCGACCACAGGGAGTAGCCGAAGCGAGTGGCGCGCTCGGCGCCCTGGATGCGGATGAAGCGGGTGCCGGGGGCGTCCATCCGTACGGTCTCGTGTCCGCCCCGGCCGTCGGAGACGGTCGCCGCCGTGCGCCAGGCGCGGCCGTCGGCCGAGACCTGGACGCGGTAGCGCGAGGCGTAGGCGTCCTGCCAGTGCAGCTCGAGCCGGCCGACGCGGGCCGGGCGGGCCAGCTCCAGCTGGAGCCAGGCGCCGTCCTCGGCGGGGGAGGACCAGCGGGTGGCGGGGTCGCCGTCGATCGCGGCGGAGGCCGGGAAGTCGGGGGTCTCGTCGGCGGAGGACGTGGCCTCGGCGCCGTCCGCGCGGGCCAGGTCCGGGCCGCCGGTGGGCGGGAAGACCCGTACGGTCAGCTCGCTCTCCTGCGAGCCGAAGCGCACCGGCACGGTGAAAGTCCCCGTCTTGGTGGACTCCGGGATCGAAACCTGGATCCGGGCGGTCGCCGTGCCCCCGCGCGGGGCGGTCACCGTCTTGTCGGCCGTGACGCGGACGCCGCGCGGCGCGCGGACGGTGAGCTTGCCGTGGATGTCCTCGGGGCGGCGGGCGGTGACGCGGGCCTCGACGACGGCGCGGCCGCCGGTCTCCGCGTCGACCACGTCCTGGGACAGCCGCAGATCGGCGGCCGGGGTGTCGGCGAACCAGGGGGTGATCTCGTGCACGGCGGGCGGAGTGGTGCCCTCCGCCCAGGTCAGCCGCACCGCGTCGGCCGTTACGCCACGGCCCGCGAGCTGCGTCCAGCCGCTGCCGGAGACCGCGCCGAGCCGCCGCCAGCCCTCCCCGGGGACATGGGCCCAGGCGGTGCCCGGCGAGTCGGCGGCGTGGCCGGTGAGGGCGGAGACGGCGCTGAGCGGGCGGGCGCGGTCGAAGCGCACGGTGACCGGCCCGTCCGGGTCCAGTGAGGTCGCCGCGTCGCCGTCGGCGGCGGCGCGCTGCGCCGCGGAGGTGCGCAGCGAGCTCAGGTCCGCGCCGTCCAGGCCCGCCCAGGCGTCGGCGCGGGCGACGGCCTCCTTCAGGAAGGGGTTCAGGACGCCCTTGCCCACCGTCACCCGGCTCCGCGCGATCTTCTCGCGCAGCCCCTGCACCTCGGTCCGGGCCCGCCAGCCCGCCGCCCCGTCGCCGCGCGCCTGGGCGGTGAGCATGTCCACGGCCCGTACCCCGGCGTCGCCGTAGCGCCCCAGCTGGTCGAGCCAGGGGCCCAGTTCGCCGCCCAGGGTCGCGGCGAGCCGGACGGGGGCGTCCCGCATCGTCGCGAAAGCCGAGCGCAGCCGGTCCGCCGCCCGGTCCAGACGCTTGTCGTCGCCCCCGGACAGCGCCGTCCAGAACTCCTCGATCAGCGGGCGCAGATACGCGGACTCCTCGCCGCCGAGGACCGAGGACGCGTCGTTCCCGGCGAGGGCGCGCAGGGCCGCGCGGGTGCGTGCGTCGGGCCCGGCCAGGTCGTCGACGGCCGCCCGCCAGGACTCCTGGGGGCGGTATCCGCGCGGGTTCCAGGCGAAGTCGGCCGCGGTGAACAGCGCGATACGGGAGGCGGTCGGCTGCTCCATGGCGTTGGCGAGCAGCCCGGCCGACTGGGTGGCGAGGGCCGGGTCGCGCCCGGTGTAGGGGCCGAGGAAGACGCGGTCCTGGGCGTAGTCGTTGACCGGGTAGTTGTCCATGGTGACCAGCGCGTGGCCGAACGCGGCGCGGGCGCCGGCCAGTTCGCTCCCGGTGATGGTCTTGGGCACCACGCCGACGCCGGTCCAGGCGACCTGCACGCCGTGGTCGAGCCGGCCGGCCAGCTCGCGCCGGAAGTCGGTGTCGCCGTCCTGGTAGTACTCGGTCGGCATCAGGGAGAGCGGGGCGGCGTCCGGATGGCGCGCGGCCAGGTGGCTCGCGACCGCGTTGGCGACCTCGGCCTGGGCCTTCGCCGCGGCTTCGGGGCCCGAGCCGAAGGTCTCGGCGTCGCTGTCGCAGTGCCACTCGCTGTAGCTGACGTCCTGGAACTGGAGTTGGAAGGCGCGCACGCCGAGCGCCCACATGGCGTCCACCTTGCGGTTGAGCGCCCTGAGGTCGTCGGCGGAGGAGAAGCACAGCTCCTGGCCGGGGGAGACCGCCCAGCCCAGGGTGACGTGGTTGCGGCGGGCGCGGTCGGCCAGCTCCCGGAACTGCTCGCGCCGCTCGGCGGGGTACGGGTCGCGCCAGCGGGCCTGGCGGTAGGGGTCGTCGCCGGGCGCGTAGAGATAGCGGTTCTGCTTCGTACGGCCCATGAAGTCGAGCTGGGCGAGCCGGTCCCGGTGGGACCAGGGCTCGCCGTAGAAGCCCTCGGTGGTGCCGCGCACGGTGGCCGCGGGCCAGTCGCGCACGGTCACCCCGGGGAAGGTGCCCCCGGTGCCCCCGCCGTTCGCGGGCCGGACCAGGAGCTGGCGCAGCGTCTGGATCGCGTGGAAGAGCCCGTCCGGGCCATTGCCGGACAGCGCGACCGTCGGCACCCCGGCCGCCCGGCCGGCCGCCAGGCGGTAGCCGCCGGAGGGCAGGTCGCCGTCTTCGGGTGCGCCCAGGGCGCGCAGCGCGCTCTGCGCGCCCCGCCCGCCGACGCGCACCACCAGCCCGTCCGCCAGGGGCATGCCCTTGGGGGTGGGCTCGGTGGCCTCGTTGACGATGCGCGCCCCGGCATCGTGCAGCAGGGCGCGCAGCGCGTCCAGCGCGTACGGGTCGGAGTCGGCGTCGGCTATGAGCGTGACCTCCCGGCCCACGCTCACCCCGGATCCCTGGGCGCGCAGCGACTGCGGACGTGGCCAGACGGGCGGCACGCCGCCGTCGCGCTCCCGGTCCGCCGTCGAGGTGCCGGGGGCACCGGGATCCCTGGGTGCGGCGGCCGCGCCCGGCGCGCCTCCCAGCAGTCCGCCGATGACGGCGGCGGCCATGGCCGTGGCACCGGCCGCCCTCGACCTTCGCCCTCGGGTTCCGCGCAGCTGCACGGGCTTCTCCTCGATACGGACTGGTGGTGCGCCTAGGTCTGGCCCTGGTACGCGCCGAGCCCACCACCGCACGCGTGAGGGTGTCAACGACGGTGACCGAAGTGCCGGTAATGCCATGGTGTGTGGTGTGACGAGATGCGCATCACGGCGGGCCGGGGCTGTGTCGAGGAGCGGCTGCGCCGCGTGGCCGCCGGACGCCCCGGACGCCCCCCGGGCGGGCCGGAGCGCGGGTGGTGACTCCGCAAGTCTCACGCCGGAAACCCGGGTTGGTCAGTAAGCTATGTGTCTCGGATCCCTTACTGCCGTCAAATCGCCTGGACCAGGGGAATGTGACCTGAAGCACGCCAGGGGGCCGATTACGTCTGCGGCCGCCTTTCATGGGTAGGCCTGCACCTGTCCCACTGCCGACATCCCACGGAGGCCCGTGTGGCCACGTCAGCTCAGCTTCTGTTCTCCGCCCTCTCCAAACCCGTGACCGCAGCGGGGGAGCCCGACCCGTTCGCCGGGGTCTCCCACCCCGACTGCGGCCTGTGTGGCCTCGAGGGATCCGGTCTGCACACGGAGGCGCCGCTCACCAGTGAGCCCGCGCCCGCCGACTTCGCCCCCCTGACCAGTGAGCCCCCGCTCGCCGCCGAGCCGCCGCTGACGAGCGAGCCGACCGGTGCCGCGTTCGGCATCGGGGCGGGCGCGGAGCCCATGGAGTTCTGAATGGAGTCCTGATGGGCAGAGCGCTCCTCGCCGAGCTGCACGGCGTCGCCACCTCGTACGAGCCCGCCCCCGGTCGCACCGTGCGGGTGTCCGACGACACCGTCGTCGCCGTGCTCGCCGCGCTCGGCGTGGACGCCTCGACCCCCGACTCCGTACAGGCCGCGCTGGAGCGGCACGAGCGCGAGATGCTCGCCCGGCTGCTGCCGCCGTGCGTCGTGGTGCGCCCCGGCAGGCCGCCGCGGCTGCGGCTGCCCGAGGGCACCGCGCTGCGGGTGGAGACCGAGGACGGCGCGGTGCGCGACTGGCGGCCCGGGGCCGACGGCCCCGCGGCCGCCGCGCCGCCCCTGGGCAGCCACACCGTGCACGCCCAGGCCCCCGACGGCCGCTCGGCCGCCGCCACCCTGATCGTCGCCCCCGACCGGATGCCGCAGCCCCCGGCGCGCAGCCACGGCTTCCTCGTCCAGCTGTACTCGCTGCTGTCCGCGCGCTCCTGGGGGATGGGCGACCTCGGCGACCTGGCCGATCTCGCCGCCTGGTCGGGCCGGGCGCTGGGCGCCGGGTTCGTCCAGCTCAACCCGCTGCACGCGGCGGTGCCCGGCACGCCCACCGAGCCCACCGACCCCTCGCCCTACCGCCCCTCCTCGCGCCGCTTCCCCGACCCGGTCCATCTGCGGGTCGAGGACGTGCCCGAGTACGCCCAGCTGCGCGGCGCCCCGCGCGAGCGGGTCGACCAGCTGCTGGACCGGGCCGCCGCGCTGCGCACCGCCGTGCTCCATGAGGGCGCGCTGATCGACCGGGACGCGGTGTGGACGCTCAAGCGGGAGGCACTGGAGCTGGTGCGGGCCGTGCCGCTGAGCCCCGGCCGCCGGGCCGCCTACTGCGACTTCCTGGCCGAGCGCGGCCAGGCCCTGGAAGACCACGCCATCTGGAGCGCGCTCGCCGAGATCCACGGCCCCGCGTGGCGCTCCTGGCCGCACGGCCTGGCCGACCCCGGCTCCGCCGCGGTCGCCCGCGCCCGCGGCGAGCACCTGGACCGGGCCGACTTCCACTGCTGGCTGGCCTGGCTGACGGACGGGCAGCTGGCCGCCGCCCAGCGCGCCGCGCTCGACGCCGGGATGGCCATCGGCCTGGTGCACGACCTGGCGGTCGGGGTGCACCCGTCGGGAGCCGACGCCTGGGCGCTGCGGGACGTCTTCGCGTCCGGGATGTCGATCGGCGCGCCGCCGGACGCGTTCAACTCCCACGGCCAGGACTGGGGGCTGCCGCCGTGGCGGCCGGACGCCCTGGCCGCCACGGGCTACGCCGCCTACCGCGATCTGCTGCGCGGGCTGCTGCGGCACGCGGGCGCGCTGCGCATCGACCATGTGATGGGCCTGTTCCGGCTGTGGTGGGTGCCGGAGGGGCGGGAACCGACCGAGGGCTGTTACGTCCGCTACGACGCGGAGGCCATGCTCGGCGTGCTCGCCCTGGAGGCGCATCGCGCCGGGGCGGTGATCATCGGCGAGGACCTCGGCACGGTCGAGCCGGGGGTGCGGGAGACGCTGGCCGGGCGCGGGGTGCTGGGCACGTCGGTGCTGTGGTTCGAGCGGAACTACCCCAGTGGGGACGGCGGGGACGGCGAGGACGGCGGGGACGGCGAGCAGGGCCGGGGCGAGGCGAGCGGGGAGACCGGGGGTGGGGTGCCCGTCCGCGCCCGCCCGCTGACGCCCGAGGAGTGGCGCGCCGACTGCCTGGCCACCGTCACCACCCACGACCTGCCGAGCACCGCTGCCCGGCTCACCGGCGGCCATGTCGAGCTGCGCCACCGGCTCGGCCTGGTCACCGGCCCGCTCGAGCGCGAACGGGCCGAGGACGCAGTGGAGGTCGCGGAGTGGCTGACGCTGCTGGGGCGGCTGGGGCTGCTGCCGGAGGGGCCGGGCGACGAGGAGGCGGCCGTCAAGGCGGTCCACCGCTTTCTGCTGCGCACTCCGGCGAAGCTGGTCGGCATATGGCTGCCGGACACGGTGGGGGACCGGCGCCCGCAGAACCTCCCCGGTACGTGGAACGAGTACCCGAACTGGCGGCTGCCCATCGCGGACGCGGCCGGCCGCCCCGTATCCCTGGAGGACCTGGTGGCCTCGCCGAGGCTGCACGCCCTGATGGGCGAGGTCACCCGGGAGGCGGGGCGTGCGGGCGGGCGTGCGGGTGTGGGCAGGCCCACCCCGGGCACGCGCGGCGCTAGGCCGTCCGATACCGTGAGTGCGTGAGCAACAAGGTCAAAAAGAACGCCGTTCGCGCCGGTGCCGTCATCGCCGCGACGACGGCCATGCTGATGGTGTCGTCCCCCGCGTTCGCGTTCCGCGACGACGGTGACGACCCGGGTCCGGGCCTGAGCGTCGCTGAGACGCTGGGCCTCTACGTCGTCACTCCCCTTGTGCTGTTCGTCGTGATCGCCGGTCTGGTGATGCTCGGCGACAAGACCCGCAAGCGCAGTGACTGACACGAACTGACACCTAGGACGCTGTGACGAGGGCGCCCCCGGCCGACCGCCGGTGGGCGCCCTTGTTGCGTTCCCGCAGTGACTCTGCCGAGCGACCCTCTCAAACGTCTTTCTCAAACATCTTTCCCGGCGCGTATCAAGCCGTTTATTTTCGCTTTAACCTACGGTGTCGTAACCTACGGAGCCGTAGGTAACGCATCGCACGACGACGTCCCCAGGAGCCCACTGTGACCCTCGCCCCCACTCGCCGTCACGGTCAGGCCGTATGGAGCGACAGCCGCCTGCTGTACGCACTCGAAGAGGTCGTCGAGGTGGAGCTCAACCGGCATCTGAAGGCCGCCAAGGAGTGGATGCCCCACGAGTACGTGCCGTGGAGCGACGGCCGCAACTTCGACGGCGTGATGGGCGGCGAGGCCTGGGCGCCCGAGCAGTCGAAGGTCACCGACGTGGGCCGGATCGCGCTCGTGGTCAACCTGCTCACCGAGGACAACCTCCCCAGCTACCACCACGAGATCGCCACGCTCTTCGGCCGCGACGGCGCGTGGGGCACCTGGGTGCACCGGTGGACGGCGGAGGAGGGCCGGCACGGCATCGTCATGCGGGACTACCTGCTCACCACCCGCGCGGTCGACCCGGTCGAGCTGGAGCGGTTCCGGATGGCGCACATGTCCGAGGGGTTCGAGTCGGACAACAACCACAGCATGCTGCACTCCGTCGCGTACGTGGCCTTCCAGGAGCTCGCCACGCGTATATCGCACCGCAACACCGGTCACCACTCCGGAGACCCGGCCTGCGACCGGATGCTCGCCCGCATCGCCACCGACGAGAACCTGCACATGGTCTTCTACCGGAATCTGCTGGGGAAGGCGTTCGAGCTGGCGCCCGACCAGACCATGTGCGCCGTCCGCGATGTGGTGGTCGGCTTCCGTATGCCGGGACACGGCATGCCCGGGTTCGAGCGGGCGGCCGCGCAGATGGCCATCGGCGGCATCTACAACCTGCGCATCCACCACGACGATGTGCTCCAGCCCGTGCTGCGCTTCCTGAAGGTGCTGGAGATCTCCGGGCTCACCGGCGACGGGCTCAAGGCGCAGGAGGAGCTCGGGCTGTACATGGGCGGCCTGGACGCGCAGGCCACGAAGTTCGACGAGCGGCGCGAGGCGATGCTGGCCCGCCGCGCGGCCCGCGCCGCCGAGCGCGTCTAGCGCGCCTGCGGCGGGCCGTTTCCCCCGCCCACGCGCGAACGGGCTGGATTCGCTCTGCGAGGCGAATCCAGCCCGTCCGGGGGAGGGCGTCAGCCCGCCGCGGCCGCCGCGTCCACCGCCTGCGCCCTGAGCGCGCGCTCGACGCCCGCCCGGCACTCCGTGACCAGGCGGCGCAGCGCCGCGCTGGGCTCGGCGGAGGCCAGCCAGGCGTCGGTCGCCTCCAGCGTCGCCTGCGAGATCTGCACCGTCGGGTAGAGGCCGACCGCGATCTGCTGCGCCATCTCGTGGCTGCGGCTGTCCCAGGCGCCCTTCACCGCGGCGAAGTACTTCTCGGCGTACGGCGCCAGCAGCTCACGCTGGTCGGTCTGGACGAAGCCGCGGATCACCGCCTCCTGCACCGCGTTCGGCAGCTTGTCGCCCTCCACGGCCGACGCCCACGCCTCGGCCTTCGCCTCCGGCGCCGGCCGCGAGGCGCGCGCGGTGGCCGCGTGCCGCTCGCCCGCCGAGGTGCGGTCCCGGCTCAGCTCCGCGGTGATCGCCTCCTCGTCGGCCCGGCCGGTCGCGGCGAGCCGCTCCAGCAGCGCCCAGCGCAGCTCGGTGTCGACGGTCAGGCCCTCGATGGTCTCGGTGCCCGCCAGCAGCCCCGACAGCAGGCCGAGCTGCTCGTCGGCGCGGGCGGTGTCGGCGAAGGCCCGGGCCCAGGCCAGCTGGTGGTCGCTGCCGGGGGCGGCGGCCCGCAGATGGGTCAGCGTGGCCTCGGTCCACTTCGCCAGGCCCGCCTCGCGCCACTCGGGGGCGGCGTACAGGTCCAGGGCCAGCTTGGCCTGGCGCTGTAGCGACTGCACGACGCCGATGTCCGACTCCTTGGCGATGCCGGACAGCACCAGGGAGAGGTAGTCGCGGGTGGCCAGCTCGCCGTCGCGGGTCATGTCCCAGGCCGAGGCCCAGCACAGGGCGCGCGGCAGGGAGGCCTCGAAGTCGCCCAGGTGCTCGGTGACCACGGCCAGCGACTCGGGGTCCAGCCGGACCTTCGCGTACGAGAGGTCGTCGTCGTTGAGGAGGATCACGGCGGGGCGCTTGCGGCCGGCCAGGGCCGCCACGGGGGTCAGCTCGCCGTCCACGTCGACCTCGATCCGGTCGCCGCGCAGCAGCTTGCCGGTGGCGCTGAGCTCGTACAGGCCGATCGCGACGCGGTGCGGGCGCAGCACAGGCTCGCCCTTGGCGCCGGGCGGCAGCGCCGGGGCCTCCTGGCGCACCGCGAAGGAGGTGATGGTGCCGGAGTCGTCGGTCTCGATCTCCGGGCGCAGGATGTTGATCCCGGCCGTCTCCAGCCACGCCTTCGACCAGGTCTTCAGGTCCCGGCCGCTGGTCTCCTCGAGCGCGCCCAGCAGGTCGGACAGCCGGGTGTTCCGGTACGCGTGGCGCTTGAAGTACGCCTGCACGCCCTTGAAGAACTCGTCCTGGCCCACATAGGCGACCAGCTGCTTGAGGACCGAGGCGCCCTTCGCGTACGTGATGCCGTCGAAGTTGACCAGGACGTCGTCCAGGTCGCGGATCTCGGCCATGATCGGGTGGGTGGACGGCAGCTGGTCCTGCCGGTAGGCCCAGGTCTTCATCGAGTTGGCGAAGGTGGTCCAGGCCTGCGGCCAGCGGCTGCCCGGCGCGTACGCCTGGCAGGCGATGGAGGTGTAGGTGGCGAACGACTCGTTCAGCCACAGGTCGTTCCACCACTCCATGGTCACCAGGTCGCCGAACCACATGTGGGCCAGCTCGTGGAGGATGGTCTCGGCGCGCGTCTCATAGGCCGCGTCCGTGACCTTGGAGCGGAAGACGTACTGGTCGCGGATGGTGACCGCGCCCGCGTTCTCCATCGCGCCGGCGTTGAACTCCGGCACGAACAGCTGGTCGTACTTGGCGAAGGGGTAGGCGTAGTCGAACTTCTCCTGGAACCAGTCGAAGCCCTGCCGCGTCACCTCGAAGATCGCGTCCGAGTCCAGGAACTCGGCGAGCGAGGGGCGGCAGTAGATACCCAGCGGCACCGACCGCCCCTGGCCCTCCCAGCTGCTGTGCACGCTGTGGTACGGCCCCACGATCAGCGCGGTGATGTACGTCGAGATGCGCGGGGTCGGCTCGAAGCGCCAGATGTTGTCCTTGGGCTCGGGCGTCGGCGAGTTGGAGATCACCGTCCAGCCCTCGGGCGCGGTCACGGTGAACTGGAAGGTAGCCTTCAGATCCGGCTGCTCGAAGTTCGCGAACACCCGGCGCGCGTCCGGCACCTCGAACTGTGTGTAGAGGTACGCCTGCTGGTCCACCGGGTCCACAAAGCGGTGCAGGCCCTCGCCGGTGTTGGTGTACGCGCAGTCCGCGACGACCCGCAGCTCGTTGCGCCCCTCCTGGAGACCGGTCAGCGCGATCCGGGAGTCCGCGAAGGCCTTGGCCGGGTCCAGCTCGTACCCGTTGAGCACCACCTGGTGCACGGTGGGGGCGACCAGGTCCGCGAAGGAGTCCGCGCCCGCCTTGGCCACGTCGAAGCGCACGGTGGTGACCGACCGGAAGGTGCCGCCCTCCTGCGCGCCGGAGAGATCGAGCTCGATCTCGTACGAGTCGACCGTGAGCAGCCGGGCCCGCCGCTGCGCCTCTTCGCGGGTCAGGTTCGTTCCAGGCACCTGGGCATCTCCTTCGAATACGACGTTTCGGCCATCCTTCCACGCAAAGCCGGTCCGCCGCCCGCGGTAATCGCCCGGCGCCGCGGGGCGCTCGTCAGGTGCCCGGAACGGGGGGCTCAGCTGAGCTCGGCCGCCACCAGCTCCGCGATCTGGACGGCGTTGAGCGCCGCCCCCTTGCGGAGGTTGTCGTTGGAGACGAAGAGCGCGAGGCCGTTGTCGACCGTCTCGTCCACCCGGATGCGCCCCACGTAGCTGGGGTCCTGGCCGGCCGCCTGGAGCGGGGTCGGGATCTCCGAGACCTCGACGCCCGGGGCGTCGGCGAGCAGCTCGTACGCGCGGGCCACGCTCAGCGGGTTCGCGAAGCGGGCGTTGAGCTGGAGCGAGTGGCCGGTGAAGACGGGGACGCGGACACAGGTGCCGGAGACCTTCAGCTCGGGGATCCCGAGGATCTTGCGGGACTCGTTGCGGAGCTTCTGCTCCTCGTCCGTCTCGAAGCGGCCGTCGTCGACGAGGTTGCCCGCGAACGGCAGCACATTGAAGGCGATGGGGCGCTTGTAGACGGCGGGCTCGGGGAACTGCGCGGCCGCGCCGTCGTGGGTCAGCGCGGTCGCGTCGTCGATGACCTTGCGAACCTGGCCGGCCAGCTCCTCCACCCCGGACAGGCCCGAGCCGGACACGGCCTGGTAGGTGGTGGCGACGAGAGCGGTGAGACCCGCCTCCTCGTGCAGCGGGCGCAGCACCGGCATGGCGGCCATGGTGGTGCAGTTCGGGTTGGCGATGATGCCCTTGGGGCGCTGCGCGACGGCGTCCGGGTTGACCTCGGAGACCACCAGCGGCACCTCGGGGTCCATCCGCCAGGCGGAGGAGTTGTCGATCACCACGGCGCCGGCCGCGGCGACCTTGGCCGCCAGCGCGCGGGAGGTCGCCCCGCCCGCGGAGAACAGCGCGATGTCCAGCCGCGAGTAGTCGGCGGTGGCCGCGTCCTCGACGGAGATCTCGGTGTCCCGCCAGGGGAGGGTGCGCCCGGCGGAGCGGGCCGAGGCGAACAGGCGCAGCTCCTCGACGGGGAAGTCCCGCTCGGTGAGGATCTTGCGCATGACCCCGCCGACCTGGCCGGTGGCTCCGACGATTCCGATCCTCACGACGCGCTCCTTGTGCTCTGTGCCTGGTGCTGGGTGCCTGGCGTGCCGTCCCATCATGCGGGTGGCCCCGGCGACCTTCCAATTTATTGTCCTGGTTCCTTGTCCGGATGCCTGGGACGGTGCATTGTCCGGTGCATGGGACAGGCCCGCGCCGGGCGTCCGCCGGCCGCGCGCCGGGCGTACGCCGTGGGCGCCCCGTGGCCTTGAGTCCCCTCGGCGTTCCCAGCTCCGGTGAACTCCGGGTGAGCGGCGGAATTCCGGCGGCGTAGTGCGGGATGACCGTTTGCTATCGCCAAGATCCACGTGCGCATTTCGGCGGCGGGCGTTGCCGCATCGTTAACTCGCAGGCCATCCCCGATGCCAACGATCCGAAGTGACAGGGCAGCCCGCTGCCCGACCGCATCCGCGTTCGCACTCGGGGAGATCCCGCATGTCCCGCATACGGTCCGCCGCCCACGCCGCCCTCGACCGCCGCACCCTTCTCGTCGCCGCCGCCTCCGCCGGTGCCGCGACCGGCCTCGGGTTCGCCTTCGGGCCCGGCGGCGGTTCGGCGACCGCCTCCCAGCCCGCCCGGGTGAGCGCCGCCGGCCGCAGGGTCGTCACCGCCCCCTCGCTCCCCTCGGAGGCCGGCACCACGCTGGAGACCTTCTCCGCCCCGCGCGGCACCGGCGCCTACCGCCGGCTCGGCGACGGCCCGGCCTGGGCCCGCACCGTGCGCACCGAGCTGGCCGGGGCCAAGAGCGGCCGGGAGGCCCGGCGCACCACGGTCGCCTCCTTCGTGCAACTCACCGACCTGCACCTCACCGATGTGCAGCACCCGCTGCGCTACGAGTTTCTGCGCGCCGGTCGCCCCGGGGCCTGGCGGCCCCACGAGGCGCTGACCGTCGTCGGCGCCGCGTCTCTGATCGAGCGGGTCAACGGCCTGCGCGGCGGACCGGCCACCGGCTCCCCGCTGTCCTTTGTCATGACCACCGGCGACAACACCGACAACAACGCGCGGGTCGAGCTGGACTGGTTCCTGGGCGTGATGAACGGCGGCCGGATCACCCCCAACACGGGCGACCCGCGCCGCTACGAGGGCGTGCAGAACAGCGGGATCAAGGCGTTCTGGCACCCGGACAGCGCGCTGCGCGACGCCGACAAGCAGGCCGGTTTCCCGCGTATCGAGGGCTTCCTGGCGGCCGCGCTGCGCACCGTCAACAGCCCCGGGCTGCGGCTGCCCTGGTACTCGACCATCGGCAACCACGACGACCTGGCCGGCGGCGTCTACTCCTTCGGCGGGAACTACTTCGCCGACCTCGCCACCGGCAGCCGCAAGCTCCAGATCATTTCGGCCGCCGAGGCCGCGGAGCGCTTCAAGGACGAGCGCAAGGGCGGCGACCCCACGGGTTCGGTCATGAAGGAGCTGCTGCGCGCCCACAAGAAGGACATGCGCACCGTCACCCCCGACGAGCGCCGCGCGCCGATCAGCCGCCACGACTACCTGGCCGCGCACCTCAGCCCCGCCCACACCGGCCCCGGCCCGGTCGGCCACGGCTACACCAAGGCCAACCTCGACGAGGGCACCTGCTACTACTCGTTCCGGATATCCGACGGCGTCCTCGGCATCAGCCTGGACACCACCGACCCGGGCGGCCACTACACCGGCTCCCTGGGCACCGCCCAGCTGCGCTGGCTGGAGCGGACGCTGAAGGCCCACAAGGACGACCGGATCCTGGTCTTCAGCCACCACTACAGCCGCAGCATGGACAATCCGAACCGCGACCCGGCCCGCCCGGGCGAGGCCCGGCACGGCGGCGACGAGGTCGTGGCCCTCTTCAAGCGCCACCCCCAGGTGCTGGCGTGGATCAACGGCCACAGCCACAAGAACGAGATCACCCCGCGCGGCACCTTCTGGGAGATCACCACCGCCTCGCACGTGGACTTCCCCCAGCTGGCCCGGGTGATCGAGGTCGTGGACAACCACGACGGCACGCTGTCGCTGTTCACCACGCTGATCGAGTCGGCCGCGCCGCGCCGCACGGACTACTCCGACCTGTCCCAGACCGGCCTCGCCGCGCTCTACCGCGAGCTGTCGTACAACGCCCCGGGGCGCAGCCAGGCCCTGGCGGGCGACGCGGACGACCGCAACACCGAGCTGCTGCTGCGCAAGGCGTGAGCCCTGGCCGGTGCGGGCCGGCCCCTCACCGGGGCCGGATCACGACGTAGGGCGCGGGCTCGCGGTCGACCGCCGCGATCAGCGCGGTGCGGACCACCGCGGCCTGCGCCTCCAGGCACTCGCGGAGCTTCCTTGGGGTGACGCGTACGACCGTGATGCCCATCCGCTCCATGTGTTCGCCCGCCGGCGCCAAGCCGCCCAGCGGGTCGTACCCGCCCTGGCGGGAGACGCGCGCGTCGATCTCCAGGGCCACGGCCTGGGCCGGCCAGTAGGCGTCCACCCCGGCCAGCAGGGTGCCGCCGGGCAGCCGCAGCTCCACGTTCCACAGCGGCTCGGGCAGGGCGTATCCGCGCACCATGTCGTACAGCAGCCCCTCGGCCATGGCCCGCCCCTCCGCCAGCAGGGCGTCGACGGCGTCGACGACATGCGGCCGGGCCAGCAGCCGGGCCCGGCTCAGCTCCGCCACGAGGGCCGACGCCTCGCAGTGGCCGTGGCGCACGGCCTCGACGAGCAGCCGGCGCACCGTCGCGGCGTCGGGCAGCTGGGCCACCGCGTCGGCGAGGGCGCGGGCGGCGGGGGCGGCCGGCAGGCCGGTGATCTCCCGGGGGCGGGGCAGGGCGGCGGCGCGGACGAAGCGCACATAGCCGGCCGGGCGGAGCCGCCGGGCGCGCGGTACGAGCACATCGACGCGGTCCAGGGCGCGCAGCGAGGGGGCGGCGGAGAAGCGGTGCAGGGCCAGCGCCGCCAGGCCGGTGATCATCGCCGCGCCGTACGGCCCGCCGCCGGCCCCGGGCACCGGGGAGCCGGCCGGGCCGCCCGCGCTGCCCGCGCGGTCCGCGCTGCCGGTGCCGCCGGCGCTGCTCGAGCCGTCCGGACCGCCCGCGCGCTCGCGGCTCGCGGCGTACAGGAGCGCCGCGCGCAGCCGCTCCTCGCCGGTCGCGGGGCCGGGGTGGAGCAGATGGACGCCCGGCAGGATCCGCTGCCAGGGGCCGCCGGGGCGGCAGCGCTCGGCGGCCTCCGCCGCCGTCACGCCGTGCTCGCGGAGTTGACGGCTCGTCAATACGCTGCGCCCGCCGTCCGGGAGGTGGTGCAGCGGGCGGGGCGAGAGCGGGGTGTCGGAGTTCATGACCCCGCCATTCCCGGGCCCGCCCGGCCCGCTAACCGCTGTTACACGCTCGTCGACAAATGCGGACAACGCCGCCCTAAAGTACGGCAGTTCGATTGCCGAAAACGCCTCATCTGCCGAAAACGCCCGTCAGACGGCCGAGCGAGCGTCGCACTCCTGTCCGCGCAGCGCCCGTGCGAGATCGTCCCGCGACTCCAGGACCAGCCGGCGCAGCGCGGGGGCCGCTCCCGGGTGGCCTGCCAGCCAGGCGTCGGCCGCCTCCAGGGTCGAGGCGTCGCCCTGCGCGGGGAACAGCCCGCGGACGATGGCCATCGCGATCTCGATCGACCGCTCCCGCCACACCCGCTCGATCGCCGCGAAGTACCGGTCCGCGTACGGCGCGAGCAGCTCCGCCTGCGACGGCTGGGCGAACCCCGCGATGGTGGCCTCCACCAGGGCGTTGGACAGGGCGTCGGACTCCACGACCGACGCCCATGCCTCGGCCTTGACCCCGGCCGACGGCCGGGCCGCCAGACAGCGCACCTGGTGGCGCCTGCCGGAGGCGGTGTCGTCGCGGGCCAGCTCCGCCGCGATCAGCGACTCGTCGGCCGCGCCCTGGGCGGCCAGCGAGGCCAGGAACGTCCAGCGCAGCTCCTGGTCGACGTCCAGCCCGTCGATCCGGGCCGTGCCGTCCAGCAGCCCGCGCAGCAGCCGCTGGTCCAGGTCCGTGGCCGCGGTCTGGGCGGAGAACCGCGCCCAGGCCAGCTGGTGGCCGCTGCCCGGGTCGGCCAGCCGCAGCTCGCGCAGCGCGCCCTCGGCGGCCCGCAGGCCGCCCTCCTCGCGCCACTCGGGCGCCGCGTAGTGCTGGAGCGCGGACTGGGCCCACGCCTGGACCATCTGGAGCACGCCGATGTCGGTCTCCGCCCCGGCGAACCGCTCCACCAGGTCCAGGAAGTCGCGGGCGGGCATCAGCGCGTCCCGCGTCAGGTTCCACAGGGCGGACCAGCACAGCGCCCGCGCGAGGGGGTCGGTCAGCTCGCCCAGATGGGCGCGCAGGGTGTCCAGCGAGACCTCGTCGAAGCGGACCTTGCAGTACGTGAGGTCGTCGTCGTTGACCAGGATCAGATCGGGCCGCTCGGCCCCGGTCAGCTCGGTCACGACCGTACGGGGGCCGTCCACGTCGACCTCGGCCCGGGCGTAGCGCACCAGCGCGCTAGTCTCGCCCGCCGCGGCGCCGTCCCGGCGGTAGAGGCCGACCGCGACCCGGTGCGGGCGCAGCGTCGGGTGCTCGGCGGAGGCGGCCTCCTGGAGGATCGACAGCTCGGTGATGTGGCCGCCCGCGTCATAGGTCGCCTGCGGGGTGAGCACATTGACCCCGGCCGTCTCCAGCCAGGCCCGCGACCAGGCGGCCATGTCCCGACCGGAGGTCTCGGTCAGCACCGACAGCAGATCGGCCAGGCGCGTGTTGCCGTACGCATGGCGCTTGAAGTAGCGGCGCGCGCCCTCCAGGAAGGCGTCCCGCCCGGCGTAGGCGACCAGCTGCTTGAGGACGGAGGCGCCCTTGGCGTAGGTGATTCCGTCGAAGTTGAGCTTGGCGTCCTCCAGGTCGTGGATGTCGGCCGTGACCGGGTGGGTGGAGGGCAGCTGGTCGGCGCGGTAGGCCCAGGCCTTGCGGCGGTTGGCGAAGGTGATCCAGCCGTCGGTGAAGCGGGTCGACTCGACGAGCGAGAAGGCGCCCATGAAGTCGGCGAAGGACTCCTTGAGCCACAGGTCGTCCCACCACTCCATGGTGACCAGGTCGCCGAACCACATATGGGCCATCTCGTGGAGGATCACATTGGCCCGGTGCTCGTACGAGGCCTGGGTGACCTTGCCGCGGAAGACGAACTCCTCGCGGAAGGTCACACAGCCCGGGTTCTCCATCGCGCCGATGTTGTACTCGGGCACGAACGCCTGGTCGTACTTCCCGAAGGGGTACGGATAGTCGAAGTGGTCGTGGAAGAAGTCCAGGCCCTGCTTGGTGACGGTGAAGATGTCGTCCGCGTCGAAGTGCTTGGCGAGCGAGGCGCGGCACAGCGCCCCCAGCGGGATCTCCAGGGCGGAGCCGTCCGGCAGGGCGCGGCTGTAGTGGTCCCGCACGTAGTGGTACGGGCCGGCGACGACCGCCGTGATGTAGGTGGAGATCGGCTCGGTCGGCGCGAAGCGGGTGGTGGCGAACCCCTCGCCGGCGTCCTGCGGCCCGGCCTCGGCCACCGCTCCGTTGCTGAGCACCGTCCAGTCCCGCGGGGCGGTCACCGAGAAGGTGAAGCGGGCCTTGAGGTCGGGCTGCTCGAAGTTCGCGAAGACACGGCGGGCGTCGGCCGGCTCGTACTGCGTGTACAGATAGACCTGGCCGTCCTCGGGGTCCACAAAGCGGTGCAGCCCCTCGCCCGTCCTGCTGTACGCGCACTGCGCGTCCACCACCAGCTCGTTCTCCGCGGCGAGGGAGTCGAGGACGATCCGCGCGCCGTCGAAGACGGCCGAAGGCGCGAGCTCCCGCCCGTTCAGCCGCACCGCGGTGACCCGCGGCGCGAGCAGATCGACGAAGGACGCGGCCCCCGGCTCGGCGCAGCGGAAGCGGATCGTGGTGGTGGAGCGGAAGGTGCGCGGCCCGCCGCCGGTGTACTCCCCGACCGCGGACCGCAGGTCCAGGGCCACGTCGTACGAGTCGACGGCCAGCAGCCGCGCTCGCTCCCGGGCTTCGTCACGGGTCAGGTTCTCGCCGGGCAAGACGCGGCTCCTTCGTCATCGTCTCGAAGATCGGAACACCCGAATCCGGGCAGTTCCGAAATCATGTCATGCGGCACTGACACCGGGAATCGGGGAATGGCCGCCGCGGCCGGACGTGTTCCCTGGAACAGCTATAGCTGTTTTCCGCATGCGCTCGTCCGAGGAGAAAACGTGACCGACACCGCCAAGACTCCTGCCGATTTCTGGTTCGACCCGCTGTGTCCCTGGGCCTGGATGACCTCCCGCTGGATGCTGGAGGTGGAGAAGGTCCGCCCGGTCGAGGTGCGCTGGCATGTGATGAGCCTGGCCGTGCTCAACGAGCCCAAGCTCGACGAACTGCCGGAGCAGTACCAGGAGATGATGCGCGGTCCCGCGTGGGGCCCGGTACGGGTGTGCATCGCCGCCGCGGACAAGCACGGTGACGAGGTGCTCGGCCCGCTCTACACCGCGCTGGGCACCCGCTTCCACAACCAGGGCCTGGAGCGGAACCGCGAGACGATCGTGGCCGCCCTGGAGGAGGTGGGCCTGCCCGCCGAGCTCGCGGACGCCGCCGACACCGACGCCTACGACGACCAGCTGCGCGCCTCCCACAAGGTCGGCATCGACCTGGTCGGCCAGGACGTGGGCACCCCGGTCATCGCGGTCCCCGGCTCGGACGGCGAGCAGATCGCGTTCTTCGGCCCGGTCGTCACCCCCGCGCCCAAGGGCGACGAGGCCGCCAAGCTGTGGGACGGCACCCTGATGGTCGCCTCGATACCCGGCTTCTACGAGATCAAGCGCACCCGCACCGTGGGCCCGATCTTCGACTGAGGAACGTCTCGCAGGACGTACGGCAGGGGCCCCGCGCGGCAGCGCCGCGCGGGGCCCTTTCACTCCCGGCCGGGGGTGGTCAGCCGCGCGCCGCCGCCACCCGCTGCTTGACGTATCCGACCACCGCGAGCGCCACCGTCAGCCCGGCCGAGAAGTACAGCTGGGTGCGGGTGTCGGACTCTCGCGTCATCAGCACCAGCACGGCGACGATCCCGGCCAGCGCCACCCACGTCAGATACGGGAACAGCCACATCTTCACCACGAGCTTCCCGGGCGCCTCGCGCTCCAGCCGCTTGCGCAGCGCCAGCTGTGAGAACGCGATGAAGCCCCACACGATCAGGACGGCCCCGCCGACCATGTTGAGCAGCCACTTGAAGACGGTGTCCGGCCACAGGTAGCTCAGCCCCACCGCGCAGAAGCCGAAGGTGGAGGAGGCGAGCACGGTGACCCGGGGCACCCCGCCGCTGACCTTGCCGAAAACGGCCGGCCCCTCGCCGCGCCTGGCGAGCGAGTACGCCATGCGGGAGGCGCCGTAGATGTTCGCGTTCATCGCGGAGAGCAGGGCCACCAGCACGATGACGTTCATGAGCTGGCCGGCCGCCGGAATGTCGAGGTGCTTGAGCACGGCCACGTACGGGCCTTCGACGACGACGGACGGGTCGTTCCACGGGATCAGGGTGACGGCGACCAGCATCGAGCCGATGTAGAACACCGCGATGCGCCACATCGCGGTGCGCACGGCGCTCGCGACCCCCTGGACCGGGCGCTCGGACTCGGCCGCCGCGATGGTGACCGTCTCCAGGCCGCCGTAGGCGAACACGGTGGCCGGCAGGCCCACGATCAGGCCGTCGAGGCCGTTGGGCATGAAGCCGTGGTTCCCGGTGAGGTTGGCGGTGCCCGGGGCGTCGGTGCCCGGGAGCACGCCGAGGATGGCCAGGACGCCCAGGATCAGGAAGAGCGAGATCGCGGTGATCTTCAGCGCGGCGAACCAGAACTCGAACTCGCCGAAGTTGCCGACGGCCGCGAGGTTCGCCCCACAGAACAGCACCATGAACAGCGCGACCCACATCCAGGACTCCGTGTCCGGCAGCCACTGGACCACGATCCCCGCCGCGCCGATCGCCTCGGCCGCGATGGCCACGCACAGCAGCGCGTAGAACATCCAGCCCACGGTGAACCCCGCCCACGGGCCGATCCCGCGCTCGGCGTGCACGGAGAAGGAGCCGGAGGCCGGGTTGGCCGCGGACATCTCGCCGAGCATGCGCATCACGAGCATCACGAGCAGCCCGGACACCACATACGCGAGCACGATCGACGGCCCGGCGGCCGCGATACCGGTGCCGGAGCTGACGAACAGGCCCGCGCCGATCACACCCCCGAGGGCGATCATCGACAGATGGCGCTGCTTCAGGCCGTGGGACAGCGGCGGGCCGCCGGCCCGGCCGTCGCCGACCGCCTCGGCGTCGTGCGCTTGCGCGGAGGACGCGGGTGTCCGGTTCATGTGTCTGTTGTGTCCATTACATGAGGTGGGGCAGATGTGTGAGGTGGTGCCAGATGCAAAACGACCTCAGTGTGCGGGGGCGCGTCCGCTCAGGACAACATGCGGGCCTGAGATGTCTGAATATCGGACCCTCGAGTGACGCTGCGTACCCACCCCATCGCCTGGCCGGCCGCCCGGTGACCGGTGGCCGCCTCCGGCTGCCGGAACTCTCCAAGCGGGCCGGTGCGGGTTTGTCGCTCGTCGACCGTGATCGCGGCCCGGCCCCCGGGTTACCGTCACCGTGTCCCACACTGCCTCTCACCTCGGAGAACCGCCGATGAGCACCGCTTCTGCCGCCACCGTCCACCCGGGCACGGTCCTCGCGGACGTGATCTTCCCGGCCCGCCGGGCCCGGCCGGTCGGCGCATCGGCCAGGTACGTCCTGACCCGGGACGCCGCCCTGGTCGTCGGCGGCGCCGCGCTCACCGGCCTCGCCGCGCAGATCTCCGTGCCCGTCCCCGGCTCCCCGGTCCCGGTGACCGGCCAGACCTTCGCGGCGCTGCTCGTCGGCACCTCGCTCGGCGCCCGGCGCGGCTTCCTCTCCCTCGCGCTCTACACCCTCCTCGGCATGGCGGGCCTGCCGTGGTTCGCCGAGGGCCACTCGGGCGCCGCGATGGCGTCCTTCGGCTATGTGCTGGGCATGCTGCTCGCCTCGGCCGCGGTGGGCGCCCTGGCGCGGCGCGGCGGGGACCGCGGGGTGCTGCGCACGGCGGGCACCATGGCGGTGGGCTCCGCGATCATCTACGCCGTCGGCGTCCCCTACCTGGCGCTGGCCGCGGACATCTCCCTCGGCCAGGCGGTCGCGGCGGGCCTCACGCCGTTCCTGATCGGCGACGCCCTGAAGGCCGCGCTGGCGATGGGCGCGCTGCCCGCCGCCTGGAAGCTGATCGGCCGCCGCGGCTGACGCCTCCCGTACGCACTCAGGCGCCGAGGGCCCATAGGGCCGTCGGCGCCTGAGTCATGCCGGGGGAGAAGCGGCTCTACGGGAGCGCGGACTCCGTGGGCTTGCCGCCGGCGCCGCCGGCCCCGTCGGAGCCCCCGACGGCCACGCGCCGGGCCGCCGGGAGCCGGTCGCGGACCAGCGCGAACGCCACGACGAGCACGGCCACGAGCGTGGAGAACAGCACCTGGTCGCGCCCGTCCTTGTCGGTCAGCATGTAGACCAGCACAAACGAGATCATCGCGATCGTCGCCCAGGTCAGATACGGGAACAGCCACATCCGGACGGTCAGCTTCTCCGGGGACTCGCGCTGGACGATCCCGCGCATCCTCAGCTGCGTGAAGCAGATCACCAGCCAGACGAACAGGGCGACCGCGCCCGAGGAGTTCAGCAGGAACTGGAAGACCGTGGTCGGCCACTGGTAGTTGAACCAGACCGCGACAAAGCCGAAGACGACCGACCCGAGGATCGCGGTCTGCGGCACCCCGCGCGAGGTGGTGCGCGCGAAGGCGGCCGGCGCGTCCCCGCGCTGCCCGAGCGAGAAGGCCATCCGGGAGGCGGTGTAGAGGCCGGAGTTCAGGCAGGACAGCACGGCGGTCAGCACGATCACATTCATGACCTGGCCCGCGTGCGGGATGCCGATCGAGTCGAGCGCGGATACGTAGCTGCCCTTGGTCTTGTCCGCGATCCCCGGGTCGTTCCACGGCAGCAGGGTCACCACGACGAAGATCGAGCCCAGGTAGAAGACCGCGATACGCCAGATGACGCTGTTGGTCGCCTTGGTCACCGCCCGCTGCGGGTCCTCGGACTCACCGGCGGCCAGGGTGACGATCTCGCTGCCCATGAAGGAGAAGACGACCAGCAGCACGCCGGTCAGGATCGCGCCCGCGCCGTGCGGCAGGAATCCGCCATGGTCGGTGAGGTGCTCGAACCCTGCCCCCTCGTTGTCCGAGCCGGGCAGCGCCCCGAAGGCGGCCAGCCCGCCCACCACGATGAACGCGGCGATCGCGACGACCTTGATCCCGGCGAACCAGAACTCGAACTCGCCGTAGGAGGAGACCGAGACCAGGTTGGCCGCGGTGAGCACCACCATCACGATCAGCGCCCAGGCCCACTGCGGCACCGCCGGCACCCAGCCCTCGAGGATCGTGGCGCCCGCGGTCGCCTCGACCGCCAGCACCACCACCCAGAAGAACCAGTAGAGCCAGCCGATCGAGAACCCGGCCCAGCGGCCGAGCGCCCGGTCGGCGTAGGCGGAGAAGGAACCCGAGGTCGGGTTGGCGGCGGCCATCTCGCCGAGCATCCGCATCACCAGGACGACCATGAGGCCGACCAGCGCGTAGGAGATGAGGATGCCGGGCCCGGCCTTGGCGATGCCGGCTCCGGACCCGACGAACAGCCCGGCGCCGATCACCCCGCCGATCGCGATCATCGACAGATGGCGGTTCTTGAGGCCCGCCTTGAGACCGTCGGGCGGGGCTCCGGGGTCGGAGGAACCGGCCTTCGCCTCGGCCGTGTTGGTCGCAGGTTGTGCGCTCATGCTCGGTCCTTTGCTCTTGGGTGACGAGCGTCGCCAGTGAAACCCAGGTGCATGATCGACTGAACCTTTGATTCTAGATTGTTACCTGGGGTTTCTCTGCGTTTCCTTGGTGCTACTAAGGGCTTCCGCAACTCGTACCCCGGGCGGTGGCGACCACACGGCCGTGTCACACTCGGGGCATGCGCGTGTACCTCGGCTCCGACCATGCCGGTTTTGAACTCAAGAACCACCTAGTGGAGTGGCTCCGGGCGGCCGGCCATGAGCCCGTCGACTGCGGCCCCCACATCTACGACGCCCAGGACGACTACCCGCCGTTCTGCCTGCGGGCCGCCGAGCGGACCGCGGCCGACCCCGACAGCCTCGGCATCGTGATCGGCGGCTCCGGCAACGGCGAGCAGATCGCCGCCAACAAGGTCAAGGGCGTGCGCGCCGCGCTGGCCTGGAGCGAGCAGACCGCCGAGCTCGGCCGTGAGCACAACAACGCCAATGTGATCAGCGTCGGCGCCCGGATGCACACGCAGGACGAGGCGACCAAGTTTGTCGAGATCTTCCTGAACACCCCGTACTCGGGTGAGGAGCGTCACACCCGGCGCATCGAGATGCTCTCGTCCTACGAGACCACCGGCGCCCTGCCGGCCATCCCCGCCCACCACCCGCAGCAGGACTGATGGCCTGATGCCCGAAGGGCACACCATCCACCGGCTGGCCGCCGACCACAGCGAGCTGTTCGGCGGCCGCGCCGTACGCGCGGCCAGCCCGCAGGGCAAGTTCGCGGACGGCGCCGCGCTGATCGACGGGCAGGTGCTCGAGCACGCCGAGGCCCACGGCAAGCACCTCTTCCTGAGCTTCGCGGCCACCGGCTGGGTCCATGTCCACCTCGGCCTGTTCGGGAAGTACAGCCTCGGCCCGGCGCCCGCCCCGCCGCCCACCGAGACCGTACGGCTGCGGCTGGCCGGCCAGGCGGTTTACGCGGACCTGCGCGGGCCGACCGCCTGCTCGCTGATCAGCGACGGCGAGAAGCAGGCGGTGCACGACCGGCTCGGCCCGGACCCGCTGCGCCCCGCGGACGACGCGGACCGCGCCTGGGCCCGGATCTCCCGCAGCCGCACCAGCGTCGCCGCGCTGCTGCTCGACCAGAAGGTGGTCGCGGGGGTCGGCAACGTCTACCGCGCCGAGGTCCTCTTCCGGCACGGCATCGACCCGTACCGTGCGGGCCGCGATCTGACCCGCACCGAGTGGGAGGCGATCTGGGCGGACCTCGTGGCGCTCATGCGCGAGGGCGTGCGGAACAACCGGATCGACACGGTCCGCCCCGAGCACACCCCCGAGGCGATGGGCCGCCCGCCGCGCGTCGACGACCACGGCGGCGAGGTCTACGTCTACCGCCGGGACCGGCGGCCCTGCCATGTCTGCGGCGGCGAGATCCGCACCGCGGACCTCGCCGCCCGCAACCTCTTCTGGTGCCCGAACTGCCAGCGCGATTAGGACCCTCAGAAGCTGTGCGGCAGCCAGGGCGCCGGGTCGCTGAGGAAGGCGGCCGACGCCTCGGCCAGCGCGCCCTGGCGCAGCTCCTGGACGCGCCCGGCGCCCGCCAGCGCGGACAGCGAAATCCCGCCAAGATATGCCGCGCCCAACTCCCGTGCGCCCAGCCGCAGCCCTGGCGCGTCGGTCGTCCGCTCACAGCTCCCGCCCTTGACGTCGCCGGCCAGCCGCCAGCGCCCCTCGTTCCACGGGCAGAAGGGGTCCGTGACCTCCAGGACCAGGTCCACCGGCAGGGCGTAGGCCCGCGCCGCGAGCGCCGCGCCCACGTCGACCGGGCGTACGTACAGCGCGTCGCGCAGCCGGACCTTGCACCTCCGGATGTCGGAGACCAGGTACTGCCACGGATCGTCTACCGGTCGGCTACCGGTCCGGATCGTGCAGGTGAGGTCGAGATCGAAGAGAAAACGCCACAGCGCGCCATAGGACGCCGGGTCCAGGGCCTCCAGATCGCGCACGATCACCACCCCCTTCGACCCGGCCAGATCCCAGTCCGGCCTGACCGCGAAGCGCACATAGCCGGTCACCGCGCCGTCCCGCTCGGCCAGCACACAGCGCAGCGGCGAGGCGCCCTCGCGGTCGTCCGGCGGGTCGAGCAGCGGCTGCCGCTCCCAGCCGGGGCGCCGCTCCAGCATCCCCGGCCGGGCGGTCACCCGCCGGGCGTAGACCGCCTCACAGGCATCCAGCCCGGCCTCGGGCGCCACCGCGCGCAGAGCCACCTCGTCGGCCCCCTCGGGGGCGCTCAGGCCCACCCGCACGGTGTCGATCTCGGCGGACGCGCTCTGGGCGGCCATGCCGAAGCCGAACCGGCCGTAGATCTCCGGCTCCGAGGCGGTCAGGACCGCCAGCGGCTCACCGGCGGCGCGGACGTCGTCCAACTGGCGGCGCATCATGGTGCGCAGCACCCCGCGCCTGCGGTGCGTCGGCTGCACGCCGACCAAGGTCAGCCCGGCCGCCGGCACCACGGCGCCGCCCGGCACCGACAAGCGGAAGCTGAACAGCCCCGCCGTCCCGGCGATCACGTCCCCGTCCCACACCCCGATCGAGCGGTCACATTCGGTCAAGTCGCGATCCAGGACGCGCTCCTCCGCGGACGGCTGGACCCCGCCGAAGGCGAGTATCAACGTTCCGTACCACTCGTCCCAGTGGGATGGGTCGAGCACACGCAGCTCCATCGTCATATTCCCATCCCTAGCAGCGGATTCCGGCACAGGCGAACGAATTTCGCTTACGATTGCCCACTCCGGTGGGTGGTTCGACGCGCCACGAATCGACGCGCGTCCGAACGGGTGGGTAGGGTCCCGATGCAATGACTGGTGGCGTAGACACTCCAACGGCCCGGATGCGCAAAGCGCTGCACCGGGCTCGCACTGGCGTGCGCAAAGCCGGAGTCGACTACTTTCGCGGCGGCGGCTCGGACCGGCTCGCCCTCACCCTGCTGCTGCTCGCCGTCCCCGCCATCGCCTTCGGCACCATCGCCCAGCCCGACTGGTGCGCCCCCGCCGCCCTCGTCCTGCCCATCGTCGCGGGCGGCCTCGTGCTGCGCCCCGCCAGCCTGCTCGCCCTCTATGGGGCGGCGGCCACCGCCCTCATCGTCGAATCCGCCGTCCTCGGTCCCTATACCGAGGAGGACACCTCCGCCCGGGTCACCCCCGGCACCATCCTGGTCGTCGCGGCCGTCGGCTTCTTCGGCCTGCTCATCGCCCAGTTCCGCAGCCGGGTAGGAGTGCCCTGGCGGCGCGGCGGCACCATGCTCTTCGACCTGCGCGAACGTATCCGCGTCCAGAGCAAGCTGCCCAGCCTGCCCAGCGGCTGGCACCGCGAGATGGCGCTGCGCCCGGCCGGCGGGCAGTCCTTCTCGGGCGACTTCGTGGTCGCGGCCCGTACGAACGGCGGCCGCACCCTCGAAGTCGTCCTCACCGACGTCTCCGGCAAGGGCATGGACGCGGCCTCCCGTGCCCTCCTGCTCTCCGGCGCCTTCGGCGGCCTCCTCGGCTCCCTGCCGCCCCACGGCTTCCTCCCCGCCGCCAACGGCTATCTGCTGCGCCAGGACTGGGACGAGGGCTTCGCGACCTCGATCCATCTCGTGCTCGACCTCGACAGCGGCGACTTCGAGCTCTTCTCGGCCGGACATCTGCCCGCGCTCCAGCTGAGCGCGGGCACGGGCAGGTGGGAGGAGAAGTCCGCCGACGGCCCCCTCCTCGGCGTCTACGACGGGGCCCAGTTCGACCCCACCAAGGGCACGCTGCGCGCCGGCGACGTCCTGATGCTCTTCACCGACGGCCTGGTCGAGACCGCGGAGCGCGACATCAGCGAGGGCATCGACCGGCTGACCGGCGAGGCCGACCGCTATGTCGCGGGCAACTTCCACGGCGCGGCGTGGCACCTGATCGAGACGGTCGCCAAGGACGTCAACGACGACCGGGCGCTGCTGCTCATCTGCCGCGAGTAGGCGGGCCTTCCCCCGCCCCGCCCTTCCCGGCCTCGGGCCCCTTCCTGGCCTCCGGGCGCTGTCGGAGACGGCCAGGGGCGCTGACGGGCGTTGTGCGGGCTTTTCCCCGCGGTTGACCTCCCGTCACCCCGGCGTCACCCTCGCGGGGCCTCCCGTGCCCTTCCAGGCCGTTCCAGGGCATGCCGGGGCGTCCCGGGGAACGTCCCCCGGCGCGCCCCGGCCGGGGCGCGGGAGGACCGGGCGGTGGCCGGGGGCCCGGCCGGGGGCTAGCCCTACCCCGGAAACGGCGGCAGCCGTCATGGCTGCGGAACCCCCGCCATCCGTAGGTTTCGAGGCATCGTCAAGCACCTCGGAAGGGCGGAGACCATGCGGCTGCGGAGGCGGCGCGAAGAGCGGCGCGAGGAGCGTCGGGGCGAGTGGGGGGAGGCCGCGGCCGACGCGGGCGGCGCAGCCGTCGAACTGCGCGGCGTGCGGCGGCAGTACGGCCGCGGCTCGCGCGCCGTGCACGCCCTGCGCGGCATCGACCTCACCCTCCCCCGGGGGAGCTTCACCGCCGTGATGGGCCCCTCCGGCTCCGGCAAGTCGACCTTCCTCCAGTGCGCCGCCGGCCTCGACCGGCCGACCGCGGGCTCGGTCCGCCTCGGCGGCACGGAGATCACCGGCATGACCGAGAACAAGCTCACCGCGCTGCGCCGCACCCGCCTCGGCTTCGTCTTCCAGTCCTTCAACCTCCTGCCCTCCCTCACCGTGGAGCAGAACGTGGTGCTCCCGATGCGGCTCGCGGGCGCGCGCCCCGACCGGGCCCGGGCCCGGGCCGTGCTCGCCCAGGTGGGGCTGCACGAGCACGGCGGGCGCCGCCCGGCCATGCTCTCCGGCGGGCAGCAGCAGCGGGTGGCCATCGCCCGCGCGCTCGTCACCAGCCCCGACGTGGTCTTCGCCGACGAGCCGACCGGTGCCCTGGACACCGGCACCGCCGCCGAGGTGCTCGGACTGCTGCGGCACGCCGTGGACGCGCTCGGCGCGACCGTCGTCATGGTCACGCACGACCCCGTGGCCGCGAGCTACGCCGACCAGGTGCTCTTTCTCGACGACGGCTCTGTCGCCGACAGCATGGCCCGCGCCGACGCCCAGGAGGTCACCGCCCGGATGGCCCGGCTCACCGCCCGCGCGGCCGCCGGCGCGCCGCCCCGTACGGCGAGCACGGCGACCGCACTGAGCACGGCGACCACGCCCGTCGGCGCGCCCTTGTCCGGAGAGACGGCCCGATGAGACCGCTCGGCAACGGGCTGGCCCGCGCCGCCGTCCGCTTCAAGCCCGCCGCCTTCGCGGGCACGTTCATCGCCCTGATACTGGCCGCCGCGATCGTGTCGGCCTGCGGGATCCTGCTGGAGACCGGGTTGCGGGCCGCGGTGCCGCCCGGGCGCTACGCGAGCGCCCCGGTCGTGGTCGCCCCGGACCAGCGGGTGGGGAACCGCGAGGCGTCGGAGCCCGCCCCCGACCGGGTCCGGCTCGACGCCTCGCTCGTCGCCACGGCCGCCCGCACCCCGGGCGCCGCGGCCGCCGCGCCCGACCTGACCTTCCCGGTCCGGGGCGGCGACGCCGCCCTGACCGCCCACGGCTGGGGCTCGGCCCCCTTCACCGGGGTCGCCCTCGGCTCCGGAGCGGCCCCGCGGGACGGCGAGGTCGTCCTGGACCCGGCGGCCGCCCGTGCGGCGCGCAGCGGCGTGGGCGGCCAGGTCACGCTGACCGCCGCCGACGGCGACCACCGCTTCCGGGTCTCCGGCATCACCCGTACGGACGGCGCGCCGGACCCCGGGCCCACCGTCTGGTTCACCGACTCCCGGGCGAGGGCCCTGTCCGGCCACCCCGCCACCGTCGACGCCGTCCTGGTCCGTCCGGAGCCCGGCACGACCCCCGCCGCGCTGGCGGACCGCCTCGGGCGCGCCCTCAAGGCGGCGCCCGGGGTACGCGTGCTCACCGGCGAGGGGCGCGGCGCGGCCCGGGAGCCTGGTCTCGCGGGGGCGAAGGACCTGCTGGAGGGGATCGGGGGTTCCTTCGGCGGGATCGCCACCATGGTCGCGATCTTCACCACCGCCGGGACCGCCGCCCTCTCCGTCGGCCAGCGCGGCCGCGAGATCGCGCTGCTGCGCGCGGTCGGCGCCACCCCGCGCCAGATCCGCCGGTCCATCGCCACGGAGGCGCTGCTGGTCGCCCCGCTCGCGGGCGCGATCGGCACGCTGCCCGGCATCGCGCTCGCGCACTGGTGGTTCGGACAGCTCCGGGACCGGGGCGCGATCCCGGCCGGGGTGGAGCTCTCGGTCTCCTGGATCCCGCTGGTCAGCGCGGTCGGCGCGGGGCTGGTCGCCGCGCTGTTCGCGGGCCTGGCCGCCGCCCGCAGACCGGCCCGGATCAAGCCGGGCCAGGCGCTGGGCGAGGCGGCCGCCGAGCCGTTCCGCCCCGGGGTGATCCGCACGCTGCTGGGCACCGCGGCCCTGGTCGGCGGCGGTGTGCTGACGGGCGTGGCGGCCTCCTCCTCGGGGGACGACGCGGCCGACGTCGCCCTCGGCATGGTGATGCTGTTCATGCTGGCCGTCGGGCTGCTCGGCCCGTTCGTCGCCCGCGGCTGCGCCTGGCTGGTCGGCCTGCCGCTGCGGGCGGGCCGGGCCCCCGCCGTCCTGGCCGCGGCCAACACCTGGGCCAACGCCCGCCGCCTGGCCTCGGCGATCACCCCGCTGGTGCTCGCGATGGCCTTCGCCTCGACGCTGGTGTTCCTGCACACCAGCGAGGACCACGCGACCGCCGGGCAGCGGAGCGCGGGCATCGTCGCCGACCACGTCGTCTCCGCGCCGGTCGGACTGCCCGCCGACGCAACGGCCCGCGCCGGCTCCGTCCGGGGCGTGGCGGCGGCGGTCGGGGTGCTGCGCACCGGAGTGCTGGTGCCGAGAGGCTCTGGCGACGGCGCCTGGCTGGCGAACGAGTCGGCGCAGGGCGTCTCGGAGGCCGGCCGGGCCCTGGCGGCCGTCCAGGACCTCGACGTCCGTACGGGCAGCCTGGCGGCGCTGGGGCGAGGCACGGCGGCCGTGGACGCCGACGTCGCCTCCGCGGTGGGGGTGAAGGTCGGCGACCGGCTCCGGCTGCGCCTCCCGGACGGCACGGCGGCCGCGCCCAAGGTCGTCGCGATCTACGGGCGGGGGCTGGGCCTGGCCCGGATCACTCTGCCCCGCGCGGCCCTGGCCTCCCATGTGACCTCGGCCTTCGACAGCCATGTGCTGGTACGGGACGCCGAGGGCGCCGACCCGGCGGCCGTCGCGGCCGAGCTCGGCCCGCTCGGCGAGGTCGCGGGACCCGGCGGCTACGCGGCCGCCCGGAACGAGGAGAGCGAGCTCAACGCGTGGGCCAACGCCGTGATGGCCGCGGTGCTGGGCGGCTTCGCCGCCGTGGCCGCAGCCAACACGCTGGTGATGACCGTGCTGGACCGCCGACGGGAGCTGGACATGCTGCGGCTGATCGGCTCGACGCGGCGGCAGGTCCTGGAGATGGTGCGCTGGGAGGCGCTGCTGGTGGTCGTCGCGGGGGTCGCGCTGGGCACGGCGATCGCGCTGGCCACACTCGTCCCGATGGCGCGCGGCCTGACCGGCGAGGGCCCGTACCTCCCGCCGCTGACGTACGCGGGCTTCGCGGGCGCCGCGCTGGCCCTCGGCCTGCTGGCGACGGCGCTGCCCGCCCGGGCGGTGCTCCGCCGCGGCCACTGACCGGCGAGAGGCAGGGGCCTGAAACAGGCCGGCGAAACGGCGAAGACCGCGCCGGGGCCGTCGTACACGGCCCCGGCGCGGTCTTCCGTCGTGCGCTCGGGTCGGGCGGTCAGGCCGCCGGGGTGGTGCGCTTCCGGGCCCGCTCGGCCGGGTCCTTGCGGAAGGCCCAGGCCATCTTCGGCTCCATCGCGAAGCGGAACACGCGCTGCACGGGTGGTGTGCAGAGCGCGGTGATCACCGCCGCGGCGATCACGGTCACCGCGATCTCACCCAGCGGCTTGTTCACCCACGGGTTGTCGTCGTACCAGCCCCAGAAGCGGGAGCCCTTGGCGAGGAAGCCGTGCAGCAGATAGCCGTACAGGGTCCCGGCGCCCAGGGCGGTGAACCACATCCGCCGCCGCGGCACCCAGGCGAAGAAGCAGGCGACCAGCACCATCGAGCAGCCGAACATCGCGAGGGTCATCACGGGCCCGGTCCACGGCGGCGCGGCCAGTTCCTGGACGCTGTCGCGGCGGTAGAACCACGCCTTGTTCATCCGCGGGCCCGCCCAGTAGGCGAACACGAACGCGGAGGCCAGCACCGGCAGCGCCAGGATCCGCGCCCGGCGCCCGCGCATCAGCTGGAAGTGCTCCGGCTTCATGTGCAGCCCGATCACGAAGAACGGCAGGAACTGGAGCACCCGCTGGAGATCGAGGTCGTCACCGATGTCGGGGGAGACCGAGGCGAGCGTCGCGATGGCCAGCGAGAGCGGGATGGGCCAGCGGATGATCTTCCAGATCGGGGTGGTCATCCGCCAGACGAACAGCGCGATCAGGAACCAGGTCAGATACCAGGGGTCCAGCAGGCTGAAGTCGAAGGTGGGGTCGTCGTCCGCCCAGCGCTTGAAGAAGGTGTACGCGATCTCGAAGATCAGATACGGCACCGCGATTCCGGTGATCAGCCGCTTGAGCCGGTCGGGCCGCATGTCGAAGCTGCGCGAGAAGTAGCCGGAGATGAGGATGAACGCCGGCATATGGAGCGAGTAGACGGTCATGTAGAGCGCTCTGGCGGTGCGGCTCCCGTCGGTGAGCGGCTCCCACGCGTGGCCCATGGCGACCAGGACGATCGCGAGGTACTTCGCGTTGTCGAAGAACGCGTCCCGCTGCTTGGGCTTGGGCCCGTTCGAAGCGGTCGGTGGACCCGTCTGATGCCCTGCTGTGTCGCTGTGCGGTGTGGGGGGAGTGGGCTCCGCCTCCCGGGCCGGGGGGAGCGGGGCCCGCTGAAAACCGTGCGGGCGCAGGGAGTTGGTCACAGGCCCTCCCACCAGGAGCTGGGGGAGAGAACCCGGGACCACACTGCGCGCCGGGGAGTGATGGCAGTGTGGAACATCTGAGGCACGATAGCCCCGAAACCTCTATTGCGTAAAACCTCGTTCAGTGCTTTGTTGCCTATCACATACATGGCCTGCACAGATACTTCTCGGGGGTAAGTCGACAAAGCGATCCCCGTGTTCGCCGCGGCGGCCCAAGCGCGCCCGATCTGTCGGGTTTCATCCAGCTTAAATGGCGACATATGCCCCGCAAGCGGCTCTGGCGGAATGTCTGGTTCATTGGCGCTTTGTCGTTATGCGCTGCGCCGCCGGAACGGTCTCGCCGGTAATTTGGAATTTCTCGCCAGACTATGTGATCAAGGCCAATTCTGATCGTCGGGCAAGTCGTCGAATTGTGGGCCGCGTCACCCTCTCCCGGCTCGTCCCGGACCGCTTCGGTGGGTAGGTGAGGTGCGGACCGACGGGCCGACGGTTGCGTCACGCGGCTCCAGTGCGGCGGCAGTTGATGGCACGATGGTGCCGCGGGGGTGTGCGAGGTCGCGTGCTTCCGGGGCCGGAGAGATGCGGAGCGACCGAGGGTGTGTGATCAGTCGTGGTCATAACAGTGTCTTTGGTGGTGCTGGTGGGGATCATCCTTGTGCTGATGGTCCGCAGCGGCAAGATCAAGTGGGGGCCCGCTCTTGTGGCGGCGCTCTTCGGGTTCCTACTCGCCTCGTCCGACCTGGCGCCGAACATCCAGGACTTCCTCGACTCGATCTCGCGCTCGATCAGCGAAATCGACCTCTGATCCGTCAGCGCCTCCGACCCGCGGAGCCGCCGGGACCCGGAAGACGGGTCCCAAGGGCGAGGCGGGTCCCGGGAAACGCGAACGGCCCGGCACTGGGGAATCCCCTGAACCGGGCCGCGAGCCATGGAGCGGGCGACGGGAATCGAACCCGCGTAGCCAGTTTGGAAGACTGGGGCTCTACCATTGAGCTACGCCCGCCTGCGCCGCCGCCCCGCCGGATGTCCCGGGCGCGGCCGCCGAGCGTGATCGCTCGACCCGCGGCACGGGAAGCATCGTAGCGGGTCCGCGCCGTATCCCGCACACCCTTGCCCACCAGTCGGAAAACCGGCAGCCGGGGCCCGCGCGGGCATGTACCCTACGTGTCGCACCGGCGGGGTGTGGCGCAGCTTGGTAGCGCGTCCGCTTTGGGAGCGGAAGGTCGTCGGTTCGAATCCGGCCACCCCGACCACTCACGATCACCACAAGCGCAAGATCGCATTGTGGGCCGCGTCATGCGTGCGGTTACTATGCAAGCTGCGCGTCTGTGACTTTCTCTAACCGGGCGCGATCCGCTGAAACGCATCACAGCAACGCAGCAGAACCCAAAGAAGTCAGCCCCAAGGAGACCGAACCGTGAAGAGCGCCGTGGAGACCCTGAACCCGACTCGGGTTCGGCTCACTGTCGAGGTGCCCTTCGAGGAGCTCAAGCCCAGCCTCGACGCGGCGTACAAGAAGATCAACCAGCAGGTCACGGTGCCCGGCTTCCGCAAGGGCAAGATCCCGGCCCGTGTGATCGACCAGCGCTTCGGCCGTGGCGCGGTGCTGGAGGAGGCCGTCAACGACGCGCTCCCGAAGTTCTACACCGATGCGGTCAACGAGGGTGAGCTGAACCCGCTCGGCCAGCCCGAGGTCGACATCACCGAGCTCAAGGACAACGAGCTGCTGGCCTTCACCGCCGAGGTGGACATCCGCCCGGCGATCGAGATCCCGGACTACTCCGGCATCGAGGTCACCGTCGACTCCGTCGAGGTCTCGGACGAGGACATCGACAAGGCCGTCGAACAGCTGCGCGACCGCTTCGCCACCACCAGCGCGGTCGAGCGTGCCGCCGCCGAGGGCGACATCGTGGTCGTCGACCTCGAGGCCAAGGTGGAGGGCGAGGTCCTCGAGGACGGCGTCGCCACCGGCGTCAACTACACGATCGGCTCCGGCGAGCTGCTCGAGGGCATCGACGAGGCGGTCACCGGCCTGGAGGCCGGCGGCTCCGCCACCTTCACCTCCGAGCTCAAGGGCGGTTCCGCCAAGGGCCAGGAGGCCGAGGTCACCGTCAAGGTCTCCGAGGTCAAGGCCCGCGAGCTGCCCGAGCTGGACGACGACTTCGCTCAGCTGGCCAGCGAGTTCGACACCTTCGAGGAGCTGCGCGGCGACACCCGCCGGCGCCTGGAGCAGTCGAAGAAGTTCGACCAGGCCACCCAGGCCCAGGAGAAGGTGCTCGACGCCCTCCTGGAGCTGGTCGAGGTCCCGATCCCCGAGAAGCTCCTCGAGGACGAGATCCAGACCCGCAAGCACAACCTGGAGCACCACCAGCTCGGCCAGATGGGTCTGACCCTGGACGCCTACCTGGAGATGCAGGAGAAGACGGCCGAGGAGTTCGAGGCCGAGCTCAAGGAGCAGGCCGAGAAGGGCATCAAGACCCAGTTCGTGCTCGACGAGCTGGTCAACAAGGAGAAGCTGTCCGTCGGCCAGGAGGAGCTCACCGAGCACCTGATGCGCCGTGCGCAGTCCTCCGGCATGAGCCCGGACCAGTTCGCCCAGGCCGTGGTCGAGGGCGGCCAGGTGCCGATGCTCGTGGGCGAGGTCGCCCGGGGCAAGGCCCTGGCGGTCGTGGTCGAGGCCGCGAAGGTCGTCGACGACAAGGGTGAGACCGTCGACCTGGACGACGAGGACGAGACGGGCGAGACCGTCGAGGCCGTCGAGGCCGCCGCCGAGGAGCCGGCTGCCGAGGCCGAGAAGGCCGAAGAGGCCGACAAGGCCGACAAGGGTGGGGAGAAGGCCGAGGGCTGATCGCCCCGCCGCCCTCTGAAAGCCCGTACGAGCGGGCCCGAACGTCTGAGCGCGTCCGGGCCCGTTCGTGGTTCCACGGCCCCGTGACGGCCCCTGGGAGGCGCCTCGCGGGAATTCCGCGGCGCGACCCCGTGCCCATGCCCCGCACACCCACGCGACCGGCAGGAACCTGCGCTCAGAGCGAACAGTTCCTGATGCGGGATGGCGCCCGCCGACCAGCGCGTTAGGGTCCGTAGATACGAGGGCAGGGGAGTCCCACGAGCCCGCCGGAGCGTACCGGCGGTTACGCCCCCCGCGTCCCAGAAGAAGACGCTGAGACGGCCAGTCGCCGTCAGAGACGAGCAGGTGGATACGTGACGAATACGATGCCTTCCGCCGCCGGCGAGCCGACCTTCGGAGGCCTCGGCGACCAGGTCTACAACCGGCTGCTCGGTGAGCGGATCATCTTCCTCGGCCAGCCGGTCGACGACGACATCGCCAACAAGATCACCGCGCAGCTGCTGCTGCTCGCCGCGGAGCCCGACAAGGACATCAACCTCTACATCAACTCTCCGGGCGGCTCGATCACGGCCGGCATGGCGATCTACGACACCATGCAGTACATCAAGAACGACGTGATCACCATCGCCATGGGCCTCGCCGCCTCGATGGGCCAGTTCCTGCTGAGCGCGGGCACCCCCGGCAAGCGCTTCGCGCTGCCGAACGCCGAGATCCTGATCCACCAGCCGTCCGCGGGCCTGGCGGGCTCCGCGTCGGACATCAAGATCCACGCCGAGCAGCTGCTGCGTACGAAGAAGAAGATGGCCGACCTCACCGCCTTCCACACCGGCCAGACCGTTGAGCAGATCACTCGCGACTCCGACCGCGACCGCTGGTTCTCGGCCGAGGAAGCCAAGGCGTACGGCCTGGTCGACGAGGTCATCGCCTCCGCGGCACACATCCCGGGCGGCGGTGGCACCGGGGCGTGAGCCGCCCGCTCCCAGCCGACCCAGCCCACTGCTCATCACCAGGACGGTGCATGTGAACACCCAGAACTTCCCCGGCAGGGACCTGTACGCCCGCCACGACGGCCCGCAGGCCGAGGCCCGCTATGTCGTACCGCGCTTCGTCGAGCGGACCTCCCAGGGCATCCGGGAGTACGACCCGTACGCGAAGCTCTTCGAAGAGCGCGTGATCTTCCTCGGCGTGCAGATCGACGACGCCTCCGCCAACGACGTCATGGCGCAGCTGCTGTGCCTGGAGTCGATGGACCCGGACCGTGACATCTCGATCTACATCAACTCGCCCGGCGGCTCGTTCACCGCGCTGACCGCCATCTACGACACCATGCAGTTCGTGAAGCCCGACATCCAGACGGTCTGCATGGGCCAGGCGGCCTCCGCCGCGGCTGTGCTGCTCTCCGCCGGCACGCCCGGCAAGCGGATGGCGCTGCCGAACGCCCGCGTGCTGATCCACCAGCCGTACAGCGAGACCGGGCGCGGTCAGGTCTCCGACCTGGAGATCGCGGCCAACGAGATCCTGCGGATGCGTTCGCAGCTCGAGGAAATGCTGGCCAAGCACTCCACGACGCCGATCGAGAAGATCCGCGACGACATCGAGCGGGACAAGATCCTCACGGCCGAGGAATCGCTGTCGTACGGTCTGATCGACCAGATCGTCTCGACCCGCAAGACCTCGGTGGGCCTGGGCTGAACTCCGGTATCGGCGCCCCCCTTGTATCCAGTAGCGCCAAGGGGGGCCCGAACGGGGCCCTGAGCAAGGTACCGTCATAGGGGGCTGGGGTCCGCCCCCGGTAACAGAAGCAGAAAGCGCAGCGCAAGCACCCGGATTCGGCTGAACAAAGCGGATCCAAGGCGAAGGGGAATCACCTCGTGGCACGCATCGGTGACGGCGGCGACCTGCTCAAGTGCTCGTTCTGCGGGAAGAGCCAGAAGCAGGTGAAGAAGCTCATCGCGGGCCCGGGTGTGTACATCTGCGATGAGTGCATCGATCTCTGCAACGAGATCATCGAGGAAGAGCTCGCCGAGACCTCCGAGGTGCGCTGGGAGGAACTCCCCAAGCCGCGCGAGATCTACGAGTTCCTCGAGGGCTATGTCGTCGGCCAGGAGGCCGCGAAAAAGGCGCTTTCCGTCGCCGTCTACAACCACTACAAGCGGGTCCAGGCCGGCGAGAACAGCGCCCACAACCGCGACGACGGCATCGAGTTGGCGAAGTCCAACATCCTGCTGCTCGGCCCGACCGGCTCCGGCAAGACCCTGCTGGCGCAGACCCTCGCCCGGATGCTCAACGTCCCCTTCGCGATCGCCGACGCCACCGCGCTCACCGAGGCGGGCTATGTCGGCGAGGACGTGGAGAACATCCTCCTGAAGCTGATCCAGGCCTCCGACTACGACGTCAAGAAGGCCGAGACGGGCATCATCTACATCGACGAGATCGACAAGGTGGCCCGCAAGAGCGAGAACCCCTCGATCACCCGTGATGTCTCCGGCGAGGGCGTGCAGCAGGCGCTGCTGAAGATCCTGGAGGGCACCACGGCCTCGGTGCCCCCGCAGGGCGGCCGTAAGCACCCGCACCAGGAGTTCATCCAGATCGACACCACGAATGTGCTGTTCATCGTGGGCGGCGCCTTCGCCGGTCTGGAGAAGATCATCGAGTCGCGGGCCGGCGCCAAGGGCATCGGCTTCGGCGCCACGATCCGCTCCAAGCGCGAGATCGAGGCCAGCGACCAGTTCCAGGAGGTCATGCCGGAGGACCTGGTGAAGTTCGGGATGATCCCGGAGTTCATCGGCCGCCTCCCGGTCATCACCTCCGTCCACAACCTGGACCGCGAGGCGCTGCTCCAGATCCTCGTCGAGCCGCGGAACGCGCTGGTGAAGCAGTACCAGCGGCTCTTCGAACTCGACGGTGTGGAGCTGCACTTCGACCGCCCGGCCCTGGAGGCCATCGCCGACCAGGCGATCCTGCGCGGCACCGGCGCGCGCGGTCTGCGCGCCATCATCGAAGAGGTCCTGATGTCGGCGATGTACGAGGTGCCGTCCCGCAAGGACGTCGCCCGCGTCGTCATCACCGAGGACGTCGTCCACTCCAACGTCAACCCGACCCTGGTGCCGCGCTCCCGCGGCAGCGAGCCGGGCGAGCGCCACGAGAAGAGCGCGTAGGGCCGAGGCCGCGCGGCAAGGCGCTGGAAGGCGCCACAGACGCGAGGAGGGCCCTGGGGAATCCCCCCGGGGCCCTCCTCGCGTCGTACGGCGTCAGCGCGCCGCTCAGGCGGGTTTGCGGGTGTCCTTGTAGATGCCCGCGGTCACCTCAGCGAACGCCTCCATGTCGGCGTCGTCCACGGTCGTGCTCTCCCCGTTGATGTCCAGCACCATGGCCGCGTCCGTCTTCTCGGCCCAGGCGCAGGCAGGGGCGTAGATCCGGTCGTACATCTTGACGACCTCGCACTCTATGCTCGGCCCGTTCTCGCCCTCGGGGTGGAACGTCTTGCGCTTCTTTTCGACCGTCGGGGAGGCGTCGCCGCCCGTGAAGCCCTTGAACATCTCGTCGCGGACCTTGTCGGGGTCGCTGAACTCCCCGTACACACCGGAGTAGGCCAGCCCCGAGTTCGAGTCGTCGGAGCGCGTGTACTGGGCGAGGACGGAGGTGGCGCCGTCGGGCATGCTGTCCTGCACGCTGGTGCCCTCGTTCTCGAGGTCCTTGGTGCCCTTGTCCAGGGTGTACGTGCCGTCGTCCAGCGACTTGGGGGCGACCAGCTTCATCGCCTTGGGCTTGTCCTCGCCCTGGCTGAGCACCACGGCGCCGGTGACGATCGCACCGATCACCACCAGACCGGCCGCCGAGATCGCGATGATCTTGGTCTTGTTGCGTCCCCCGGCGGGCGCCGCGGGCCCCGGGAAGGGCGCCTGGGGCTGGCCGTAAGGGGCGGTCGGCTGCTGGGGATAGCCGTAGCCTTGCTGCGGCTGCGGCTGCGGCTGCGGCTGCTGCTGGGGGTAGCCGTAGCCCGGCTGCTGTGCGTACGGATTGGGCTCCGCGGTCGGTTGCTGCGCCCCGCCGTACGGGTTGGGCTGACCGCCTCCGTACGGGTTGGGGCCCGTCTGGCCCCCGCCGTAAGGGCCGGGCTGCGGCGGCGGCTGGTTGTAGCTCATCGTGTGGGGGTCCCCCTCCGGGCTGCGCCTGTGAACTTCGCTGTGCGGGCCGCTACTTGATCTCCACGCGGGCGTCCTTGCGGACCTTCGCGGTGATGTCGGCGGCGGTGTCGATCGACATCCCCCCGCCGGAGAGCGCGGCCGACACGTCGGAGACGACCACATAGCCGACGGTGCTGTGGTCGGCCCACATGCACAGCGGGATGGTGAAGCTCTTGGTGGCCTCGGTGGTGCCGGTGAACTTCACGTTCTGGCACTTCATCACGGCGTCGTCCAGACCGGCCGGGGTGACCTGCTGCGGGCTGCCCTCGAGCTCGGCCTTGCCGCCGCTGCCGACGCTGGAGTCCTTCTGGGCCTCCTGCGAGATCTTCGCGAAGGCGCCGTCCACCACGGCCTGGGGGTTGTCGATCGTGCCCCACAGACCGTTGAGGCTCAGGACCTTCTGGCTCACGCCCGATCCGGCCTTGTAGCCGCCGCTGACGGACTCCGCGTTCTTGACGCCGAGCTTCTCGAAGTCGGCCTTGTCGCTCTCGCTGAGCCCGTCGCTGTTGCCGGAGGGGTCCTTGGTGTACTCGCCGGCCACCGTCTCGGGCGTGGTCAGCTTGTAGCGCTTGCCGTCGTCGGCGACGACGTTCTTGCCGCCGCCCTTGCCGCCCTTGTCGTCGTCCTTGTTGTTGTTGAACAGCAGGAACCCGCCGACCACCGCGGCCACCACGACCACCGCGCCGATGGCTATCGCCAGGCCCTTCTTGTTGCCGCCGCTCGGCGGGGGCGTCGGCTGGTACGGCCCGGGCATGCCCGGCTGCCCGTACGGCTGCTGGGGCTGCTGGCCGTAGGGGGCGGCGGGCTGCTGCCCCGGGTAGCCGTACCCGGGCTGGGGCTGCGGCGGCTGCGGCTGGCTGTACGGGTTCGGCTGGCCGTAGCCGCCGCCCTGCTGCGGGGGCTGCTGCGGGTAGCCGTAGCCGGGCTGTCCGGCCGCGCCGCCCTGCCCGTAGGGACCCGGCTGCTGGGGCTGCTGGCCGTACGGGCCCGGCTGGTTGTAGCTCATGTCTGTCCTTCGCTTTGTTGCCGGTTGTTGCTAGCTGTCTATTTGGACGCGCGCGTCGTCGCGCACCTTGACGGTGAGTTCGGCGGCGTCCTTCAGCGACATGCCGCCGCCCAGGACCGCGGCCGCCGGGTCCACCATCACGGTGATGCCCAAGGTGTCCTTGTCGCCCCAGACGCACGCGGGCGCCTGTACGGATCCCTGATCCGCGGTGAACTTCAGCGCCTGGCACTTCAGGACGTCCCCGTCGAAGCCGTCGGGGGAGAACTCCTGGGCGCTGCCCTGAGGCTGCGCCGTGCCGTTGTCCTGAAGCGCCTTGACGATGACCGCCAGGGCCAGGTCCGCCCCTCGCTTGGGGTCGGTCACCTTGCCCCAGACCCCGGTGAACTTCATCATGTTCTTCCCCGCGGACTGGTAGTCGGCCGCCACCAGATGCGGATCCTCGACGACCGGCACCTGCTGGAGGTCCTTCTTGCCGGCCTCGGACAGGTCGTTCTCGTTGGTGCCGGCCCCCTGGCGCTGATAGTCACCGGCGACCGTCTTGGGGGTGGTCAGCTTGTACGGCCCGTCGTCGCCGCCGAGCAGGAAGTAGGCCCCGCCGCCCGCGGCCCCCAGGGCGACGAGCGCGGCCACCGTGATACCCACGGCCCTGCCCTTGCGGCGGCCGCCGGCGGGTGGGGCCGGCTGCTGCGGGTAGCCGTAGCCGGGTCCCTGCGTCTGCTGTGGGGGCGGTGCCTGCTGCTGCGGCGGCTGGGCGTACGGATTCGGCTGGCCATAGGGGCCCGGCGCGCCGTAGCCGCCGTACGTACCGGGGCCGCCGTAGCCGCCCGGCGGGGCCGGCTGCTGCGGATAGCCGTAGCCCGGCTGCTGGGTGTAGGGATTATTGGGCACGGGCGGCTGGCCGGCGCCGTACGGACCCGGCTGCGCCCCGTAGGGGCCGGGCTGCGGCGGCGGCTGGTGGTAGCTCATCGTGCCCTCTCTTCGATGCCCATGACAGGTGCGCAACATCCTTCCTGACGCGTTGGCCTCCCTTTGCGGCGGGGGCACAACGGGTTCGTAACGGAGTGCCGCGGCCCTTTAGACTGCGGTCGTGACCGAGAACTCTCAGCAGCGCCCCGACAGCGGGCCCAACAGCCACCCCGAACTGCCGACCCAGTACGCGCCGGCCGATGTAGAGGGGCAGCTGTACGAGCGCTGGGTAGAGCGCGGTTACTTCGAGGCGGACGAGAACAGCGGCAAAGAGCCCTACACCATCGTCATCCCCCCGCCCAACGTCACCGGCTCCCTGCACCTCGGCCATGCCTTCGAGCACACCATCATCGATGCGCTCACGCGGCGCAAGCGCATGCAGGGCTTCGAGACGCTGTGGCAGCCCGGTATGGACCACGCGGGCATCGCCACACAGAACGTGGTGGAGCGTGAGCTGGCCAAGGAGGGCGTCTCCCGCCATGACCTGGGCCGCGAGGCGTTCGTCGAGCGGGTGTGGCAGTGGAAGGCGGAGTCCGGTGGGCAGATCTCCGGCCAGATGAGGCGCCTGGGCGACGGCGTCGCCTGGAACCGCGAGCGCTTCACCATGGACGAGGGGCTGTCCAAGGCCGTCCAGACCATCTTCAAGAAGCTCTACGACGACGAGCTGATCTACCGCGCCGAGCGGATCATCAACTGGTGCCCGCGCTGTCTGACGGCCATCTCCGACATCGAGGTGGAGTACCAGGACGACGACGGCGAGCTGGTCTCGATCCGTTACGGGGAGGGCGACGCCTCGATCGTCGTGGCCACGACCCGCGCCGAGACGATGCTCGGTGACACCGCGGTCGCCGTCCACCCCGACGACGAGCGCTACCGCCACCTGATCGGCACCGAGATCGAGCTGCCGCTCACCGGCCGCCGCATCCCGGTCGTCGCCGACGAGCACGTCGACCCGGAGTTCGGCACCGGCGCGGTCAAGGTGACCCCGGCCCATGACCCGAACGACTTCGAGATCGGCCAGCGCCACGGGCTGCCGAGCCTGACCGTCATGGACGAGCACGCGGTCATCACCGCCCACGGCCCCTTCCAGGGCCTGGACCGGCTGGAGGCGCGCAGCGCCATCGTCGGCGCGCTGCGCGCCGACGGCCGGATCGTGGCCGAGAAGCGGCCGTACGTCCACTCCGTCGGCCACTGCTCGCGCTGCAAGACGACCATCGAGCCGCGGCTGTCCATGCAGTGGTGGGTCAAGGTCGGCCCGCTGGCCAAGGCCGCGGGCGACGCGGTCCGCGACGGCCGGGTGAAGATCCACCCGGAGGACATGGCCAAGCGCTACTTCGACTGGGTCGACAACCTCCACGACTGGTGCATCTCGCGCCAGCTGTGGTGGGGCCACCGGATCCCGGTCTGGTACGGGCCGAACGGCGAGGTCGTGTGCGTCGGACCGGACGAGCAGCCGCCGTCCGGCGAGGGCTGGCACCAGGACAGCGACGTCCTGGACACCTGGTTCTCCTCGGGCCTGTGGCCGTTCTCCACGCTCGGCTGGCCGCAGGACACCGGCAGCCTGCGGAAGTTCTATCCGAACTCGGTCCTGGTCACCGGCTACGACATCCTGTTCTTCTGGGTCGCCCGGATGATGATGTTCGGCCTGTACGCGATGGACGGCACCCCGCCGTTCCACACCATCGCCCTGCACGGCATGGTGCGCGACCAGTTCGGCAAGAAGATGTCCAAGTCCTTCGGGAACGCGGTCAACCCCCTGGACTGGATGGACCAGTATGGCTCGGACGCGGTCCGCTTCACCCTCGCCCGGGGCGCCAACCCCGGCGTGGACGTGCCGATCGGCGAGGACTGGGTCCAGGCGTCCCGCAACTTCGCCAACAAGATCTGGAACGCCACGCGCTTCGCGCTGATGAACGGCGCGACGGTCGAGGGCGAACTGCCCGCCCCCGAGCGGCTGTCCGCGGCCGACCGCTGGATCCTGTCCCGGCTGAACACGGTGGTCGCCGAGGTCGACGCGTACTACGAGGACTACCAGTTCGCCAAGTTGTCGGACTCCCTCTACCACTTCGCGTGGGACGAGGTCTTCGACTGGTATGTCGAGCTGTCCAAGACCACCTTCGCGCAGGGCGGCGAGGCGGCCGACGCGTCCCGGCGGGTGCTCGGCGAGGTTCTGGACGTGATGCTGCGGCTGCTGCACCCGGTCGTCCCGTTCGTCACCGAGAAGCTGTGGACCGCGCTCACCGGCCGGGAGTCCTTGGTCATCGCCGACTGGCCGCGGGACAGCGGCTTCCGCGACGCCGCCGCCGAGCAGGAGATCACCACCGTCCAGCAGGTGGTCACCGAGGTCCGCAGGTTCCGTGCCGACCAGGGCCTCCAGCCCGGCCAGAAGGTCCCGGCGCGCCTCGACCTGTCCGGCACCCCGCTGGCGGTCCACGAGGACGCCATGCGCGCGCTGCTGAGGCTCCAGCCGGCCGGTGAGGACTTCACCGCCACCGCCTCGCTGCCGGTCGCGGGCGCGACCGTGGCTCTCGACCTGTCCGGCGCGATCGACGTCGAGGCCGAGCGCAAGCGGCTCGCCAAGGACCTCGCCGCAGCCGAGAAGGACAAGGCCCAGACCACGGCGAAGCTGAACAACGAGGCCTTCCTGGCCAAGGCGCCCGACCACGTCGTGGAGAAGATCCGGGGCCGGCAGTCGACCGCCGAGGCCGACATCGCCCGGATCACCGCCCAGTTGGCGGCCCTGCCCCAGGGCTGACCACCCAGCCGGTGCCGAAGCGCCCCCGCCCCCTCAGCCGAGGGCGGCGGGGGCGCTTCGCGTGTGTGCGGGGTCACAGCCGGGAACCAAAAGCGCCGATCCGGGAGTTATCCGCTCGTACGTCCCGGAAGGAGCACCGCCACCATGAACAAGCCGCTGCGACACGCCTCCGTGTTCAGCCTGCTGCTCGTGCTGGCCCTGCTCATCTGGGCCACCTGGATCCAGGTGGCCAGGGCCCACAGCCTCGACGACAACACCCACAACCCGCGCGTGGCCATCAAGGAGTACTCCGGGCCCCTCGGCGACATCCTGGTCGGCGGCAAGCCGGTCACCGGCTCCGCCGCCACCACCGGCGACCTGAAGTACAAGCGGACGTACACCGACGGCGAGCTGTACGCACCGGTCACCGGCTACGCCTCGCAGACCTACGGCACCACCCAGCTGGAGGCGCTCGACCGGGGCGTGCTGGACGGCTCGGACTCCCGGCTGGCCGGCCCCGACCAGCTGCTGACCCGGCAGCGGGCCAAGGCGGGCGATGTGCTCACCACCATCGACCCCGCCGCGCAGAAGGCCGCGTACGAGGGGCTCGGCAGCAAGACCGGCGCCGTCGTGGCCATCGACCCGAAGACGGGGAAGGTCCTCGCCCTGGCCAGCACCCCCTCCTACGACCCCGGCACCTTCGCGGGCTCCTCCGCCGCCGACCAGAAGGCGTGGAACGCGCTTCAGAAGGACGAGAAGCAGCCGATGCTCAACCGCGCGCTGCGCCAGACGTATCCGCCGGGCTCGGCCTTCAAGCTGGTCGTCGCCGCGGCGGCGCTGGAGGACGGGCTCTACGGCTCCGTGGACGAGCCGACGAAGAGCCCCGACCCGTATCGGCTGCCCGGCACGGTCACCGACATGACCAACGAGAGCGCGTCGGCCCCCTGCAAGAACGCGACGATACGCACCGCGCTCCAGTACTCCTGCAACACGGTCTTCGCGAAGATGGCGGTCGACCTGGGGCAGACCAAGGTCGCGGCCCAGGCGAAGAAGCTGGGCTTCGACGACTCCAAGCTGGACATCCCGGTGCGCGCCGCCAAGAGCGTCTACCCCAGCGGCATGGACGCCTCGCAGACCGCCCTGAGCGGCATGGGCCAGTTCGACGTCACCGCGACCCCGCTCCAGATGGCCATGGTCTCCGCGGCCATCGCGGACGGCGGCACCCTGATGAAGCCGTATCTGGTCGACCGCACCACCGACGGCAGCGGGGGCACCCTGGAGCGGACCGAGCCGGCCGCGTACAGCCGGGCCATGTCGTCGTCCACGGCCTCGCAGCTGCGGTCCGCGATGACGACGGTGGTGGAGCGGGGCACCGGCACCAGCGCACAGATCCCCGGGGTGACGGTCGGCGGCAAGACCGGCACCGCGCAGCACGGCGAGAACAACAGCGCGAACCCGTACGCGTGGTTTGTGAGTTACGCGGCTGACGGGCAGGGCCATCAGGTCGCGGTCGCGGTGGCGGTCGAGGACAGCGGCGCGGCCCGCGCCGACATCTCCGGCGGCGGCCTGGCCGGGCCGATCGCCAAGTCGGTGATGAAGGCGGCGCTGGGCATATGAGGGGCACCCGGCCCCCGGAGGAGGACCGAGCCCTAAAAGAGACGCGCCGGAAGCAGACCGAGCCCTGAAAGTAGACTGTGACCGTGAGCGAGAGCCCCCAGAACGAGCCCGATGAGTTCGACGAGATCGTCGGAGCCGAGACCGACCGCGACCCCGATCTCGCCGTGATCGAGGCCGGGAGCCGGACGCTGCGCACCCGGTCCGGGCCGGCGCAGGGGGACGGAGTGCCCTCCCGTCCGGCCGACCCGGAGCTGGACCGGGCGCTGCGGGAGGTGGAGGCGGAGCTCGCGGGGCGCTGGCCCGAGACCAAGCTGGACCCCTCGCTGGTGCGCGTCGAGGCGCTGATGGACATCCTCGGCTCCCCGCAACGCGCCTACCCCTCGATCCACATCACCGGCACAAACGGCAAGACCAGCACCGCCCGCATGATCGAGTCGCTGCTGGGCGCCTTCGACCTGCGCACCGGCCGCTACACCAGCCCGCACGTCCAGTCGATCACCGAGCGGATCAGCCTGGACGGGGCGCCGATCTCCGCCGAGCGGTTCATCGAGACCTACCAGGACATCCGGCCGTACGTCGACATGGTCGACGCCTCACAGGAGCACCGGCTCTCGTTCTTCGAGGTGCTCACCGGCATGGCGTACGCGGCCTTCGCGGACGCGCCGGTCGACATCGCGGTGGTCGAGGTCGGCATGGGCGGCGTCTGGGACGCCACCAATGTGATCGACGCCGGGGTCGCGGTGATCATGCCGATCTCGCTGGACCACACCGACCGGCTGGGCACCACTCCGGAGCAGATCGCGACGGAGAAGGCCGGGATAGTCAAGCAGGACGCCACGGTGGTGCTGGCACAGCAGCCGCTGGAGGCCGCGTCCGTGGTCCTCAAGCGCGCGGTCGAGGTGGATGCCACGGTCGCCCGCGAGGGCATGGAGTTCGGCGTGCTCTCCCGCGAGGTGGCGGTCGGCGGCCAGCTGCTGACCCTGCGCGGCCTCGGCGGTGAGTACCCGGAGGTCTTCCTCCCGCTGTACGGGGCCCACCAGGCGCACAACGCGGCGGTGGCGCTGGCCGCCGTGGAGGCGTTCTTCGGCGTCGGCTCGGAGCACGCCCGCATCCTGGACATCGACACGGTCCGCACCGCCTTCGCCTCCGTCACCTCCCCGGGCCGGCTCGAAGTGGTGCGCCGCAGCCCGACCGTGGTCCTGGACGCCGCGCACAACCCGGCCGGGGCGCGGGCGGCGGCCGAGGCGGTCACCGAGGCCTTCGGCTTCAGCAGGCTGATCGGTGTGGTCGGCGCGAGCGGCGACAAGGACGTACGCGGCGTCCTGGAGGCCTTCGAGCCGATCTTCGCGGAGGTGGTGATCACCCGCAACTCCACCGAGCGCGCGATGGACGTGGACGAGCTGGCCGGCTTCGCCGTCGAGGTCTTCGGCGCGGAGCGGGTGCAGGTCGAGCCGCGGCTGGACGACGCCCTGGAGGCGGCGATCACGCTCGCGGAGGAAGAGAGCGAGTACTCGGGCGCGGGCGTGCTGGTGACCGGGTCGGTGATAACGGTCGGCGAGGCCCGGCTGCTTCTGGGAAGGGGCTGACATGCGAACGCTGTGCGCATCCACCCTGATCGGTGAATTCTTTGTGATCGGCTTCGCCGGTCTGGTGGCCATGAAGGTCTCCGGCCTGTCCGTGGCCACGGTGTGGACGGTCTGCGGCATCGCCATGGCGCTGTGCGTCCTGCTGTGCGGGATGCTCGGCCGCCCCGGCGCGGTGCACATCGGCTGGGCCCTTCAGATCGGCCTGGTGCTGAGCGGCACCATCGTCACCACCATGTACGTTCTGGGCGCGGCCTTCGCGGGGCTGTGGTGGGCCTCGGTCCACTACGGCCGCAAGGTCGACGAGGCGAAGGCCCGTTTCGCTTCCGCCGGCGCCGGCACCGCCGGTGCTGACACTGCGTAACGTGGCCGTCGTTCACCCATGTAGCCTCGGCGGCACAGTTTCACCCGCATGCCACGTTCCAAGGGAGTTCTCGCAGTGACCCAGCGCACGCTCGTCCTTCTCAAGCCCGACGCCGTACGACGCGGACTGATCGGCGAGATCCTGAGCCGCATCGAGAAGAAGGCGGGCTGGACGATCAGCGCGCTGGAGCTGCGCGAGCTCGGCCGCGAGGTGCTGGAGCAGCACTACGCCGAGCACGTGGGCAAGGCCTTCTACGAGCCGCTGGTGGACTTCATGGCCTCCGGCCCGGTGGTCGCGCTGGTCGTCGAGGGCGAGCGCGTCATCGAGGGCGTACGGGCGCTGGCGGGGCCGACCGACCCGATCGCCGCGGCGCCGGGCTCCATCCGCGGCGACTTCGGCACGATCGTGCGGGAGAACCTGATCCACGCCTCCGACTCCGAGGAGTCCGCCCAGCGGGAGATCAAGATCTTCTTCCCCGGGCTCGCCTGAACCCGCCTGAACTCGTCCGGGCCGGGTTGACCGTTCATCACATGGTCACCCGGTCCCACCTGGGGCGGCCGCCATTGTTCGGCCGCCCTTCGGCATATGCGGGCCGATCGGGGGAACGCATCCCCGCGACACGACGTCACCATTAGCAGGGGGCGGGCCCGTGTTCTGCTGACAATGGCGGAGGACCCCCGCAGCGTGTTCGAGCGGGCGTGACTACGATGAGAGCTTCCGCGCCTCGCAGCGCACCACATCCTGCCGACCTCAAGCAAGCAATCGCTCAATTGGGAAGGCCTGACGCATCCTCATGGGGAACAACATGTCGTTCATCGGCCGTGACATGGCTGTCGACCTCGGGACCGCCAACACGCTGGTGTACGTCAGGGGCCGCGGGATCGTCCTCAACGAGCCGTCCGTCGTCGCCATCAACACCAACACCGGCGGAATCCTCGCGGTGGGCGCCGAGGCGAAGAAGATGATCGGCCGCACCCCTGGCAACATCGTGGCCGTGCGCCCGCTGAAGGACGGCGTGATCGCCGACTTCGAGATCACCGAGCGGATGCTGCGCTACTTCATCCTGAAGATCCACAAGCGCCGCTATCTCGCCCGCCCCCGCGTCGTCGTCTGCGTGCCCTCGGGCATCACCGGCGTCGAGCGCCGCGCGGTCATCGAGGCCTCCACCCAGGCGGGCGCCCGTCAGGTGCACATCATCGAGGAGCCCATGGCCGCCGCCATCGGCTCCGGCCTGCCCGTCCACGAGGCCACCGGCAACATGGTCGTGGACATCGGCGGCGGCACCACCGAGGTCGCGGTCATCTCGCTCGGCGGCATCGTCACCGCGCAGTCCATCCGGGTGGCGGGCGACGAGCTGGACAACGCGATCATCCAGCACATCAAGAAGGAGTACAGCCTTCTGCTCGGCGAGCGCACCGCCGAGAACATCAAGATCACGATCGGCTCCGCCTTCGAGGGCAAGGAGGAGGAGCACACCGAGATCCGCGGCCGTGACCTGGTCAGCGGTCTCCCCAAGACCGTGGTGATCTCCGCCGCCGAGGTCCGCAAGGCCATGGAGGAGCCGGTCAACTCGATCGTCGACGCGGTCAAGACCACCCTCGACAAGTGCCCGCCCGAGCTGTCCGGCGACGTCATGGACCGCGGCATCGTGCTCACCGGCGGCGGCGCCCTGCTGCGCGGCCTCGACGAGCGGCTGCGCCAGGAGACCGGCATGCCGATCCACATCGCCGAGGACCCGCTGGACTCGGTCGCGCTCGGCTCCGGCAAGTGCGTCGAGGAGTTCGAGGCGCTCCAGCAGGTGCTGGACGCCCAGCCCCGCAGATGACGATCCGGTGAATCCGCCGTACGGGTGGCCGACTTCCCGTACGGCGGAGCGGCGGTTCACTGATATACAGGCATTTGGCTCCCCATGACCGGCTACACGTGAAAATCGCCTGACGAATGACGTGGCCGGTCCGACTCCGACGAGGAAGGCACGTCGCCGCACGTGAGGGACACACGAGAGAGCCGGCTGCTCCTGGTGCTGCTGGTCGCCATCGCGTTCGCACTGATCACGGTGGACATCCGCGGCGGCGAGGACTCGCCCCTCGACGGCGCCAGGCAGGCCGCCGCATCCGTCTTCGGCCCTGTCGAGGACGGGGTCGCGTCCGCGGTCGACCCGGTCGGCAACGCCGTCGCGGCCGTACGGGACTCGGGCGAGCGGCATGACCGGATCAGCGCCCTGGAGCGGGAGAACGCGGAGCTCAAGCAGCGGCTCGGCAGCGACGACCGCAACCGCGCCCGCGTCGTCGAGCTGGACAAGCTGCGCAAGACCGCCGGCGCCGGCCAGTACGGCATCAAGGGCGCCCAGGTCATCGCCATAGGCGCGGCCCGGGGCTTCTCCTGGACCGTCACCATCGACGTGGGCAGCAAGGACGGCATCCGCCGCGACATGACCGTCATCAACGGCGACGGCCTGGTCGGCCGGGTCACCACCGTCGGCCCGTCCACGGCCACCGTCGTCCTGGCCATCGACCCGGAGTTCACCGTCGGCACCCGCATGGAGAAGTCCGGCGAGCTCGGCTTCGCCAACGGTCAGGGCGGCCGCTCGCTGCGCGTCCAGCTCCTCAACGGCAAGGCCAAGATCAAGAAGGGCGACCGGCTGGTCACCTTCGGCTCCCGCGCCAACAAGCCCTTCGTGCCCGGCGTTCCGGTCGGCGAGGTGGTCCGGGTCGACCCCTCGGGCGGCGATCTGACCCGCACCCTGCTGGTGCGCCCGTACGTGGGCTTCACCAAGCTCGACATCGTCGGGGTCGTCGTCGAGCCGCCGCGCGAGAACCCGCGGGACACGGTGCTGCCGCCCAAGCCCGCCAAGCCCAAGCCGGCGCCCACGGTCACCGTCACGGTCAAACCGACCTCGTCCCCGAGCGCCTCCGCCGACAGGAGCTGACCCATGCTGCGTCTGAACCGGGTCCTGCTCTCGACCCTCCTGGTGGTCATCGCCCTCGTCGTCCAGGTCTGTGTGCTCGCCCGGCTCCAGCTGCCCGGCGCGGTCCCCGACCTGCTGCTGCTCGTCGTGCTCGGCCTGGCGCTGGTCTACGGCCACACGGGCGGCGCGCTCATCGGCTTCGGCGCCGGCCTGCTCGCCGACCTCGCCCCGCCCGCCGACCACGCCGCCGGGCGGTACGCCCTGGTGCTGTGCGTCATCGGCTATCTGGCGGGCCTCGCCAAGCCCGAGACCGGCCAGCTCCGGTCGGCCACCGGGCCGATGCTCGTGGTCGTCGCGGCGGCCATCGGCAGCACGCTGCTGTACGCGGGCGTCGGCCAGCTCGTCGGCGACGACGCCTCCCGCCATGTGGGCCTGAGCAAGCTGTTGTTCACCGCGGCGCTGTACGACCTGCTGCTGGCGCCCTTCACCGTGCCGCTGATCATGGGGATGGCCAGAAAGAGCGAGAACGACCCGATGGCCGACAGCTCCGGCGGCTCCCGGGTCGGCAGCCAGCGCGGCGGCCTCCTGATGAAGGCCGCCAACCGAGGGACGGGACGGCTCAAGGGGGTCAAGCGCCTGTGAGGCCTCGATCCGACATTCAGTGGGGGAAGCTTTGAGGCTGCGTTCTTCCGGGGGACAACCCCCGTACCCCCGGCCTGACAACCAGTGGGGGCCGCTGTGAGCAACATCCCCGAGACCGGGCGGACTCCGCGCGTCACCATCCGGCTGGTCGCCATCCAGATCATCGTCTTCTCGCTGCTGCTCACCCTCGGCGGCCGCCTGTGGTACCTCCAGATCCGCAACGGCGACGAATACACCGCGGAAGCCGCCAACAACCACGTCCAGCAGGTCGTCCACCCCGCCGTGCGCGGCTCGATACTGGACGCCCGCGGCGTGCCGCTCGCCGACAACGAGACCCGCCTGGTCGTCTCCGCCAGCCGCACCGAGCTGATGAAGATGAAGGACGACGGGAAGGCCGTCCTCACCCGTCTCGCCGAGGTCCTGGACATGAAGCCCAAGGACGTGATGGACAAGGTCCGGCTGTGCGACGCCAAGACGGCCCAGCCCTGCTGGAACGGCTCGCCGTACCAGCCCATCCCCATCACCGACGAGGCCAGCCCCAAGCAGGCCCTCCAGATCCGCGAGCGCGAAGAGGACTTCCCGGGGATAAGCGCGGAGCCGACCGCCGTACGCCGCTACGCCGCCCCGGGCGACGCCAACGCCGCACAGGTGCTCGGCTACCTCTCCCCGGTCACCGACGAGGAGATCAAGAAGGCCGAGGACAGCCATTCGCCGCTGCTCCGCTCCGACCAGGTCGGCCGTAACGGCCTGGAGCGCGAGTACGACGACCAGCTGCGCGGCAAGGCCGGGGTCACCCGCTACGAGGTGGACAACCTCGGCCGGGTCATCGGCCAGGCGGAGAGCCAGAAGGCCCAGCCCGGCGCCAACGTCGTCACCAGCATCGACGCCCGGGTGCAGGCCGTCGCCGAAAAAGAGCTGGACCAGGCGATGAAGGACGCCCGCAAGGAGATGGACCGGAACACGGGCCGCAGGTACGAGGCGGACGCGGGCGCGGTCGTGGTCATGGAGGCGAAGACCGGCCGGGTGGTCGCGATGGCCTCCAACCCGACGTACGACCCCAACGCCTGGGTCGGCGGCATCTCCGGCAAGGACTACAAGAAGCTCACCGGCAAGAGCTCCAACTATCCGCTGCTGAACCGGGCGATCCAGGGCCAGTCGGCCCCCGGCTCGATCTTCAAGGTGATCCCGACGACGGCGGCGGTCAACGCCGGCTACCCCTTCGACGGCAACTACAACTGCTCCAGCTCGTTCAGCATCGGCTCACAGGTCTTCAAGAACTTCGAGTCGAAGGGCTACGGCCCGATCAGCCTCGGCCGGGCGCTCGAGGTCTCCTGCGACACCGTGTTCTACGACCTCTCGTACAAGCAGTGGCAGAAGGACGGCGGCAACAAGCCCAAGAAGCACCCGGCGGACTGGTTCTACAAGACTGCCCACCAGTTCGGCCTCGGCAAGGAGACCGGCATCGACCTCCCCAACGAGGTCACCGGCCGGATCCCGGACCGCCAGTGGAAGAAGGACTACTGGAAGGCCAACAAGAACGGCTGGTGCAAGTACGGCAAGAAGGACGGGAACTACGGCCAGCGGATCGCCTACGAGAACTGCCTCGAAGGCATGAAGATGCGCGCCGGTGACTCGGTGAACTACTCCATCGGCCAGGGCGACACGCTCGTCACCCCGATCCAGATGGCGACCATCTACGCCGCGATCAGCAACGGCGGCACGCTGTACGACCCGACCATCGGCAAGGCGATCATCAGCGCCGACGGCAAGAAGGTCCAGGAGATCAAGCCGAAGTCGCACGGCAAGCTGCCGATGGACGGGCAGACGCGCCGCCAGATAGACAGCGCCCTCGCGGGAGTCGCGACCCGCGGCACCGCCGCCTGGCGATTCGGCGGCTGGCCGCAGAACAAGATCCCGATGCACGCCAAGACGGGTACGGCCGAGGTCTACGGCAAGCAGACGACCTCGTGGTTCGCGACGTACACCAAGGACTACTCGATCGTCATGACGATCTCCCAGGGTGGTACCGGCTCCGGCGCCTCCGGCCCGGCCGTGCGCAACATCTACAACGCGCTCTACGGGGTGGACGCCAAGGGCGGCATCGACAACAAGAAGGCGCTGCTGCCCAAGCCCCAGGCGACCCTCCCCAAGATCGATTCCGATGGCACCATTCAGGCCCAGCCGCTGGGCCCGCCGGTCAAGGCGGTCGGAAGGCGGGACGAGCAAGCGTGAGTGCCTCTACGCACACGTACACCACGCGCCGGTTCACGCCCGAGCGCGGCACCTGGGGCAAGCTCATGGCGCGCGACTCGATCGTGCGCCGCCTGGACTGGATACTGCTGTTCGCCGCGCTGGCCCTGTCCGCCATCGGCTCCGTCCTCGTCTACTCCGCCACCCGCAACCGCACCGAGCTCAACCAGGGCGACCCGTACTACTTCCTGATCCGGCACGCCATGAACACCGGCATCGGGCTGGTGCTGGCCGTCGGCACGATCTGGCTCGGCCACCGCACGCTGCGCGGGGCCGTGCCGGTGCTGTACGCGCTGTCCGTGGTCCTCGTCCTCGCCGTCCTCACCCCGCTCGGCTCCACCATCAACGGGGCGCACGCGTGGATCGTGATCGGCGGCGGCTTCTCCCTCCAGCCCTCCGAGTTCGCCAAGATCACCATCATCCTGGGGATGGCGATGCTGCTGGCGGCGCGCGTGGACGCGGGGGACCGCGTCAACCCCGACCACCGCACCGTCGTCCAGGCCCTCGGGCTCGCCACGCTGCCCATCGCGATCGTGCTGCTCATGCCGGACCTCGGCTCGGTGATGGTCATGGCGGTGATCGTGCTCGGCGTGCTGCTCGCCTCGGGCGCGTCCAACCGCTGGGTCGTGGGGCTGATCGGCGCGGCCGTCATCGGCGCGGTCCTGATCTGGCAGCTCGGCGTGCTCGACCAGTACCAGATCGACCGCTTCGCCGCCTTCGCCAACCCGGCCCTCGACCCGGCGGGCGTCGGCTACAACACCAACCAGGCGCGGATCGCGATCGGCTCGGGCGGCCTCACCGGCAAGGGGCTGTTCCACGGCACCCAGACCACCGGCCAGTTCGTGCCCGAGCAGCAGACCGACTTCGTCTTCACGGTCGCGGGGGAGGAACTGGGCTTCCTCGGCGCGGGCCTGATCATCGTGCTGCTCGGCGTCGTGCTGTGGCGCGCCTGCCGCATCGCGCGGGACACCACCGAGCTCTACGGCACGGTCGTCGCCGCCGGGATCATCGCCTGGTTCGCCTTCCAGGCGTTCGAGAACATCGGCATGACGCTGGGCATCATGCCGGTGGCCGGTCTGCCGCTGCCGTTCGTCTCGTACGGCGGGTCGTCGATGTTCGCCGTGTGGATAGCGGTCGGCCTGCTTCAGTCGATCCGCGTACAGCGTCCCGTATCGGCCTGACGCCCGATCCGCCCGCCGCCGGGGCTGCCCTCAAACGCCGCACCGCAGTACATTCACGTCATGGCGGACACGGTGCGTGAGATCGAGCGAAAGTACGAGGCCCCCGACGACGGCCGGCTCCCCGATCTGACCGGGGTCGCCGGCGTCGCGGAGGTCGTGAACAAGGGCGTGGCCACGCTGGACGCCACGTACTACGACACCGCCGACCAGCGGCTCGCGGCGGACCGCATCACCCTGCGCCGCCGCACGGGCGGCAGCGACGCGGGGTGGCACCTCAAGCTGCCCGCCGGGCCGGACGCCCGCGACGAGATCCGCGCCCCGCTGTCGGACACACTGCCCGCCGAGCTCGCCGCCCTCGTACGCTCCCGCGTCCGCGACAAGGGGCTCGTCCCGCTGGTCCGCCTGGTGTCCGAGCGGGACGTCAGACACCTCGTGGACGCCGACGGCGCCCTGCTCGCCGAGCTGTCCGCCGACCGCGTCACCGCCAGCCGTCTGACCCCGGAGCAGAGCGAGCCGGTGGGGTGGACGGAGGTCGAGATGGAGCTCGCCCCGGGCGGCGACCCGGCGCTCCTCGACGTGCTCGAATCGCATCTGACGGAGGCGGGGCTGCGCCGCTCGGCCGCCCCGTCCAAGCTGGCCAGGGCGCTGGCCGAGACCGGCGTCGCGCGGGAGGGCACGAAGGGCGCCGAGTCGGCCGACAAGAAAGCCAAGGCGGGCAAGAAGGCGGGCAAGGGCGCGAAGGGCGCCGGGCCCACGGCGGGCGACGTGGTCCTCCGCTACGCACGCGCCCAGATAGCCGCCGTCGTCTCGCTCGACCCCGCCGTCCGCCTGGACGCGCCCGACTCCGTCCACCGCATGCGTGTCGCCACCCGCCGCCTGCGCAGCTCCTTCCGCTCCTACCGCAAGGTCCTGGACCGGGCCGTCACCGATCCCATCGGCGACGAGCTGAAGTGGCTGGCCGGCGAGCTCGGCATCGACCGCGACCGCGAGGTGCTCACCGCCCGGATCGAGGAGCGGCTCGCCGAGGTTCCCGACGAGCTGCGCGCCGGCCCCGTGGCGGAGCGGCTGGGCACCTGGTCGCGGACGAGCCGCCGTGGCTCGCGCGAGCGGCTGATCGGCGTGCTCGACGGCGAGCGCCACCTCGCCCTGCTGGCCTCCCTGGACGCGCTGTCCGCCGACCCGCCGCTGCGGCCCGCCGCCGACCGCCCCGCCGAGGACGTGATCCTCGCGGCCGTGCTGCGCGACTACGAACGGCTCGCCGCCCTCGTCGCCGCCGCCCTCGCCGCTCCCCCCGGGCACGACCGGGACATCGCCATGCACGAGGCGCGCAAGAAGGCCAAGCGCGCCCGCTACGCCGCCGAGGCCGCCCGCCCCGCGCTCGGCAAGCCCGCCAAAGCGTTCGCGGGGCTCATGACCGAGCTCCAGGAACTGCTCGGCGACCACCAGGACAGCGTGGTCGCCCGCGAGGCGCTGCGCGACCTGGCCGAGCAGGCGCACGCCGCCGGGGAGCGCGACTTCACCTTCGGCGTCCTGTACGCCCGGGAGGAGGCGCTGGCCGCGCGGCGGGAGGCCGAGCTGCCCGCGCTGTGGGCCGAGGTCTCGCGCGAGAAGCACCGGGCCGCGCTGCGGCCGTGAGCGGCGTCAGGGGTGTCCGCCGGGCGGGTTAGGCTTGGGGGTCACCCCTGTCAGCTCACGAAGGTCTCCCGGATGTCTGTCGAGTCGGTCTTTCCGCAGCTCGAGGCCCTGCTCCCGCATGTGCAGAAGCCGATCCAGTACGTAGGCGGGGAGCTGAACTCCACCGTCAAAACCTGGGACAGCTGCGACGTCCGCTGGGCGCTCATGTACCCGGACGCGTACGAGGTCGGTCTGCCCAACCAGGGCGTCATGATCCTTTACGAGGTGCTGAACGAGCGTGAGGGCGTGCTCGCGGAGCGCACGTACAGCGTCTGGCCGGACCTCGAAGCGCTCATGCGCGAGCACAAGGTGCCGCAGTTCACCGTTGACTCGCACCGCCCGGTCGCGGCCTTCGACGTCTTCGGGCTCTCCTTCTCCACCGAGCTCGGTTACACGAACATGCTCAGCGCGCTCGACCTGGCCGGGATCCCGCTCGACGCCGCGGACCGCACCGAGGACCACCCCGTCGTGGTCGCCGGTGGCCATGCCGCGTTCAACCCCGAGCCGATCGCGGACTTCATCGACTGCGCGGTGATCGGGGACGGCGAGCAGGCCGTCCTGGAGATGACCGAGATCATCCGCGCCTGGAAGGCCGAGGGCCGCCCCGGCGGCCGGGACGAGCTGCTGTTCCGCCTCGCCCGCACCGGCGGCGTCTATGTGCCGAAGTTCTACGACGTGGAGTACCTGCCCGACGGCCGGATCTCCCGCGTCGTGCCGAACCGCTCCGGCGTGCCGTGGCGGGTGTCCAAGCACACCGTGATGGACCTGGACGAATGGCCGTACCCCAAGCAGCCCCTGGTGCCGCTCGCCGAGACGGTCCATGAGCGGATGTCCGTCGAGATCTTCCGCGGCTGCACGCGCGGCTGCCGCTTCTGCCAGGCGGGCATGATCACCCGCCCGGTGCGCGAGCGCTCCATCACCGGCATCGGCGAGATGGTCGAGAAGGGTCTCAAGGCCACCGGCTTCGAGGAAGTCGGCCTGCTGTCCCTGTCCTCCGCGGACCACTCCGAGATCGGCGACGTCGCCAAGGGCCTCGCCGACCGCTACGAGGAAGACAAGATCGGGCTGTCGCTCCCGTCGACCCGGGTGGACGCCTTCAATATCGACCTCGCCAACGAGCTCACCCGCAACGGCCGCCGCTCCGGCCTCACCTTCGCCCCCGAGGGCGGCAGTGAGCGCATCCGCAAGGTCATCAACAAGATGGTCTCGGAAGACGACCTGATCAGGACCGTCGCCACCGCGTACGGCAACGGCTGGCGCCAGGTGAAGCTGTACTTCATGTGCGGCCTGCCAACCGAGACCGACGACGACGTGCTCCAGATCGCCGACATGGCCATGAAGGTCATCGCCAAGGGCCGCGAGGTCTCCGGCCAGAACGACATTCGCTGCACCGTCTCCATCGGCGGCTTCGTCCCCAAGCCGCACACCCCCTTCCAGTGGGCCCCGCAGCTCGGCGCCGAGGAGACGGACGCCCGCCTGGAGAAGCTGCGCGACAAGATCCGCGGCGACAAGAAGTACGGCCGCTCCATCGGCTTCCGCTACCACGACGGCAAGCCGGGCATCGTCGAGGGCCTGCTCTCCCGCGGCGACCGCCGGGTGGGCGCGGTCATCCGCGCGGTCTACGAGGACGGCGGCCGCTTCGACGGCTGGCGCGAGCACTTCAGCTACGACCGCTGGATGGAGTGCGCCGAGCGGGCGCTGCCCGAGTTCGGCGTGGACGTCGACTGGTACACCACCCGCGAGCGCGCCTACGAGGAGGTCCTGCCCTGGGACCACCTGGACTCCGGCCTCGACAAGGACTGGCTCTGGGAGGACTGGCAGGACGCCCTGGACGAGACCGAGGTCGACGACTGCCGCTGGACCCCGTGCTTCGACTGCGGCGTCTGCCCGCAGATGGACACGCAGATCCAGATCGGACCGACGGGCAAGAAGCTGCTGCCGCTGACGGTCAAGAACGCTGGTCCGACGCCTGCCGTGAGTGGTCACACGCACTGAGGACGAGGGCGAGGTGCCGCACCCTGGTCCACCCGGTCACTTGAGGATCTCGAGCAGCCGATCGGCGAGAGTCGCTGCTGAATGGGGATTCTGTCCGGTGATCAGGTTGCGGTCCTCCACCATGTACGGCTCCCATATCGGGCCGCGGCTGAATTCGACGCCGACCTGGTCCTTGAGTTCGGTCTCCAGCAGCCACGGTGCCCTGGAGGCCAGCCCGACCGCCTCTTCCTCCTCGTTGGTGAAGCACGTGACCCGGTAGCCCCTGAAGGGTGACTGGCCGTGAATTCTCGTGGCCAGCATCGCGGAAGGGGCGTGGCACACGATCGCGAGTGGCCTGCCGGAGGCGAGTTGCGCCGTCAGCAGGCGGCCGGCATCGGCGTCGAACGCCAAGTCCGACATGGGACCGTGACCACCGGGCAGATACACCGCGTCGTAGTCCTCGAGACGGACGTCCGAAAGTTTGAGGGGGCGGCGCAACACCTCGGCGTCACGGATGATGGCTTCCAGCTCGAGGGCTCCGTCCTCACCACCCGCCATCGAGGGGCGCAGGCTCATCATGTCGACGTTCGGGATCGCACCGCCGGGTGTCGCGACCACGACATCATGGCCGCCCTCCGTGATCTTCTTGTAGGGCATCGCGAACTCTTCGGCCCAATATCCCGTCGCATGCCTGGTGCCGTCCTTGAGCACCCAATACGTCGCCCCACTCACGATGAAGAGGACTTTCGCCACAGCGACTACCTCCCTGCCCTCTCTCCCTGCCTTCTGAATCGCTCGCACATTCATTGCACGCTCGGCACGGCAGCCCGGCAAGTCCGGTGACTCTCCGGGACACAGCCGTAGCCGAGAGAGGCGCTTCTGCCCACAGATGGACACGCGGATCCGGATCGGACCGACGGGCAGGAAGCTGCCGCCGCCGACGGCCGTCAAGTAACCCACGGCCCGACAAGTACGCTGGAAGGGGCACGGGCACGCACCCGCACAAGGTGAGGGCCCGGCCTCCGGCGTTCGACAGCAACACCTCGATCGCCAGACCTCGACAGCAAGGCTTCGACGGCAAGGAGAAGGACCCCTGGGCAAGCGACAGCCCGAAGGCCCGCCGCCCGCACCCGCGGTGCAGCGCATCCGTTTGCGCTACACCAAGCGCGGCCGCCTCCGGTTCACCAGCCACCGCGACTTCCAGCGCGCCTTCGAGCGGGCGCTGCGCCGCGCCGAGGTGCCCATGGCGTACTCGGCGGGGTTCACCCCGCACCCCAAGGTGTCGTACGCCAATGCCGCACCCACCGGCACGGGCAGTGAGGCCGAGTACCTGGAGATTCAGCTCACCGAGGCGCGCGACCCCGAAAGGCTGCGTGAGCTCCTCGACGAGTCGCTGCCCGCCGGGCTCGACGTCACCGAGGCCGTCGAGGCCCATACGCCGGGCCTGGCCGATCGGCTTCAGGCCTCCGTCTGGGAGATCCGGCTGAGCGGGGTCGCCCCCGAGGAGGCCGAGCGCGCCGTCGCCGCCTTCCTCGCCGCCGAAACGGTCGAGGTCGAACGCCGGACGAAAAACGGGTTGCGGTCCTTCGACGCACGTGGCGCCGTCGCCCGGCTCGAGGCCCTCGCGGCCCCGGTCGATAGGCCGGGGGACCCTGCCTGTGCGATACTGCGGCTGGTGGTACGGCATCTGACACCTGCCGTGCGACCCGACGACGTCCTGTCCGGTCTCCGCGCTACGGCCGACCTGGCGCCGCCGGTCCCCGCAGCGGTGACCAGGCTGGCGCAGGGGCTGCTCGATGAGGAGTCCGGCACGGTGACCGACCCGCTCGCGCCCGATCGCGAGGCAGTACCGGCCGCCCCACCCACGGCCGCCGGGCTGACCGCCGCGATGGCGCCGGAAGGTTCCGCGTAGGACCGCCGTCGATGCGCCGCCGGTGCACCAGGGAGCCACCCCGGGTCCGGCAGGCGCGCTGACCAGGAGACTTTCGCCGGTCCCGGCATTTCCGGTCCCGACGAGTGAGACGACAGCTCCCGTGCGGCGCCCGCGCCGCGGGCGGCGGCAATCGCGCAGAGCGCGGATTGCCGCCGAACGCGGACGCGGCGCCCGGGAGCGTGACGGGAGAAACGCCCGCATGCTCGAGCCTATTGAGCCGATCGAACCTATCCAGCCCTTGGGACAGCCCGCTCAGCGTGCTGTCGCCCCCAGGGACACCACCGAGAACAACACCCCCAGCGACACCCTGCCGCCGCGCCGCCGCCGCGCGGCCTCCCGGCCGGCCGGCCCGCCCGCGGCAGTGGTGGGCGACGAGGCGGCCCAGTCCGCCGCTCCGGCCATACCGGCCGCCTCGACCACCGATCTCGACGCCCAGGCCGCCGCGCCGTCCGCGTCGGCGGAGGAGCCGGTGCCCGCGCCGCGTACGCGCCGTCGCGCCACGCGGAAGGCGACGGCCCCGGCGGGCTCGCCGGAGACCGCCGAGACCGCGCTCTCCGCGGCGGAGTCCGCTCCCGCCGCTGAGGGCGGCACACCGGCCGAGGAGCCGGTGCCCGCGCCGCGCACGCGCCGCCGGGCCACGCGCAAGGCGACCGCTGAGGCGGGCTCGCCGGAGGCGGCCGCCCAGACCGCCGAGGACGCCGACGCCGCGGAGGAGGCCGCCGCGCCCGTCCGCGGGCGTCGCCGTGCGACCCGCCAGGCGTCCGCTCCTGCCGGTCCGGCAGAGCCCGCTGAGACCGTTGTCGCCGCCGAGGCCGCTGCCGTGCCCGACGAGGCGGCCGACGAGCAGCCTGCCGAGGAGTCCGATGAGGCCGCCGAGGCCGCGGCGCCGGTGCGCAAGCGCCGTCGCGCGACCCGCCAGGTGTCCGCTCCGGCCGCTTCGCCGGAGGCGGCCGAGGACGAGACCGCCGTCGCCGCCGAGGCCGCTGGCGAGGCCGCCGAGGCCGACGAGCCGGTCCGTAAGCGTCGTCGGGCGACGCGCAAGGTGACCGGCGACGAGCAGGCCGCGGAGGACGTGGCCGCGTCGGAGCCCGTCGGCGAGGACGCCGATGAGGAGGCCGTGGCTCCGGTCCGCAGGCGTCGTCGGGTGGCGCGCAAGGCGACCGCCCAGGCGGGCTCGCCGGAGGCCGCCACGGCGGAAGAGACCCAGCCCGCCGAGATCAACGAGACCGCCGAGACCGCTGACGCCGCCGCCCAGGCCGCGTCCGAGTCCGGCGCCGAGGCGGCGGAGGAGGCCGAGCCGACCGCGCGGCGTACCCGCCGCCGGGCGACGCGTAAGGCGACCGCCCCGGCAGGCTCGCCCGAGCCCGAGCCCGAGCCCGAGCCCGAGGCGCCGGAGGCGGCAGCCGCCGCTGCCGAGGTCTCTGCCGCACCCGCCGACGAGAGCGCCGCCGACGAGGACACCGCCGCGCCGCGCGCTCGTACCCGCCGTCGTACGACCCGTACGGCCGCCGCGCCCGCCGCCGACGAGTCGGCCGAGGCCCCGCGGCCGTCCGCCGGTGAGCCGGAGGCCGCCGAGGCCGAGCCGGAGGCTCCGGCCAGGGGCCGGCGCCGGGCCGTGCGCCCGCCGACCGCCGTGTTCCAGGCCCCGGTGTTCACCGAGCCGGTGTTCCAGACGCCCGAGAGCGCCGCCCTGGCCGCCGCCGCGGCCGCCGAGGAGGCGGACGAGACGGACGAGGCGGAGGACGAGGAGCCGTTCGCGGTCGCCGAGCAGGCGGCGCCCACGGCTGCCCGCCGCCGTCGCCGTCGCCGAGGTGAGCCGTTCGAAGACCAGTCTGCCCAGGCCGCCCGGGGCGCACAGCCCGAGCAGGCCGAAGCCGAAGAGACGGCCGAGACCGCCGAGGAGGCCGAGCTCGCGGACGGCGAGCACGGCGACGAGGAGTCGGGCGAGCGCCCGGCCCGCCGCCGTCGCCGCGGTGGCCGCCGCCGTCGCCGTGGCGAGGCCGCGGACGCCGAGGGTGCGGAGGGCCGCGCCGAGGGCGAGGCCGGCGAGCGCTACGAGGACGAGCACGCGGGCGAGGGCGCGGACGAGCAGGTCACCGGCGAGGCCGGGGCCGAGGAGTCCGAGGAGGACGAGGCCGGCGGCACCAGCAGCAGCCGTCGCCGCCGTCGCCGCCGCCGGCGCAGCGGGGACGCCGCCGAGGTCGAGTCGGGAGACGACCCGGAGCGTACGGTCGTCAAGATCCGCGAGCCGCGGGAGCGGCGCGCGAAGGAGGCCGAGTCCGGCGCCGACGAGGTGCAGTCCATCAAGGGCTCGACGCGCCTCGAGGCGAAGAAGCAGCGCCGCCGCGAGGGCCGTGAGCAGGGCCGCCGCCGGGTGCCGATCATCACGGAGGCCGAGTTCCTGGCCCGCCGTGAGGCGGTCGAGCGGGTGATGGTCGTCCGGGAGAACGGCGAGCGCACCCAGATCGGTGTGATGGAGGACAACGTCCTCGTCGAGCACTTCGTCAACAAGGAACAGTCGAACAGCTACGTCGGCAACGTCTACCTGGGCAAGGTGCAGAACGTCCTGCCGTCGATGGAGGCCGCCTTCGTCGACATCGGCAAGGGCCGCAACGCCGTGCTCTACGCGGGCGAGGTCAACTTCGAGGCGCTGGGGCTGTCCAACGGCCCGCGCCGGATCGAGACCGCGCTGAAGTCCGGCCAGTCCGTGCTGGTCCAGGTCACCAAGGACCCGATCGGTCACAAGGGCGCCCGGCTGACCAGCCAGGTCTCCCTCCCCGGCCGCTACCTGGTGTACGTGCCCGAGGGCTCGATGACCGGCATCAGCCGCAAGCTGCCGGACACCGAGCGCGCGCGTCTGAAGCAGATCCTCAAGAAGATCGTCCCCGAGAACGCGGGCGTTATCGTCCGGACCGCGGCCGAGGGCGCGAGCGAGGAGGAGCTGTCCCGCGACGTCAAGCGGCTTCAGGCGCAGTGGGAGGAGATCCAGAAGAAGGCGAAGGGCGGCGGCGCCCCGACGCTGCTCTACGGCGAGCCGGACATGACCGTCCGGGTTGTCCGCGACATCTTCAACGAGGACTTCTCCAAGGTCATCGTGAGCGGTGACGGCGCCTGGGACACGATCCACGGATACGTCTCGCACGTCGCCCCCGACCTCTCGGACCGGCTTCAGCGGTGGACGTCGGACGTCGACGTGTTCGCCACGTACCGGATCGACGAGCAGCTGATGAAGGCGCTGGACCGCAAGGTGTGGCTGCCCAGCGGCGGCTCCCTGGTGATCGACCGGACCGAGGCGATGGTCGTGGTCGACGTCAACACCGGCAAGTTCACCGGCCAGGGCGGCAACCTGGAGGAGACGGTCACCAGGAACAACCTGGAGGCGGCCGAGGAGATCGTGCGCCAGCTGCGGCTGCGCGACCTCGGCGGCATCATCGTGATCGACTTCATCGACATGGTGCTGGAGTCCAACCGGGACCTGGTGCTGCGGCGCCTCCTGGAGTGCCTGGGCCGGGACCGTACGAAGCACCAGGTGGCGGAGGTCACCTCGCTGGGCCTGGTCCAGATGACCCGCAAGCGGGTCGGCCAGGGCCTGCTGGAGTCGTTCTCCGAGCCCTGCGTGCACTGCAACGGCCGTGGTCTGCTCGTCCACATGGACCAGCCGACGGCGGTCGGCGGTGGCGGCAAGCGCAAGAAGAAGAAGGGTGCGGCGGCCCAGCCCGAGCAGGCGCCGGAGGTCGTCGAGGCCGCTGAGGCCGCCGAGGCGGCCGTGGTCGAGGCCGAGCCGGAGACGGTGGCCGAGGCCGCCGCCGAGGCCGCGGAGCACCGGCACGCGCCGGAGCCGGTGACCTTCGCCGCCGACGAGGAGCTGTACAGCAGCGCCGCGGAGGCCGAGGCGGCCGCGACGCGTGGCCGTACGCGGCGCCGGGCGACCCGGAAGGTGACCGCCCCCGCGGGCGCCCCGAAGGCCGCGGAGCAGCCGGAGGCGGCCGTGGTCGTGGTGCCGGTCGAGGAGCCGAAGGCCGAGGCGGCGGCTGAGCCGGAGCCGACCGTCGCGCCGGAGCCGGTGTCCGCGCCGCGTACGCGCCGTCGGGTGACCCGGAAGGTGTCCGCTCCCGCGGGCTCGCCTGCGGGCTCCGAGGAGGCGGCCGTGGTGGTCGTCAGCGCGGCCCAGGACGCCGAGCCGGAGCCGGAGCCCGAGGCCCCGGAGACGGCCCCCGAGGCGGCCGCTGAGACGGCTTCCGAGGTGGCTTCCGAGGCCGCGGCGGAGCCTGAGGAGGCGGCGGCCCCGGCGCCGGCGAAGAAGACGGCCCGCAAGGCCGCCAAGAAGGCGCCCGCGAAGAAGGCCGCGGCCAAGAAGACGGCGGCGAAGAAGACGACCGCCAAGAAGACCGCGGCGAAGAAGACGACGGCCAAGAAGCCGGTGGCCAAGAAGACCGCGGCGGCGGAGCAGCAGACGCCGTCCTCGGTCTCGGCCTCCACCGACGACTGACACCGGCGACTGACACCGGCGACCGACACCGGCGACCGAGCACGCCGCACCGGGATCCGGGGCGGGGGCTGTCCACCCGACAGGGGCGGACGCCCCCGCCCCGGCCCCGGTTTGACCCCCTGGTCCCGGCCCCGTAACCTTGACCGTCGGCGTTTGTACGCCAAACCCCTGAGCAAATCCCTCCCGCTCCGCCGGGAGAGGCCGCTCGCCGTTGCCCGGGCATCCCTTCGCGGGTGTACGCAGGTGATCGGTGAACCACTGACCGTGCCGGTCGGTGGGGAGTGGCTGGCATCAGAGGTCCCGATTACTGACGAGAGAGTGAGAACCGCGTGTACGCAATCGTGCGCACCGGCGGCCGCCAGCAGAAGGTGTCCGTGGGCGACGTCATCGAGGTCGACCGTTTGTCCAGCAGCAAGGTCGGCGACACGGTGGAGCTCTCGACTCTGCTCGTTGTCGACGGTGACGCCGTGACCAGCGACCCGTGGGTGCTGGCCGGGGTGAAGGTGCACGCCGAGGTTGTGGACCACCACAAGGGCGCCAAGATCGACATCCTGAAGTACAAGAACAAGACCGGCTACCGGAAGCGGATCGGTCACCGTCAGCTGCACACCGCGCTGAAGGTCACCAGCATCGACGCGGCTGCGAAGTAAGGGACTGAGGAGACATGGCACACAAGAAGGGCGCATCGTCCACTCGGAACGGTCGCGACTCCAACGCCCAGCGGCTCGGCGTCAAGCGCTTCGGCGGCCAGGTCGTCAACGCGGGTGAGATCCTGGTCCGCCAGCGCGGCACGCACTTCCACCCGGGTTCGGGCGTCGGCCGTGGCGGCGACGACACGCTGTTCGCGCTGGCCGCCGGTGCGGTGCAGTTCGGCACCGCGCGTGGCCGCAAGGTCGTGAACATCGTTCCGGTCGCTGAGTAATCAGCCCGGGGCGACACCACACACCTTTCCGAGGGCGGACCGCTCTTTCCCGTGACGGGGAAGCGGGTCCGCCCTCGGTGCGTTACGCCTAAGACATTCGGTACGTAAGGCGTACCGTACGTAGCTACTTTGGAGGCACAGCGTCATGACCACCTTCGTGGACCGCGTCGAGCTGCACGTCGCCGCGGGTAACGGAGGCCACGGCTGCGCCTCCGTGCACCGCGAGAAGTTCAAGCCGCTCGGCGGCCCGGACGGCGGCAACGGCGGCCGTGGCGGCGATGTGATCCTGGTCGTCGACCAGTCGGTCACCACGCTGCTCGACTACCACCACAGCCCGCACCGCAAGGCCACCAACGGCAAGCCGGGCGAGGGCGGCAACCGCTCCGGCAAGGACGGCACGGACCTGGTCCTGCCCGTCCCGGACGGCACCGTCGTCCTCGACAAGCAGGGCAACGTCCTGGCCGACCTGGTCGGGCAGGGCACCACCTTCGTCGCCGCCCAGGGCGGCCGCGGCGGCCTGGGCAACGCCGCGCTGGCCTCGGCCCGCCGCAAGGCCCCCGGCTTCGCGCTGCTGGGCGAGCCGGGCCAGGCCGGGGATGTGGTCCTGGAGCTCAAGACGGTCGCGGACGTGGCGCTGGTCGGCTACCCGAGCGCCGGAAAGTCCTCGCTGATCTCGGTGCTCTCGGCCGCCAAGCCGAAGATCGCCGACTATCCCTTCACCACCCTGGTGCCCAACCTCGGCGTGGTGACGGCCGGCTCCACCGTCTACACCATCGCCGATGTGCCGGGCCTGATCCCGGGCGCCAGCCAGGGCAAGGGCCTGGGCCTGGAGTTTCTGCGCCATGTCGAGCGCTGTTCGGTGCTCGTCCACGTCCTGGACACGGCGGCGCTCGAGTCCGAGCGCGACCCGCTGAGCGACCTGGACGTCATCGAGGCGGAGCTGGCGCAGTACGGCGGCCTCGGCGACCGGCCGCGGCTGGTCGCCCTCAACAAGGTCGACGTTCCCGACGGCCAGGACCTCGCCGACATCATCCGGCCGGACCTGGAGGCCCGGGGCTACCAGGTCGTCGAGGTGTCGGCGGTCTCCCGGCACGGCCTCAAGGAGCTCTCGTTCGCCCTGGCGAAGATTGTCGCGGAGGCGCGGGCGGCCAAGCCCCAGGAGGAGGCGACCCGTATCGTCATCCGCCCGAAGGCCGTGGACGACGCGGGCTTCAAGGTCGTCGCCGAGGACGGCTTCTACCGGGTGGTGGGCGAGAAGCCCGAGCGCTGGGTCCACCAGACCGACTTCAACAACGACGAGGCCGTCGGCTATCTCGCCGACCGGCTGGCCCGCCTGGGCGTCGAGGAGGCGCTGTTGAAGGCCGGGGCGCGGTCGGGCGACGAGGTCGTCATCGGCGCCACGGACGACGCCGTCGTCTTCGACTGGGAGCCGACCATCACGGCCGGCGCGGAGATGCTCGGCCGCCGCGGCGAGGACCACCGCTTCGAGGCCCCGCGCCCGGCCGCCCAGCGCCGCCGTGACCGTGACGCGGAGCGGGACGACGCCGAGGCCGAGTACGACGCGTTCAACCCCTTCTAGGGCGAGCGCGGCGCGTTAAACGCCCAGAGCACGGCGAGGGCCCCGGGAGAAAACTCCCGGGGCCCTCGCCGTGCTCTTGAGTCGGTGTGGGGCGTGTGCGGCGTCAGACCGCCGCCGTCTCCTCCGCCTCGGGCGAGCCCGACTCCAGCTCCGCCTCTTCCGCGGCGTCCCTGGCCTCGCGCTGCGCGGGGATCTCGTCCGCCAGCCGGGTGGCCATCCGGGCGCGGCGGGCGTCGGCCTCGGCGCACAGGTCCTGGGCGGCCTGGTCGAAGCGCACCAGCGACGGCGGGTCGGACGGGCCCAGCAGATGCACCTTCAGCTCGGCGCGGGCGGCCACGTGGGTGTCCTTCTCGGGGTCGCGGACCGACTCCAGGAGCTCGGTCACGCCCTTCGCGTCCGGGGCGAGGATGGTCGCGGCGCGCACCGTCGGGAAGCCCGACTTGAACTCGGCCTCGGTGAGCCCGCTGGTGTTCGCCACCGCGTACGGCTTCTCGCTGGTCAGGTAGTCCGAGACCACGCTCGAGACATCGCTGATCAGCAGGTCCGACTGGTTGAAGCAGGGGAAGATGGCGGGCCGGGGGCCGGTGATGATCTGGTGCTCCCACACCGGCACCGACGCCCAATAGGCGTTCTCCCAGGCCGCGGTGGCCGCGGCGACGACCGCGGCGCGGTCCTTGTCCGGGGAGCCCTGGAGGTTCATCCGCTCGATTTCGTCCGCGCTGGGGCGGAAGGAGGCGCTGGTGAGGCGGTTGAGCTCATCGGTGCGGCGGGCCAGTTCGGCGGTGGCCTCCGGGCCGGGCCGGGCGCCGCTCCGCTTGGCGTTGGCCTCGACGATCATCGCCTGGATGCGCTCGTTGGCGCGGCCCGCGCGCGGCTCGACCGAGCCGGTCATCGGGTGCGGCTTGTAGAGGAGGCGCACCTTGGGGTCGGCGAGCAGCTCGCGGACGATGTTCTCGCCGGCCAGGATGACCGAGGTGTTGCCCGGGTTGCCGTCCCAGCCCTCCCAGGTCGGCGCGTAGAGCACGGTGGTGAAGTGCTCCTCGCCCGCGCCGCCGAGCGCGCCGGTGGGCGTGGCCGCGTAGGGGCGGATCGGCGCCAGCTGCGGGCGGCCGACCTCGACGACGTCCTTGTCCTCGACGCCGATGTCGGCGAGCTGGTAGCGCTCGCGCGCCGCCGGACCCGCGACCCACACCTCGTCATACGCCTTGGCGTACGGGTTGCAGCTGGAGAGCTTGTCGCTCTCGCCGTGGTTGATGAAGGCGTGCTTGATCGACGGGATGCGCAACACCTGCGAGGTCTTGCCGGAGTTCGCCGGGTGCAGCAGCACCTTGAGCGTCGAGTGCTCCAGCCGCATCAGGTGCGCGACCTTCGGCAGACAGACGATCGGCACGTCCGTCGCCTCGATCTTCTGCACCATGAAGCGCTCACGGAGCACGATGATCGGCTTGCCGTCGAGCGCGGCGAGCGTGGAGAGCCACATGTTCGCCTGGTAGGCGGAGGTGGTGCCGCCGGAGAAGTACATGCCCACGGTCGGCTGGTACTCCGCCAGCCAAGTGTCCAGCCACGCCAGCGCCTTGGCCTCGCCGGCCACGCGCTTGCGCGGCAGCAGCCAGGTGCCCAGGTGGACGGTGCCGGCGATCGCGATCAGCAGGCCGACGGCCACGCCGATCGCGCCCCACACGGCGTCCTCGGTGCCCGCGGTGATCAGCAGGCCCGCGGTGACCGGCACCGACAGGCGCACCAGCCGGCGGCCGTGCTGGCGGGCGAACAGCCGTGGCGGGGCGTCGCTGAGTCCCAGCGCCGACGCGTCGATGTTGCGGGTGACGAACGGCAGCTGGCGGGTGCGGCGGACCAGTATGGCCACGGCCTGGCAGGCGAAGTGCGTCACATAGAACAGCAGCAGCCCGACCGTGAGCGGCGCCTGCTCGTGCAGCGGGTCGATGCCCTCTATGCGCAGCAGTCCGACCATGATGAGCATGTCTCTGAACAGCTGGCGCACCGTGACATCGAGGCGGACCTTGCTCAGCAGCGACAGCAGTCCCGGTTGCTGATGCTGGAGATAGAGATCGAGCGCGAGGCCACCCGCCGAGGCGGCGATGAGGAGGGGCACGTTCGGGAGTACGGCGCCGACGAGCTGTGTGGTGAAGAACACCAGCATCGCGAGTAGCGCCGCCAGCTGTACGGCCCGGCGGGGGGCGGTTCCGGCAGAGGGCACGGGTTGAGCTCCTGGCAGGAGAACGAGGGAAATGTATGGGGGGACCCCTGACCGTATGCCGCCGCCAGGCCCGGTGACAATCCGCGCCCGCGCCAACCGCCTCGAAACGGGTCCAATGGATCGGCCCGAGGCGCTCCGGGCGACCGGCGGGCGACGCCGGGGAGGCATCCAGGGGTCCGGCAGGCGGCCTGTGGGCGACTCTCGGGCGGCCGAAGGGCCCCCGGGTGCGTCCAGGGTGTGGCCCGTCGGTCCAGAGGCGTCCGTGGGAGGCGTCCAGGGGCGAGTCCCGGTGGCGTCCAGGGGCTGAAATGCGCGGGCGTGCGATGCCGTGGCTGACGTACATTGCCGGCTTGTCATGATGAGTGTGTAGGAGTGCGCTCGTCACGGCGTGGACGGGCAGCAGACCAGGGGACGAGCAGAGGAGCGGTGTGAGCGAGCAGGACGGGTCCGCGGCGGTAAGGGACGAGGTGACCGCGGCCCGCAGGATCGTGGTCAAGGTCGGCTCGTCCTCCCTCACCACCGCGGCGGGGGGCCTGGACGCCGACCGGGTCGACGCGCTGGTCGACGTCCTCGCCAAGTTCGCGGACGGCCCGGGCGGCCCCGGCGACGCGGACGGCAAGGAGATAGTCCTGGTCTCCTCCGGTGCCATCGCCGCGGGCCTGGCGCCGCTGGGGCTCGAGCGGCGCCCGCGCGACCTCGCCCGCCAGCAGGCCGCCGCCAGCGTCGGCCAGGGCCTGCTGGTGGCCCGCTACACCGCCTCCTTCGCGCGCTACGGCCGCCGGGTCGGCCAGGTGCTGCTCACCACCGACGACACCAGCCGCCGCGCCCACTACCGCAACGCCACCCGCACGCTGGACCAGCTGCTGGCCATGGGGGCCGTGCCGATCGTCAACGAGAACGACACGGTGGCCACGGACGAGATCCGCTTCGGTGACAACGACCGGCTCGCGGCCCTGGTCGCCCATCTGGTGCGGGCCGATCTGCTGGTGCTGCTCTCCGACGTGGACGGCCTGTACGACGGCGACCCCCGGACCCCCGGTACCTCCCGGATCGCCGAGGTCACCGGCCCCAAGGACCTGGACGGCATCTCGATCGGCAGCGCGGGCCGCTCCGGGGTGGGCACCGGCGGCATGGTGACCAAGGTCGAGGCGGCCCGGATCGCGGCCGCGGCCGGTGTCCCGGTGGTGCTCACCTCCGCCAGCCGGGCCGGTGACGCCCTGCTGGGCCGCCCCACCGGCACGTTCTTCCACCGCACCGGCCGCCGCTCCGCCGACCGGCTGCTGTGGCTGGCCCACGCCTCCGCCCCGCGCGGGGCGCTCACCCTGGACGACGGGGCGGTGCGGGCCGTGGTGGAGCGCCGTACCTCGCTGCTGCCGGCCGGTATCGCGGCGGTGGAGGGCGAGTTCAGCGCGGGGGACCCGGTGGAGCTGCGCGACACCGAGGGGCGGGCCGTAGCCCGCGGGCTGGTCAACTTCGACGCCAAGGAGATTCCCCGGCTGATCGGGCGGTCGACCCGCGAGCTGGCCCGGGAGCTGGGCCCGGCGTACGAGCGCGAGGTCGTACACCGGGACGACCTGGTCGTGTTGCACAGGTGACGGACGTCACTCAGGGGAGAGAAAATCCGACAAGTCCGTTCATTCAACGGAGAGCTTCCGGAAAACCGCCCCGCGGCCTCCCGTGGGCTGGTCAACTTTGTTGCACGGGGCCGCACCGGCAGCGGGCCCGTACGCCGAACCGCGGGTAACCGCAGCACAACACCGGCTCCGCGTGGGGCGTGAGCGGGGCAGCGAGCAACAGGAGGCCGCCGGTGAGACGAGGGCGCTCGGGGGCGCCGCCCAAAAAAGCGGCGGCGCGCACCCTTACCAGTGTCGGGACCGCGACGAGTGTCGTCACCGGTCCCGGCGTCGGAACCGGTGGCGCCGGGGCGAGGGAGGTGCCGGAGGCGGTGGGCGCGGCGGAGGCGCCCGTCGAGGCCACCCGCCTGTGGCATGTCACCCTCAGCCTCTCCGGTGCCGAGGCGCCGCTGAGGGATGTCCGGCAGGCGCTCGAGCGGCTGGCCCATGACCATCCGTTCCTGCTGACCAGCCGCTACGCCAACGATCACGCCGAGATCCGCTACTGGGAAGAGGCGCGGGACCTGCACGACGCGGCGGCGGTGGCCCTGCGGCTGTGGGGCGAGCACCGGTCCACGGCCAAGCTGCCGCCCTGGGAGATCGTCGGCCTCGAGGTCATCGACCGCGAGACCTATCACCAGCGCGTCGCGGAGGGGTACGGCCCGCCGCCGGCCTCGCCGGTGGGGGTGCACCCGTACTGACCCGGGGCGCCCCTGGGGCTCGTGTTCCTTGACGGCGCGTCCCTATGGCGCGGCTTTCCCCGTCGTGAGAATTCCGTCTCGAAAAGCGGGACGGCGGACGGCACAGGGCCGGGCGCTCAGTAGGCTTCATGCATGACCAGCGCACCGACCTCGCCCCTCACCGACCCCTGGCCGAAGTCCCCGGTCCTCCAGACCGCCTACCGGGCCCGGGCCGCCGCCGCCGACCTCGCCCCGCTGCCGCGCGCGGCCAAGGACGACGCGCTGCTGGCGATGGCCGACGCGCTCGAGGTGCGGACCAAGGAGATCCTCGAGGCCAACGCGGTCGACGTGGAGCGGGCGCGCGAGGCCGGCACCAGCGAGGCGATCGTCGACCGGCTGACCCTCACCCCCGAGCGGGTGCGGGCCATCGCCTCGGACGTACGGGACGTGGTGGCGCTGCCCGACCCGGTCGGCGAGGTGGTGCGCGGCTCGACCCTGCCCAACGGGATCGACCTGCGCCAGGTGCGGGTGCCGCTCGGTGTCGTCGGAATCATCTACGAGGCCCGGCCCAACGTCACGGTGGACGCCGCCGCGCTGTGCCTGAAGTCGGGCAACGCCGTGCTGCTGCGCGGCTCGTCGTCCGCGTACCAGTCCAACATCGCGCTGGTGAAGGTGTTGCGCGACGCGGTCGGCGGCGCCGGACTGCCCGCGGACGCGGTGCAGTTGGTGCCGGGCGAGAGCCGGGAGTCGGTGACCGAGCTGATGCGCGCCCGCGGCCTGGTGGACGTGTTGATCCCGCGCGGCGGCGCGTCGCTGATCCGTACCGTCGTCGAGGAGTCCACGGTCCCGGTCATCGAGACCGGCACGGGCAACTGCCATGTGTACGTGGACGCGCAGGCCGACCTCGACATGGCGGTCGAGATCCTGGTGAACTCCAAGGCCCAGCGGCCCAGCGTGTGCAACGCCGCCGAGACGCTGCTGGTGCACCAGGACATCGCGCCCGAGTTTCTGCCGCGCGCGCTGGACGCGCTGGCCGAGGCCGGGGTGACGGTGCACGCCGACGAGCGGGTGCTGGCCGCCGCAGAGCAGTTGGAGGGGTCCAAGGCCACGGTCGTCCCGGCGGTGATGGACGACTGGGAGACCGAGTACCTCTCGTACGACATCGCGGCGGCCGTCGTGGACTCCCTGGACGCCGCGGTGGCCCATATCCGGCTGTGGTCCTCCGGTCACACCGAGGCGATCGTCACCACCTCCCAGGCGGCCGCCCGCCGCTTCACCCAGCTGGTGGACTCGACGACGGTCGCGGTCAACGCGTCCACCCGGTTCACGGACGGCGGCCAGTTCGGCTTCGGCGCCGAGATCGGCATCTCCACGCAGAAGCTGCACGCGCGCGGCCCCATGGGCCTGCCCGAGCTGACCTCCACCAAGTACATCGTCACCGGAGACGGTCACACGCGCTGAGTGGCGTCCCCCGAACGGGGGATGCCGCGGACCGTCACGGGGTACTTCGGTCGGGTGATGGCTGCGGCGCCCCGCCTCAGCCCTGCGTTCCCCCGAATACCATTTCACCCTGCCCAAATTGACCCGTCCGGTCTACTCTGAATGGGTGCCGGACGACGTGGGAGGCAAGCCGTTCCCGGACGGCGAGGAGCCCGACGACCGCAGCCACGGGGAAGCGAACGACGAGTTCGCCACCGTGGTATTCGACGAGGACTTCGTACGATCCGCCGCGATCCACGAACCCACCGCCATCGAGCGGATGCTGGCCGCCGCACAGGCCCGCGCCGACGCCGAGGCGTCCCGCCGCCGCACCGCCGGGGTCTCCCCGGAGGACGAGCTCTACGACGACGGCTACGGCCCCGACGGCGAGTTCGGCTATGAGGACGACGACGGCGACCCGGCCGACGGATTCGGCCACGACCGGGACGCCGACGGCGCCTATGGCCCGTACGGGCGGTACGGCAGCGCCGGGCGCCCCTACCGCGGCCATGCCCGCTGGCACCGCCCGGTGGCCTGGCTGCTGGCCGTCCTGATGGGCATCGGGGTGGTCGCGCTGGCCTTCACGGCCGTCTACCGCGGCGCCTCGGGCAACCGCCAGAACCCCGCCCCGCCGCCCGCCAGCACCGGCGTGGACGCCACACCCGCCGACCGCCCGGCCGACGTGCCGTCGGGGCGGACGGAGCCGTCAGGGCCGTCGGGGTCCGCTGATTCGGATGCGCCGGTCGCCACCGCCACGGCGGTGCCGCCCTCGCCGTGAACCGGCCCTGAACGAGCCGGGTCCGGGGCGCGCGCCCGGGGCGCCTGGCCGGGTCTGTGACCGAAGTTGTGGAGTATCACCGCGTTTACCGGGGGCTGTCGCGACCTACTCTTGAGGTATGACCGGGCGTGGAAACCCTCCTGAGGGGACCCCCGAGGGCGTCCCGGGAGGTGGTGACGACGAGTATCGCTCCGTCGTTTTCGACGAGTCGTTCGTCCGCGCTGCCCGGCTCCAGGAATTCTCGGCCCAGGAGCGCATGGGCGAGCACGCCAGGGCGGTGCGCAGCCGCCACGCCTGGGCGCGGGCGGGAGCCTCGCGCCAGGCCGTCCTCCTGGTGCTGCTGATCGCCTTCGCCTTCGCGGCCGCCGTCTACATGGGCGTGCGGCACCCCTACCAGAGCCCCCCGCCACAGGCCGTCGAGCCGATGCGCAGCAGCGTGGTGCCGCTCGCGCCGCGCGGCCAGGTGCCCGGCGGGGAGCCCGCGGCCCTGTTCGAGAACAGCCCGGCCGCCACGTACGCCACCGGCGCCGAGGGCGTCACCCTGCCCGGTGTGCGGCGCACCCACAGCTTCTCCGAGAGCCAGGTGATGACCGCGCTCACCACGGCCAAGGAATACCTCGTCAAGTCGTCGCTCGACCCGGCCGTGCTCACCGGCGGCGAGGCGCGCTCCGTACGGCTGCTGCTCGACCCCGACCAGCTCGACCAGTTCGACCGCAGCTTCGAACACCCGGTCGACGACGGCCGGTACGCGGCCACCGGCTGGCTGACCCGCTTCAACCCGGCCGAGGTGGCGCTGGCCGCGCCCGTGGTGCGCGTCCACGGCACCCTCACGGCCATCGAGCGGAACGCCGCCACCCTGGAGGTCACCGCCGACCACACCTTCGTCTACGCCGTGCGGCGGCCCCACGAGGGCGGCACCGACCACGCCTCGCTGTTCACCGTACGGCGCGAGACGCGCTTCCGCTTCGACCGCGACGATCTGCGCGACCACCACCTGGAGGTGGCGCAGAGCTCGGTGCTGGCGGGCCCGCAGGCGTGCGCCGCGAACGCCGCCGGGTACCTGCGGCCGCTGCTGGCCGGGCAGAGCGCCAAGGGCGACGCACCGCCCGGCACCGACCCGTACACCTCCGGCCGCACCAAGGCGTCCCTGTGCGGCGTGCTCTCTCCACAAGCCATGCCGCACCTGTCGGGGTCCGCTTCCTGACCGCTACGGCCTCCCGACCGCTACGGCCTCCTCACCGCTACGGACGATCCGGCTCGGGACCGGCCTGGGGCGGGGTGCCGTCGCCAGGGCCGCCCTCGGCGGAGTCCTGGCCCGAATCCCTTCCCGAATCCCGGCCCGAATCCCGGGCCGGGCCCTGGGAGGGGTCCTTGGGCGCCTCTTTGGCGGACGGGGCGCCGCCGCCCGTGAACTTCTCGCGCAGCTTGCTGCCCAGGTCGCCCGCGCCACCCGCCACATCCCGCACAAACGCCATCAGCGGGTCCTTGCTGCCGCGCACCGACTCCGCGTAGTGGTTCGCCGACTCCTTGAAGGAGTCGCTGATCGAGGTGTTCTTGTCCTCGTCGCGCCGCGCATAGTGACCGTCCATGATCCGCTGGTAGTCGCGGGTCGCGGCCCACTTCTTCAGCTCGGCGGCGCGCACGGTGGTGAACGGGTGGGTGCGCGGCAGCATGTTCAGGATCTTCAGCACCGAGTCCCGCAGATCGCCGCCGGCCTCGTACTCCTCGGCCTGCTCCAGGAAGGCGTCCACGTTCATCTCGTGCAGGTGGTGGCCGCCCGCGAGCTTCATCAGCCCGCGCATCGACGCCTTCAGGTCCTGCCCGACCAGCAGCCCCGCGCGGTCCGCGGACAGCTCCGACTTGCGGAACCACTCGCGCAACGCCGTCACCAGCGCCATCACCGCGACATTGCCGAGCGGGATCCAGGCGACCTTCATCGCCAGGTTGGTCAGGAACAGCAGGATCGTGCGGTAGACCGAGTGCCCGGACAGCGCATGGCCCACCTCGTGGCCCACGACCGCCCGCATCTCCTCCTCGTCGAGCAGCTCGACCAGGCCGGTGGTCACCACGATGATCGGCTCGTCCATGCCGATGCACATCGCGTTCGGCTTCGGGTCCTGTGTGACATACATCGCGGGGATCTTGTCCAGGTCCAGGATGTAGCAGGCGTCCCGGAGCATGTCGTGGAGATGTGCGAACTGCCGGTCGCTCACCCGCACCGAATCGGACAGATACAGCAGCCGCAGGCTGCGCTCGGGCAGCAGCCCGCTCAGCGCCTTGAAGGCCACGTCGAAGCCGGTCAGCTTGCGCAGCGCGACCAGCGCGGAGCGGTCCGCCGGGTGCTCGTACGCGCGTGAGGAGATGCCCGGGAACCGCTGCCGGTCACGCCCCGGCACCCGCTCCGAGCCGCCGCCCCCGCCGTTGGACATGTCGCTGTTGCTCATCTGGCCCCCTCGCCGAACCGCTCGGCTTGACTGCATGGTCGATGCCCCCACCAGCGTAGGCCGGGCGGAGCCGTCCGCGGGGCGGGGGTTAGCGTGGAGGGATGCCTGACATGACTGACATGACTGGTCTCAACGAAGTGCTCGTCGCCGTCTCCAAGGAGGACACCGGGCCGGGCGCGCTGCTGCGTATCGTCCTCGTGGTGGGCATCGTGGGCACCGTGCTGCTCGCCTGGTTCCTGTTGCGTGGGTACAAGCAGGACTGAGATCCGGCTCGCATACGATGTGGCGGACGCACTTGCCCGCCTCGACCCGGATAGGTTCTGCCTGCGATGACCGCTTACAGCGCCGTGCACGCCCTGACGACTCTCGCCTCCGAGGGCGAGCACGTCGACAACCATCCGAGCATCAGCCCCTACATGACCGGCGGCGGGGCCCTGGTGATCCTTTTCCTGCTGCTGTGGATCACCACGCGCTTCAACCGGGACCGCTGACCGAGGTCACACTCTCCATGGGTCCCGGCGCCGGGCCGGGCCCAGTAGGGTCTGCTCGCATGGAAGAGCAGAAGGGGCACGTCAAGCGGCGGCTCGGGGTGATGGGCGGGACGTTCGACCCGATCCACCATGGTCACCTGGTCGCCGCCAGCGAGGTCGCCTCGCAGTTCCACCTGGACGAAGTGGTGTTCGTGCCGACCGGGCAGCCGTGGCAGAAGAGCCACAAGAAGGTGTCCCCGGCCGAGGACCGCTATCTGATGACGGTGATCGCGACGGCGTCGAACCCGCAGTTCTCGGTCAGCCGTATCGACATCGACCGGGGCGGCCCCACGTACACCACGGACACGCTGCGCGATCTGCGCGCGTTGAACAGTGACGCGGACCTGTTCTTCATCACCGGCGCGGACGCGCTCGCCCAGATCCTCACCTGGCGGGACGCCGAGGAGTTGTTCTCACTCGCGCACTTCATCGGGGTGACCAGGCCCGGCCACATACTGGCCGATCCGGGGCTGCCGGAGGGCGGGGTGTCGCTGGTGGAGGTGCCGGCGCTGGCGATCTCCTCCTCGGACTGCCGGGCCCGGGTCGTCCACGGTGAGCCGGTCTGGTACCTGGTGCCGGACGGCGTGGTGCGCTACATCGACAAGCGTGAGTTGTACCGGCACGACTGCTGAAGGGGCACCGCGGTGAACGACGGACACGACCCGTACGACCCGTACGAGCGGGATCCGTATCCCCAGGACCCGCAGATCTACGGCTACGACGCCTATGGCCGGCCGATCTACCAGCCGCAGGAGCCACAGCACGGCTACGACCCGTACGCACAAGGGCGACCGCAACAGCCCCAACAACCGCAGGACCCCCAGCAGGGGTACGGGTACGACCCGTACGCCCAGCAGCAGGCGCAGTACGGGCAGGCGCAGCAGCCCCAATACGACCTGTACGCGGGACAGCAGCAGTACCCGCACCAGCCCGACCCACAGCAGCAGGGCGCGCAGCAGGGCCAACAGCAGGGCTACGGCTACACCCCGTACGACACCTCCTCCTACGACACGTCGTACGCCCCCGGCGGCCGCCCGGCGGTCCCTCCGCAGCGCGACCCGGCGGACCCCGGTAGGCCTGAGGAGACGCCGTCCAGGGGAACGCCCCCCGGGGAAGCGCCCTCCAGAGCCGACGCCCCCGCCGACAAGCGGCCGGACGAGCGGCCCGACCCGGAGTCCGACCGGCAGCCCGACGGTGACGAGGCGTACCGCACCGAGCAGTTCTCCTTCGTCGAGGAGCCGGACGACGACTCCGAGGACGTCATCGACTGGCTCAAGTTCGCCGAGACCCGCTCCGAGCGGCGCGACGAGCGCAAGCGCAAGGGCCGCAACCGCCTGGTGGCGCTCGTGGTGGTCATGGTGCTCGCGGTCGTCGGCGGGGTCGGCTACCTCTGGTACGCGGGCAAGCTGCCGGGCATGTCCGACGGCGAGAAGGACGCGGCGGCCGCCGGGGGCCCGCAGAAGCGCGCCGTGATCGTGGTCAATCTGCGCGAGACCAAGGGCGGGCGCACCTCCACCGCCCTGCTGGTCGACAACGAGACCACCAAGAAGGGCGCCACCGTCCTGCTGCCCAACGCGCTCGCCCTGTCCACCGAGGACGGCGGCTCCACCACCCTCGGCCTCTCGGTGGTCGACGAGGGCTCCGACGCCACCCGCGACTCCCTGAGCACGCTGCTGGGCTCGAAGATCCAGGGCACCTGGCGGCTGGACACCCCGTACCTGGAGAACCTGGTCGAGCTGGTCGGCGGCATCACCCTGGACGCCGACGCCACCGTCCCGGGCACCGCGAAGGGCGACGACCCGCTGGTCGAGCGCGGTAAGCAGCGCGAGCTGGGCGGTGAGGCCGCCGTCGCGTACGCCACCTACCGCGGGCAGGGCGAGGCGCAGACCAAGCAGCTCGCACGCTTCGGGCAGGTCATGCAGGCGGCGCTGAAGGAGATCTCCAGCGATGCCTCCGGCGCCACCCGCACCGTGGAGTCGCTGGCCCAGATCCCGGACCCGTCGCTGAGCGAGCAGGAGCTGGGCGCGTCGCTGGCCCGGCTGGCGGAGCAGGCCAAGAGCGGCTCGTACGACACCACCATGCTGCCCGTCGAGCCGGACGGCTCGCTCAGCGAGCAGTCCACCGACCAGGTCGTCAAGAACGTCCTCGGCGGCGCGGTCAAGAACACCGACCAGGACGCGGCGCCGCGCGTCGTCGTGAAGAACGCGGGCTCCGCGCGGGGCGCGGCCAACGAGGCGCAGGTCGCCCTGGTCAACGGCGGCTTCACGGTCGTCGGCGCCACCGAGCAGGGCGGCACGCCGCAGGCGGCCTCGCAGGTGCTGTACGCCGACGCGAAGCAGGCCGCCCAGGCCAAGGAGGTCGCCAAGACGCTCGGGCTGCCCGCCTCCGCCGCACAGAAGGGCAAGGTCCCCTCGAACGCGGACATCGCGGCGCTTCTCGGCCCGGACTACACCCCGAAGCGCTGACCGGGTACCGAGCGGCCGGACGGGGTGACGGTGGGGCGTGAGACCCTTGTGGGTATCACGTCCCACCGACCGAAAGCCTTGCCTGTGACCGCCACGGACCGCTCCATCGAGCTCATCAACGCCGCCGCCCAGGCCGCCGCCGACAAGCTCGCGCACGATGTCATCGCGTACGACGTCAGCGATGTGCTCTCGATCACCGACGCCTTCCTGCTGGCCTCGGCTCCCAACGACCGCCAGGTGAAGTCGATCGTCGACGAGATCGAGGAGCGGCTGAGCAAGGAGCTGGGCGCCAAGCCGGTGCGCCGCGAGGGCGACCGCGAGGCCCGCTGGGTGCTGCTGGACTACGTGGACATCGTGGTGCACGTCCAGCACAGCGAGGAGCGCGTCTTCTACGCCCTGGAGCGGCTGTGGAAGGACTGCCCGCAGCTGGAGCTGCCGGCCGACGCCCAGGCCACCCGTGGCAAGGCCGAGGAGCACGCGCACGCGCAGGGCGCCGACGGCGGGCCGGGCGGTGAGCTGCGCTGAACGGCTCCCAGGGCGGCCGCAGCCGCCGCATAGTCCTGTGGCGGCACGGCCAGACGGCCTGGAATCTGGAGCGCCGCTTCCAGGGGACCATGGACATCGGGCTGACCGAGGCGGGCGTCGCGCAGGCGCGCCGCTCGGCCCGGCTGCTGGCCGCGCTGAAGCCGGATGTGATCGTCGCCTCCGACCTCAGCCGCGCCAAGGCGACGGCCGCCGAGCTGTCCGCCGTCACAGGCCTGGAGGTCAGCCATGACTCCGGGCTGCGGGAGAGCTACGCCGGACAGTGGCAGGGGCTCACCCATGAGGAGATCACGGCGCAGTTCGGCGAGCAGTACGCGGCGTGGAAGCGCGGCGAGCCGGTGCGGCGCGGCGGGGGAGAGCTGGAGACCGAGGTGGCCGACCGGGCCGCGCCGGTCGTGTCCGCGGCCGCCGACAAACTGCCGGACGGCGGCACGCTGGTCGTGGTCAGCCACGGCGGCACCATCCGCACCACCATCGGGCGGCTGCTCGGTCTTGAGGCGAGGGCTTGGGAGGCGCTCGGCGGGCTGTCCAACTGCTGTTGGTCGGTGCTGGGTGAGGGCGTGCGCGGCTGGCGGCTGCTGGAGCACAACGCCGGATCGCTACCGGAGCCGGTGCTCGGCGACGACGACTGACCGGATTTCCTTTTCCGGCAGGTCACCGGCTAAGCTTCATCCCGTTCGAAGCGCTCCGGCGCGACGGAGAGCGGGGCTATAGCTCAGTTGGTAGAGCGCCTGCATGGCATGCAGGAGGTCAGGAGTTCAATTCTCCTTAGCTCCACAGATCTTTGATCATGACGATCCCGCTTCCCTCAGAGGGAGGCGGGATCTTTCTTTTGCGCCCCTGTTTTTATGCCCTCGTGGCGGCGTTTTCCGCCTCCGTCTTTTCCGCCTCCGCGCCCGCCGCCCGCTCCGCCAGGATCTCGGAGACGCTCCGGGCGTGCCGGGGGCAGCCGATGAGCAGGTCGTCGATGGTGCGCAGCCGGTCCAGGTACGCCCGGCTCTGCTTGTCGCTCGGGGTGTAGACCACGACGCGGCTCTCCGGAGCCCCCTGGATCACCAGGGAGGTCGAGATCAGCCGCAGCTCGCCGACCGAGGCATGCCGCACCAGCTTGATCCGGGAGCCGGGCGGGGCGACATCCCCGCTGCGCCACATCCGGGCGAACTCCTCGCTGAGGCCCAGCAGCCGGTTGATGAACTCCTCCCAGGCGGGCTCGCCCACATGGCGGCCGTATCCGCCGCGCAGCGTCGCCACCATGAGGGGCAGCTCATTGGCCCGGTTGATGAACATGGAGCAGCAGTCGGGATGGGAGAACAGCTGCCACAGCGCGTTCCGCTCGGCGCGGGGGGCTATCGCGAGCGACGGGAAGAGGGCCCGGTACGCGTCGTTCAGCGCCAGCATGTCGTACCGCGCGTTGTAGACCACCGCCGGGAGCGGGTCCATCGCGTCGATGATGCCCTGCACCTCCGGGCCGACCGTCCGCGCCTCGTCCGCCGGGTCGGGGGCGTACGGCACCTCGGCGAGGTCGTACAGGTGCTCGCGCTCGGCCTGGTCCAGGCGCAGGGTGCGGGCCACCGCGTCCAGCACCTGGGCGCTGGCGTTGATCGGGCGGCCCTGCTCCAGCCAGGTGTACCAGGTCACGCCGACCCCGGAGAGCTGGGCGACCTCCTCCCGGCGCAGCCCCGGTGTGCGGCGGCGCAGGCCCGGGGCCATGCCCACGTCGGCGGGTGTGACCCGGGCGCGGCGGGTGCGCAGGAAGTCGGCCAGCTGCGGCCGCCGCCGGTGGGTCTTCGCTGCCATCGTCGTCTCCCCCCGAGTACCTCCGCCCTATGCTCCCCGCGGTGGCGGGTGGCTGCCAGGTGCTGTCAGTACCAGCATCGGCGGGCTCTCGTTACCCGTATCGGCCCGCCTCCACGCTCGGTCCATGACACACCCCACCCCGACCACCCCGGTGCCGCCCGGCGCGCTCGACGGCACCGGTGAATCCCGTAAAGGCGAGGCCACCGACAACCGGGCCCGGAGCCGGGCGGCGGGCCCCGGCCGGCTGCTCGCGATCGTCCTGACCGGGCAGCTCATGGCGGTCCTCGACGTCTTCATCGTCAACGTCGCCGCCCCCACCCTCCGTGCCGATCTGCATGCCTCGGGCTCCGGGCTGCAACTGGTCGTCGCGGGTTACACGATTTCCTACGCCGTGCTGCTGATCACCGGCGCGCGGCTGGGCGCCCTGATCGGCCACCGCCAGGCGTTCCTGGCCGGCCTCACGGTCTTCACCGCCGCTTCGCTGGCCTGCGGGCTGGCGCCCGGCACCGGGGCGCTGATCGCCTTCCGGTTCATCCAGGGCACGGGTGCGGCGGTGATGCTGCCGCAGGTGCTCAGCCTCATCCAGCGCACCTTCACGGGCGCTTCGCGGGCCCGCGCCCTCGGTGCCTACTCGGCGGTGCTGGCCTCCGGCGCGGCCGCCGGGCAGGTCCTGGGCGGGGTGCTGGTGCAGGCGGATCTCTTCGGGACCGGCTGGCGCCCGGTCTTCCTGGTGAATGTGCCGATCGGCCTGGTGCTGCTGATCCTGGGGCCGCGCTGGCTGGGCGGCGCCGAGGAGCGGCCCGAGGAGCGGCCGGAGGCGCGCGCGGGCGGTGGCGCGGCGGGGCGGTCCGGGGCCCTGGACCTGGCCGGTCTGCTGCTCCTCGCGGCGGCGGTGCTGCTGTTCACCGTGCCGATGGTGCTCGGCCAGGAGTGGGGATGGCCGCTGTGGGGCTGGGTCATGCTGGGCCTGAGCGTGGTCCTGGCGGCAGTCTTCGCGGTGTACGAGGCCCGGCTGGCCGGGCGGGGCGGGGCGCCGCTGATCTCGCCGCGGGTGGCGGGGGCGCCGGGCATGCCGCTGGCGATCGGCCGGATCGTCCTGGCGATGGCGGCCAACGCGGGCTTTCTGTTCGTGATGACGCTGCATGTGCAGGGCGCGCTCGGTTACGGCGCCCTGCGGGCCGGCTGGACTTTCGCGCCGACGGCCGTGGCGTTCGGCCTGGTCGGCCTCAACTGGCAGCGCATACCGGCCCGCTGGCAGCCCGTCACCGTGCCGTTCGGATTCCTGCTGGCCGCCGCCTCGTTCGCCGGGGTCGGGCTGGCGCTGCGGGACGGATCCGACGGTGGCCCCTGGCTGTTCGCCGCCCTGGTGGGCGTCGGGACGGGGCTCTCCTTCGCCTACAGCCCCGTGCTGACACGGACGTTGGCGACCATCAGGCCGCAGGACGCGGCGGATGCCAGCGGGGTGCTGGTGACATCGGCTCAACTCGGCATGCTGACCGGCGTCGCCGTCTTCGGTGCGATCTTCCTGGGCCATGGGCCGGGCGTGGACGCCTCCGCGGACGCCCTGTGGGCGACCTGCCTGGCGCTGGCGGGCGCGGCGCTGTGCGGAGCGATTGTGGGTCTGGTGATACGTGTGGGGCATCTCCGCTGACCTGGGCGGCTTCCCGTGGCAGAATCGGCGGCCGGGGGATGGGGCAACGAGTTTGAGCGGGAGGGACAGTGGGATGCCGAGCAGCATTCTGCGGTGCCCGTCCTGTGGCTCAGGGGAGGTGGCCCAGGTCCTCGGTGACAACGGCGGTGTTTCCTACGTGTGTACGGCCTGCGGCCACAGCTGGAGCTGAGTGAGATTGGGAGCGCACAGCCGGAAGTGCGACTGGTGCGGCAGCGGGACGCCGATCGTGCGCGATATGGAGCCGCTCAACCCCGACTACCAGTACTGGTGTGTGGAGTGCGCGCGGGCGCTGATCATCAAGGGCGACCCGATCGAGACGTACCGGGAGCTCGAAGGGGAGCCGATCTACGGCCGGCTCCTCGACGAGCACTGCACCCTGAAGCGTTTCTATTCCTTCGCGACGGCGTAAAGGGCGCGCGTCGGCGGCATGAAGGGTGCGTGCGAGGCGTGCCCCAAGGCCCCCGGGAAACCGATTTGGCAGATGGCCGTGGGGCCCGTGTAATGTAGGCGATGCCGCCGGGGGAACCGGGCGGAGCAAGACCTGGGGCTATAGCTCAGTTGGTAGAGCGCCTGCATGGCATGCAGGAGGTCAGGAGTTCAATTCTCCTTAGCTCCACAGTGAGAGTGGGCGGGTCGTCCGATGAGGACGGCCCGCCCATTGTCGTGGGCCTCCACCCGTCCGGAGGCAACCTCTGTGCGTGCCATTGGTGCCCTGCGGTAACCTGTTCCCATGCGTGCCGTACGCCTTCTGCTTAGCGGGCCGCGCTGATCAGTCCCGATCGGTGATCCACCCGGTCGGAATCGGCGCGGCGTCCCCTCCTGTGCGAGGGGTCTTTTTGTTTCAGGTGCGACTGCGACGAAGAGTCGCCCGGTACCGCAGGCAGAGACGATCAATGGAGCTTTGAGGACCATGAGCGAGACCAATGCCGCCCCCGAGGCGGTCGCGCCGCACCGCTACACCGCCGCGCTGGCCGCCGACATCGAGGCCCACTGGCAGGACTTCTGGGACGCGAACGGCACGTATGACGCCTCCAACCCGAGCGGCGACCTGGCCGGGGACCCCGAGGCCGCGGCGCGGCCCAAGAAGTTCGTCATGGACATGTTCCCGTACCCCTCGGGCGCCGGCCTGCACGTCGGCCACCCCCTGGGCTATATCGCCACCGACGTCTACGCCCGCTTCCACCGCATGACGGGCCACAACGTCCTGCACACCCTGGGCTTCGACGCCTTCGGCCTGCCCGCCGAGCAGTACGCCGTGCAGACCGGCACCCACCCGCGGGTGAGCACCGAGGCCAACATCGAGAACATGCGGCGCCAGCTGCGCCGCCTGGGCCTGGGCCACGACCCGCGCCGCTCCTTCGCGACGATCGACCCGGACTACTACAAGTGGACCCAGTGGATCTTCCTGCAGATCTTCAACTCCTGGTACGACCAGGAGGCCGACAAGGCGCGCCCGATCGCCACCCTGGTCGAGCAGTTCGTCTCCGGTGAGCGGGCGACCCCGGACGGGCGCCCCTGGGCGGAGCTGACCGCCGTCGAGCGTGCGGACGTGCTGAGCGGCTACCGCCTGGCATACGCCTCCGACGCGCCCGTCAACTGGTGCCCGGGCCTGGGCACCGTGCTGGCCAACGAGGAGGTCACCGCCGACGGCCGCTCCGAGCGCGGCAACTTCCCGGTCTTCAAGGCCAACCTGCGCCAGTGGAACATGCGCATCACCGCCTACGCGGACCGGCTGCTGGACGACCTGGACGCGCTGGACTGGCCGGAGGCCATCAAGCTCCAGCAGCGCAACTGGATCGGGCGGAGCGAGGGCGCCCGGGTGGACTTCCCCGTGGCGGACCACCCCGACGCCAAGATCACGATCTTCACCACCCGCCAGGACACCCTGTTCGGCGCCACCTACATGGTGCTGGCCCCCGAGCACGGCCTGGTGGACGCCATCGTCCCGGCCGCCTGGCCCGAGGGCACACACGACGTGTGGACCGGCGGACACGCCACCCCGGCCGAGGCCGTCGCCGCGTACCGCAAGCAGGCCGCCGCCAAGTCCGACGTCGAGCGGCAGGCCGAGGTCAAGGACAAGACCGGCGTCTTCGCGGGCGCCTTCGCGGTCAACCCGGTCAGCGGCGACCGGGTGCCGGTCTTCATCGCCGACTATGTGCTGATGGGCTACGGCACCGGCGCGATCATGGCCGTCCCCGCGCACGACGCCCGGGACTTCGCCTTCGCCCGCGCCTTCGAGCTGCCGATGCGCTGTGTCGTCGAGCCCTCGACGGCGTCCGACAGCTCCTCCGGAGCGGGTCGCGGCACAGATCCGTCCACCTGGGACGACGCCTTCAACTCGTATGACGCGAAGATCGTCAACTCGTCGGGCGAGGGCATCTCCCTGGACGGTCTGGGCGTCGTGGAGGCCAAGGCCCGGATGGCCGAGTGGCTGACCGGCCGCGGCATCGGCCAAGGCACCGTCAACTTCCGGCTGCGCGACTGGCTGTTCAGCCGCCAGCGCTACTGGGGCGAGCCCTTCCCGATCGTCTACGACGAGGACGGCGTGGCCCACCCGCTGCCCGAGTCGATGCTGCCGCTGGAGCTGCCGGAGGTCGAGGACTACTCGCCGCGCACCTTCGACCCCGACGACGCCGACACCTCCCCGGAGACCCCGCTGTCCCGGAACGAGGACTGGGTCAACGTGGTGCTGGACCTGGGCGACGGCGCCGGGCCCAAGCGGTACCGCCGCGAGACCAACACCATGCCCAACTGGGCCGGCTCCTGCTGGTACGAGCTGCGCTACCTGGACCCGCACAACAGCGAGCGCCTGGTCGACCCCGACATCGAGCGGTACTGGATGGGCCCGCGCGAGGGGCAGCCCACCGGCGGCGTCGACCTGTACGTCGGCGGCGCCGAGCACGCCGTGCTGCACCTGCTGTACGCGCGCTTCTGGTCCAAGGTGCTGTACGACCTGGGCCACGTCTCGTCGGCCGAGCCGTTCCACAAGCTGTACAACCAGGGCATGATCCAGGCCTATGTCTACCGGGACGGCCGCGGCATCGCGGTCCCGGCGGCCGAGGTCGAGGAGCGGGACGGCGCGTACTACTACCAGGGCGAGAAGGTCACCCGTCTGCTGGGCAAGATGGGCAAGTCCCTGAAGAACGCCGTCACCCCGGACGAGATCTGCGCCGAGTACGGGGCCGACACGCTGCGCCTGTACGAGATGGCCATGGGGCCGCTGGACGTGTCCCGGCCGTGGGACACCCGCGCGGTGGTCGGCCAGTACCGGCTGCTGCAACGGCTCTGGCGCAACGTCGTGGACGAGACCACCGGCGAGGTCACCGTCGTCGACGCCGAGCCGGACGAGGCCACGCTGCGGGCCCTGCACAAGGCGATCGACGGCGTGGGGCAGGACCTGGCGAACCTGCGCTTCAACACCGCCATCGCCAAGATCACCGAGCTGAACAACCACGTCACCAAGGCCCGCGAGGTGCCGCGCCAGGTCGCCGAGGCCCTGGTGCTGCTGATCGCGCCGCTGGCCCCGCACATCGCCGAGGAGCTGTGGCGCAAGCTGGGCCACGACACCACGGTCGTCCACGAGCCCTTCCCGGTCGCCGACCCGGCGTATGTCGTCGACGAGACCGTGACCTGCGTGGTGCAGGTCAAGGGCAAGGTCAAGGCACGGCTGGAGGTAGCGCCCTCGGTCTCCGACGAGGAGCTGGAGAAGCTGGCGCTGGGCGACCCGGCGGTGGTGGCCGCGCTGAACGGGGCGGGGATCCGCAAGGTCATCGTGCGGGCGCCGAAGCTGGTGAACATCGTCCCCGCGTGAGCGCTGCCCGATCGCTCAGCTGCCCGATCGCTCCGGGGCCGGGCCTCGGAGGGTAGGGATACCACCTAAGGGCGGGTTGGGGGTTCGTCGGGAACCCCCAACCCGCCCGTAGCGTTTACGGTGGGAAGACGAACTGATGCTGCCGGCCCGGTGCCGCCCGGCCCGTCGCCGCGAAGGAGCGCGCATGGAAGCCGTTGCCTGGATCCTGCTGCTTGTCTTCCTGCTCTTCGTCTCGGTGGGGGTCTACGCGGGTGTGCGGGCGGTCAAGGCGGCCAAGCGCGGCATCGATCGCACGGTCGGCCAGGCGCGCCGCACGGTGGAGGACACCAAGCTGAGAGCCAAGCAGTTCGCGCAGCCCGGCCCGGCCGGTGAGCTCGCCGAGCTGCGCCTGTCACTGCGCACCTCGATGCGGGCGACCCAGGAGGCGTTGCGCGCGGGGGCGCCCCAAGACTCCTCGCTGTCCGAGGCGTTGGGCCTGTTCGAGCGGCTCAGCGCCCATGGGCGCGAGCTCGACGAGGACCTGAAGCGGCTGGAGCAGGAGCCCGACAAGGGCCGTCTGGCGTCCCAGCTGCCCGAGCTCCGGGAGCGTACGGAGCGGATCACGCGCTCCGCGGACTCGCTGCGCTGGGCGGCGCAGGACCGGGCGCAGCGGTTCGCCCGGGACGACCTGGACGCGCTGGACCGCGAGATCGAGGTCGAGGCGAGCGCGCTGCGGCACTGGACGCAGGCGCCCGAGGCGCCGCCCCGACCGGCTTCCGGGCCCGCGGCGGGGGCTCAGTCCGGGGCCGGGGCGGCTGGTGGGTCCGGGTCCGCGGCGTCCGGCCCGGCGTCGTCGGCGGGCTCCACGGCGGCCGATGGGCAGCCGCGGTCCATCACCGGCCCCACCCCCACGACCGGGGCGGACCACTGGTGGCAGAAGGCGGCCGACACCGCGGGCGTGCGCCGCGAGAACACGACCTGATCATCCGGCGGGGTCGCGCTGTCAGCCCAGGCCATCCCCCGATAATCTCCCAGTCATGTCCCGCCATGTCGCGATCGTGACCGATTCCACGGCGTACCTTCCACCGGAGGCCATGGAGCGGCACCGCATCGTCTCCGTGCCGCTGACGGTGGTGCTCGGAGACCGGGCACTCGAAGAGGGGACCGAGATCTCGGCCAGGTCCCTCGCGCAGGCGCTACAGAAGCGCAGACCGGTGACCACGTCCCGGCCCAGCCCGGCGATGTTCGCGGCCGCCTACCACGCGGCCGCCGAGGCGGGCGCGACGGGCATTGTCTCCCTCCACCTGTCGGCCGAGTTCTCCGGCACCTACGACGCGGCCGTGCTCGCGGCCCAGGACGCGCCGGTGCCGGTGCGGGTGGTGGACAGCGGCATGGTGGCCATGGCGCTCGGCTTCTGCGCACTGTCCGCGGCCGAGACGGCGGAGAGCGGCGGCACGCTGGACGAGGCGGTCGCGGCCGCCGAGAAGCGGGCCGAGAGCACGGCCGCCTACTTCTATGTCGACACCCTCGACTATCTGCGCCGCGGCGGCCGGATCGGCGCGGCCCAGGCGCTGCTCGGCTCGGCCCTCGCGGTCAAGCCGCTGCTGCAACTGGACGAGGGCCGGATCGAGCTGCGGGAGAAGGTCCGCACGGCGTCCAAGGCCATCGCACGGCTCGAGGAGATCGTGGTGGAGCGGGCCGGCCTGAGCCCCGTGGACATCGCGGTGCAGCACCTGGCGGCGGGCGAGCGGGCGGCGGCTCTCGCGGAGCGGCTCCGCGAGCGGGTGCCGGGGCTCGCGGAACTGTATGTGAGCGAGGTGGGCGCGGTGATCGGCGCGCACACGGGGCCCGGACTGCTGGGCGCGGTGGTCTCGCCGCGCTAGCGGGGGTGGGCGCGCCCGTCCGGGTGACGGAGTTATCCACAACTCGTGGGTTATCCCCGGAAATTGAGGTGTGCGGGCGGGATCGGCCGGGGGCGCCTACCGTCGGACGCATGGCAACTCGATCACGCACAGTAACCACCAGGCCGGGCCGCGGCCGCCGTCACGACCGCCGCCCGCCCTCCGGCACGGGCCACCAGCTGTTCCGCCGCCGCCCCGGCACCGGCGCACGCCCGGCGGCGGTCGCATACCACCGCCATGCGCGTGCGACCGCGCTCTTCCCCGCCGCACCCCGAGTCACCGCCGCCACCCCTCAACCACCACCCCCGCCGGACAAGGCGAGCGGCGAAGAAACCACCGCGGAGGCGGCGGAGGGCCCAGGGGAGGCGGCGGAGGACACCGGGGTGGCAGACGCCGCGACGGGGGGAGAGGGCAGGACCGGCGGCCCGACCGTGTCGCGCCGCGACCGCTTGCGGCTCGCGCTGAAGGAGCGGCTGCCGCTGTGGCTCCAGCTCCGCTGCGGCATCGAGCCGCGGACCCTGGCCGCGCTGACCGTCGTGCTGCTCGTGGCGGCGGCCTTCGCGGCGTACCACTTCTGGACTGGTCGGCCGCAGACCGTCGCGGCGCCGGCCCCGGAGCCCGCTCGCAGGGCGGCCGCCGAGCCGGCCCCCGTTCCATCGCCCGGTGCGGGGCCCACGGCCGGTGCGGCGCCGACGTCAGGCGCCGGGGGCTCGGTCGTGGTCGACGTGTCGGGCAAGGTCCGCGAGCCGGGGGTGCACCGGCTGCGCTCCGGCTCGAGAGTTACCGACGCGCTGAAGGCGGCCGGAGGGGTCAGGCCGGGCACGGACCTCAGCGGGCTGAACCGGGCCCGCGTCCTGACGGACGGCGAGCAGATCGTGGTGGGAGCGCCCGCGGCCCCGACCCCCGCCGCCCCCACCGGGGCGGGTGGAGGTACGGGCGGCGAGGCCCCCGCGCCCACCGGACCGATCAGCCTGAACTCCGCCACCGCCGACCAGTTGGACACCCTTCCCGGGGTCGGCCCCGTGCTGGCCCGGCACATCATCGACTACCGCACCCAGCACGGCGGTTTCCGCTCCGTCGACGAACTCCGCGAGGTCAACGGGATCGGCGACCGCCGGTTCGCCGACCTCCGCCCGATGGTCCGCCCATGACGCCTCAGCAGGCCCCGCGCGCCCGCGCCCCGGTGCATGCCGCGGCAGACTCCCCGCGCGGAGCCTCCGCCCCGCGCCAGGAGGGCCCGGCCGACCTGCGCCTCGTACCCCCTGCCCTCGCGGCCTGGCTCGCGGCGGCGCTCGCCCTCGGAGCGTCCGGCCGCACGGTGGCCCTGGCCTGCGCGGGAGCATGCCTCGCGGCGGCCGCTCTCCTCTGGGCCACCCACCACCCCCGACGCGTGGCGCCGGATCCGCCCGACGAGCCGGCGTCCGCCGGGGCCACGACCACCGGCCGCCCGCCCGGGACTGACGCCCGATTACGAGCGACATCCTCGGGCACGACCGGGCGGGTCGCCCGGGGTGTGAGTTCGCCTGTGGGGTCGGCCAGCGGCTCGGGCGCGGCCTCGCGGGCCGGAGCGGGGGCGGCCGCCCGGGGGCCCGTGGCGCGGCGGCGCGGGTTGGCGGGGAGCGTGGCCGCGGGGTTGGTCTGCGGGGCCGCGGCGGCCGCCGTCGCCTGGGCGCACGCGGCGGATGTGCGGCGGGGGCCGGTGCCGTCGCTGGCGGGGGCGTATGCCGGGGCCACTGTGGAGCTGACCGTCACGGGCGACCCGCGCCTCACCCGTCCCCGGGTGCGAGGGGCCGCGCTCGCGCCCGTGTCCGTGGTGGTGGAGGCCGAGGCCACTCGGGTCGCCGCCGACCACGGCGGCATGACGGCCACCACCCGCGCCCCCGTCCTGCTGATCGCGCACGCCCCGCCCCGGCAGCAGGCCGCCTGGCTCGGGCTGCTGCCCTCCACGCGGCTGCGCGTGCACGGCCGCCTCGCCCCGCCGGCGCACGGCGGCGACCGCACCGCCGCCGTGGTGCGCGTCGACGGCGGCGGCGCGCCGCGGATCGTGGCCGGGCCCACCGCGGCCCAGCGCGTGGCCGGGCGGCTGCGGGCCGGCCTGCGCACGGCGACCGAAGGGCTGGCCCCGGACGCGCGGGCGCTGCTCCCGGGGCTTGTCGTGGGGGACACCTCGCGGGTGTCGCCGGACCTCGACGAGGCGTTCCGGGCCGCGGACATGACGCATCTGCTGGCGGTCAGCGGAAGCAACCTGTCCGTGATCCTCGTGCTGCTGATCGGCCCGCCCCACCTCGCCGCCCGGGCCGAGCGGCGCGGCCTCGCCGCCAGGCTGGGCATCCCGCTGCGGATGACCGCGCTGCTCGGCGGTGGGCTCACGCTCGCCTTCGTCGTGGTTTGCAGACCCGACCCCAGCGTGCTGCGCGCGGCCGCGTGCGGGCTGATCACTCTGCTGGCCATCGCCACCGGCCGCCGCCGGTCCCTGCTGCCCGCCCTGGCCGCCGCCGTCCTGGTGCTCGTCCTCTACGACCCCTGGCTGGCGCGGAGCTATGGATTTCTCCTCTCCGTACTGGCCACGGGCGCGCTGCTCACCCTCGCGCCGCGCCTCGCCGCCGCCCTGCGGCGGCGCGGGCTGCCGCCACGGCCGGCGGAGATGCTGGCCGCGGCCCTCGCCGCCCACGCGGTCTGCGCGCCGGTCGTCGTGGTGCTGGCCGGGCGGGTGAGCCTGGTGTCGATCCCCTGCAATCTGCTCGCCGAGCTCGCGGTCGCCCCGGCCACGATCCTGGGCTTCGCCGCCCTCGTCGCGGCCCCGCTCGCGTTACCGGCCGCCGAGTGCCTGGCCTGGCTGGCCGGTTGGCCGGCCGGGTGGATCGCCTCCGTGGCCCTCACGGGCGCGGGGCTGCCCGGGGCGGAGGCCGCCTGGCCGGGCGGCTGGCGGGGCGGGCTGCTGCTGGCCGCCGGCACCGCGGCCGCCCTGCTCACCGGCCGCCGCCTGCTCAGGCATCGGCTGATGTGCGCGCTCTGCGCGCTGCTCCTGCTGCTCGCGCTCGTCCGCCCGGCCCCGCTGACCCGCGTCATCACCGGCTGGCCGCCGCCCGGTTGGCGCATGGTGGCCTGCGACGTCGGCCAGGGTGACGCACTGGTCCTGTCCGCCGGCCCCGGCGCGGCCGTCGTCGTGGACACCGGGCCCGAGCCGCGTGCCGTGGACCGCTGTCTGCGGACGCTGGGCGTGGTCCGCATCCCGCTGCTCGTCCTGACCCACTTCCACGCCGACCATGTGGCCGGGCTGAGCGGCGCGTTGCGCGGCCGGGCGGTGGGCGCGATCGAGACAACGCCCCTGCGGGACCCGCCGGACCAGGCCGAGTCCGTGCTCCGCCGGGCCGAGGCGGCGCACATCCCGGTGATCACCGCCGTGCCGGGGGAGCGCCGCAGGGTCGGCCCGCTGTCCTGGGAGGTGCTGTGGCCGCCGCCCGCGGCGGGGCCACATACGGAGGGGCCAGGGGCGGGCACACCGCCCGCGGAGGGGCCGAACGACGCGAGCGTCACCCTCCTGGTCCGCACGGCGGGCCTGACCTTCCTCCTTCTGGGCGATCTCGAACCGCCCGCGCAGAGCGCCCTGTTGGCCGCTCACCCCACGCTGCCCGAGGTGGACGTCCTCAAGGTCGCCCACCACGGCTCCGCCTACCAGGACCCGCGGCTGCTGCGCCGTCTGAGCCCGCGCCTCGCGCTGATCTCCTGCGGTGCGGACAACCCGTACGGCCACCCGTCCCCCCGGACCATGGCCGCCCTCCGGGCCCAGGGCGCCGCCGTCCTCCGCACCGACTCCGCCGGCCCGATCGCCGTCACCGGCCCGGACCTGCGGGCGGCCGTCAGATGACCCAGCTCCCGTCCCGCCTGACAGGCCGCCCGCGCGGCGGCACCGGACACGGCACTCGGGCACCGTCGGCTCACTCGGCCTCCAGCCACCCGTCGTACTCGGCCGCGAAGGCGTCGAGCGCCGCCGGATCCAGCGCCTCGGCCGGGTCCTCCACGACGACCAGCCACTGCGCGTCCTCCGCGTCGTCCTCGCCGGCCAGGGCGTCCCGGATCAGGTGGGGTTCCTCGGCGATGCCGAAGCGGTCGGCGAGGGCCTCGACCACCTCTTCCGCCGCGTCGCGGTCGGGCAGCACCAGGACGTGTCGTACGGGGGCAGGTCGTGCGTCGGTCACCGGATCATTGTCGGGCATCCGGGAGACGGGGCTGTCGGGGCTGTCGGCGGGTCGTGGGATGCTGGACGGCGATGGCCAGGAAGACGACGACCGACGATCCACTCGCCCCCGTGACCCTCGCCGTGGGCCAGGAGGACCTGCTGCTCGACCGTGCCGTGCAGCAGGTCGTGGCGGCCGCCCGGGCCGCCGACCCGGACACCGATGTGCGCGACCTCGCGCCCGATGCGCTTCAGCCCGGCACGCTCGCGGAGCTGACCAGCCCCTCCCTGTTCGCCGAGCGCAAAGTCGTGGTGGTGCGCAACGCACAGGATCTCTCGGCGGACACGATCAAGGACGTGAAGGGGTATCTGAGCGCCCCCGCCGAGGAGATCACCCTGGTGCTGCTGCACGCCGGCGGCGCCAAGGGCAAGGGTCTGCTCGACGCCGCCCGCAAGGCGGGCGCGCGCGAGGTCGCGTGCCCGAAGATGACCAAGCCGGCCGACCGGCTCGCCTTCGTGCGGACGGAGTTCCGGGCCACCGGGCGCTCCGCGACGCCGGAGGCGTGTCAGGCCCTGGTCGACGCGATCGGCAGCGATCTGCGCGAGCTGGCGAGCGCCTGCGCGCAGCTCACCGCCGACGTGGAGGGCACGATCGACGAGGCGGTCGTCGCCCGCTACTACACGGGCCGCGCCGAGGCGTCCAGCTTCACGGTCGCCGACCGCGCCGTCGAAGGGCGCACGGCCGAGGCCCTGGAGGCGCTGCGCTGGGCGGTGGCCACGGGCGTGGCACCGGTGCTGATCACCAGCGCCCTCGCCCAGGGCGTGCGCGCCATCGGCAAGCTCGCCTCCGCGCCGCGCGGTGCGCGCCCCGGCGACCTGGCGCGGGAGCTCGGCATGCCGCCGTGGAAGATCGACCGGGTGCGGCAGCAGATGCGCGGCTGGTCGGCGGACGGCGTGGCCGTGGCGCTGCGCGCGGTGGCCGAGGCCGACGCCGGGGTGAAGGGCGGCGGCGACGACCCGGAGTACGCCCTGGAGAAAGCGGTGGTCACCATCGCCCGCGCCGCCCGCGCGGGCCGCTAGGCCCACAAGGACCTACAAGGGGACCCAGGCCCGCCCGGGGGCGGCGGACCTGGGCCGTAGGGCTCTCGGAGAGGCTATTTCTGGAGCTTCTCCAGCGTCCCCTTCGCGCTCGCCTTGAGCATCTCGGTGATCTCGGTGTTGCTCTTGACCGGGGTGCCCGACGAGCTCGACGCGTACTGCGACCACGTCGTCTGGTACGTCATCCAGCCGTCGCGCACGCCGAGGATCACATAGGCGCTGGTGTTGCTGCTGCTCTCGTACTCCTGGGCGACCACATACGCCTCGTCGCCGACGCCGCTGACCTTGGACACCTTGTAGTGGGTGGTGGAGGTCTTCTGGTTCTTGTACGACATGTACGTCGCCTTGAACTCGGGCGTCGGGTCGGTCTTCCGGTGCAGATACGCCGTCGTGTAGAGCCACGCGGAGGAGTAGTCACCGCCGGTGGAGGATGAGCTCGGCTCGTAGTCGACGTTGCAGGTCATCGAGTCCATGGCCGGGTCCTCCGAGCTGCTGTGCTGCGGGTTGGTCCCGGAGGTGCTGGTCTTCTCCTTGAAGGAGGCGTTCTCGATGGGGGAGAAGTCGCTGGAGGTGCACAGATTGCTCGCGTACTGGTAGCTCCCCAGGTCGGCCTTCTCCTCGGAGCTGCCGAAGCCGCCGGTCGAGAACACCACCCCGGCCCACACCGCCGAGGCCACGACCGCCCCGCCCAGGGCCCACAGCCAGCCCTTGCCGCCACCGCCGCCCGAGCCCGTGGGAGGCATGGGCATGGGGGGCTGGGTGCCCATCGGGCCGTACCCGGCCCCATACCCGGCAGGGGCACCGGCACCGGCCGCGGTCTCGGGCGTGGACCAGCCACCGGCCCCGGGGGGCCCGGCCGGACCGGGGGGCATCGCGGTGACGGCGGGCATGGCGGGCATCGTCGGCTGCGCGTACGGATACGGCGACGGCTGAGGCGGCTGTGCCTGCTGAGGGCCCTGGCTGTACGGATTCGGCTGCGCGACCGGCGGCGTGCCGGGCTGAGCCGGCTGGGGCTGCTGGGGCTGCCCATAAGGGTTGGGTGTGTCCCCCGATATCGACATGACGTGAACATACCCGATTAACAGCCAAAAGCCCCACGCTGCCCTGGGGAAAGGGCGAGCGTGGGGCCTTGTTGAAGCCGAGTGCGCCGCACCCGCGTGGCGAACGCAGGCCGCGTGCGGCGCGGTGCCGCAGCTGTTGCTGTCGGCTGCCGGACGGAGCGGGTGAGAGGGACCGCTTGGGTCCGTACCGGCGGGGTGGGGCGGCCGCCCCGGGGGTGAACCCGGGAGGAGAGCCCCGGAGGTCAGCCCTGGAGGCCGGCGACCTGGCTGGCCAGGGCCGACTTCTTGTTGGCCGCGTTGTTCTTGTGGATGACGCCCTTGCTGACGGCCTTGTCGAGCTTCCGGGACGCGACGCGGGCGGCGGCGGTGGCCTTCTCGGCGTCACCGGCGGCGACGGCCTCGCGGGTCCGGCGGATCGCGGTCTTCAGCTCGGACTTGACGGACTTGTTGCGCAGGCGCGCCTTCTCGTTCGTCTTGTTCCGCTTGATCTGGGACTTGATGTTCGCCACGTAAAGAGCCTTCGCAGGTTCGTTGGATTTCGCTGTTTCGTTTCGCATCCGGTGTCGCGCGCGAAAGAGGGCACGAGACACAGTCGGCCAGATTACCAGCAGGCTTGTCGGCGTCCCAAACCGCGACCTGGAGCCACCGGACGGGCGGCCCGAATCCACACCGAACCCGGACGCGGTCGCCAGTCATGGGACCATGGACTCACTGACAACACCGAGTCCCGCCTAGACACAGGACCCTGCGTGCCCGCGACCCCTACCAATGTGCCGGAGCCGAGCCGTACCGACCCGGCTCTCATCCGTAACTTCTGCATCATCGCGCACATCGACCACGGCAAGTCGACGCTCGCCGACCGGATGCTCCAGCTGACCGGTGTGGTCGAGCAGCGGCAGATGCGCGCGCAGTACCTCGACCGCATGGACATCGAGCGCGAGCGCGGTATCACGATCAAGTCCCAGGCGGTCCGGCTGCCCTGGGCGCCCACCCAGGATGCGGGCGCCACCCACATCCTCAACATGATCGACACCCCGGGCCACGTGGACTTCACCTACGAGGTCTCGCGCTCCCTCGCGGCCTGCGAGGGCTGCGTCCTGCTGGTCGACGCGGCCCAGGGCATCGAGGCACAGACCCTCGCCAATCTCTATCTGGCGCTGGAGAACGACCTCACGATCATCCCGGTCCTCAACAAGATCGACCTCCCGGCCGCCCAGCCCGAGAAGTACGCCGCCGAGCTGGCGCACATCATCGGCTGCGACCCCTCCGATGTGCTCAAGGTCTCCGCCAAGACCGGCGAGGGGGTGGCCGAGCTGCTGGACGAGGTGGTCCGGCTGGTCCCGGCCCCGGTGGGCGTCAAGGACGCCCCCGCCCGGGCGATGATCTTCGACTCGGTCTATGACGCCTACCGGGGCGTCGTGACCTACGTCAAGGTCGTCGACGGCATCCTGGGCAAGCGCGAGCGCATCAGGATGATGTCCACCGGCGCCGCCCACGAGCTGCTCGAGATCGGCACCAACTCGCCCGAGATGACCCCGGCCGACGGGCTGTCCGTCGGTGAGGTGGGCTATCTGATCACGGGTGTGAAGGACGTCCGCCAGTCCAAGGTCGGCGACACGATCACCCAGTTCAGCAAGGGCGCGACCGAGGCGCTTGGCGGCTACAAGGACCCCAAGCCCATGGTCTTCTCCGGGCTGTATCCGCTGGACGGCTCGGACTACCCGGAGCTGCGCGAGGCCCTGGACAAGCTTCAGCTCAACGACGCCGCGCTGGTCTACGAGCCGGAGACCTCGGCGGCCCTCGGCTTCGGCTTCCGGGTCGGCTTCCTCGGCCTGCTCCACCTGGAGGTCATCCGCGAGCGCCTGGAGCGCGAATTCGGTCTCGACCTGATCGCCACGGCGCCCAATGTGGTCTACCGCGTGGACATGGAGGACGGCTCCACACACACGGTCACCAACCCCAGCGAGTTTCCCGTGGGCAAGATCGACAAGGTGCATGAGCCGGTCGTCCGGTCCACCATCCTGGCCCCGAGCGAGTTCATCGGCGCGATCATGGAGCTCTGCCAGAACCGCCGCGGTGTGATGCTCGGTATGGACTACCTCTCCGAGGACCGGGTCGAGATCCGCTACACCCTCCCGCTCGCCGAGGTGGTCTTCGACTTCTTCGACCAGCTGAAGTCCAAGACCCGCGGCTATGCCTCGCTCGACTACGAGCCCACCGGCGAGCAGACCTCCGACCTGGTCAAGGTCGACATCCTGCTGCACGGCGACAAGGTCGACGCCTTCTCCGCGATCACCCACAAGGACAAGGCGTACGCGTACGGCGTGCGGCTGGTCGCCAAGCTGCGCGAGCTGATCCCGAGGCAGAACTTCGAGGTGCCGATCCAGGCCGCCATCGGCAGCCGCGTCATCGCCCGTGAGACGGTCCGCGCCATCCGCAAGGACGTCCTGGCCAAGTGCTACGGCGGTGACATCTCCCGGAAGCGGAAGCTGCTGGAGAAGCAGAAGGAAGGCAAGAAGCGGATGAAGATGGTCGGCAGCGTGGAGGTCCCGCAGGAGGCCTTCATCGCGGTGCTGTCCTCCGACTCCGAGGGCGAGGCGAAGGCGAAGAAGTAAGAAGACAGGGGTGACAGTGGGCCCGGCGCTCGGCGCGCCGGACCCACTGGCCGCTCCCGTGACTTCTTCCCCACCGCTTCAGCCTGGTCGTTTCCGAAGTTTCAACAAGGTGGCCGAAGCCCCCTTACGCGGTACGGTTCCGGCCCTTACCCTGATCACTGCTCGAAGGTTACTCGCGAGTCAATAAGCACGAGGCAAGCACTGAGGCGGGCTCCGGAGGATGCCGTGACCGACACACAGACTTTGCTCGAGAACCGCCCGCCGTCCCTGGCGACGCACTTCCTCCAGCGCGTCGAGGCGACGCCGGACGCCGAGGCCTTCCGCTATCCGGTCCCACCCGCCTCGGGCGAAGGCCCCGACGACTGGCAGCCGCTGACCTGGCGCGAGACCGCGGACCGGGTCTTCGCCATCGCCGCCGGCCTCATCGACCTCGGCATCCGCCCCGAGGAGCGGGTGGCGCTGGCCTGCTCCACCCGCATCGAGTGGATCCTGACCGACCTCGGCGTGCTGTGCGCGGGAGCGGCGACCACCACGGTCTATCCGAACACCAACGCCGAGGAGACGGCCTTCATCCTCTCCGACTCCGGCAGCCGGGTGCTGATCGCCGAGGACGCGGCGCAGCTCGCCAAGGTGCGGGAGCAGCGCGAGGACCTTCCCGACCTGACCCATGTCGTGGTGATCAAGGCCGAGGACGCGACCCCGGCCGAGGGCGACCCCGAGGGCTGGGTGCTCTCGCTCGCCGAGCTGGAGAAGCGCGGCACGGCCTACCTCGACGAACACCCGGACGCGGTGCGGGAGCGGATGGACGCGCTCCGCGCCGATCAGCTGGCCACGCTCATCTACACCTCGGGCACCACCGGGCGCCCCAAGGGCGTACGTCTGGCGCATGACACCTGGTCGTACATGGCCATCGTGATCGGCAATCTCGACGGCATCCTCTTCGCCGACGATGTGCAGTACCTGTGGCTGCCGCTGTCGCATGTCTTCGGCAAGGTGCTGACGGCCGGGCAGGTGTACATCGGACACACCACGGCCGTGGACGGCCGGCAGGACAAGATCATCGAGAATCTGCCGGTGGTCAGGCCCACCTACATGTGCGCCGTGCCGCGGATCTTCGAGAAGGTCTACAACGGCGTGGCGCAGCGGGCCCGCGCCGGCGGCGGCGCCAAGTACAAGATCTTCCAGTGGGCGGCCGAGGTCGCCCGCGAGTACGCCAAGACCTCCCAGGACAACTTCCGCCGCACCGGCACGGCCTCCGTGCCCATGAGCCTCAAGGCCAAGCACGCCGTCGCCGACAAGCTGGTCTACGCCAAGCTGCGCGAGGCGTTCGGCGGGCGGCTGCGGGCCGCGGTGTCCGGCGCGGCCGCGCTCGCTCCCGACATCGGCTACTTCTTCGCCGGCGCCGGTATCAACATCCTGGAGGGCTACGGCCTCACCGAGACCAGCGGCCCGGGCTTCCTGAACCCGGTGGAGTACCGCACCGGCACGGTGGGCAAGGCGTTCGCGGGCCTGGAGGTGCGGGTGGCCGAGGACGGCGAGATCCTGATGCGCGGCCCGTCCATCATGCAGGGCTACCACGGGCTGCCGGAGCTGACCGAGCAGGTGCTGGAGTCCGACGGCTGGTTCCACACCGGCGACATCGGCGAGCTCTCGCCCGACGGCTATCTCACCATCACCGACCGGAAGAAGGACCTGATCAAGACCTCGGGCGGGAAGTACGTCGCGCCGGCCGAGGTCGAGGGCCAGTTCAAGGCGGTGTGCCCGTTCGTCTCCAACATCCTGGTGCACGGCGCGGACCGCAACTACTGCACCGCGCTGATCTCCCTCGACGAGCCGACGATCATGGGCTGGGCGCAGGAGCACGGTATGCAGGGGAAGACATACGCCGAGGTGGTGGCCACGGACGAGGTGCGGGAGCTGATCGAGGGCTATGTGGGGCGGCTCAACGCGGGGCTCCAGCGCTGGCAGACGATCAAGAAGTTCCGGCTGCTGCCGCGCGATCTGGACGTCGAGCACGGTGAGCTGACGCCGAGCCTGAAGCTGAAGCGGCCGGTCGTCGAGCGGGAGTACAAGGAGCTTCTGGAGGACATGTACTCCGGCGCGCGGGAGGCATGAGCGCCCGCGGGGCGTGTGAGCGGTCGCGCGGGACGCCCGGGCGTTCCTGCGCGCCGGGCGCTCCGGACGGGGGGAACCGTGCGGGGCCCGTGGGGCGTACGAGGCGTACGATCCGCACAAGCGTTGCAGCTCCGGCACAGTGTTCACCTGATTTTTCCCCTCATCGCGGCTCACTTGCGTAACTCGGCGCATATGAGGGCGGCATGTCTGTCACCCTGTCGGTGTCGGACTACGGCGCTACGCCGGGACTGCTCAGGAGCCGCACAGTGGGGACGTCTTCTTCTGCCACACCTGCTTCTGTCACACCTGATCCGGCGCCGGGGGCGGTGCCGGGCGCAGTGCCCCGCCCCCGGCCCGGATCCGGGTACGGGCGGGCGCTCGGGGCCGTGCCCGGCACCGCGCCGGCCGCCCGGATCGCCGCCGCGCGCACCAGCCTGCCCGGCAACCCCCTGGCGGCCTCCGCCGCGCGCCGGTTCGCCCGCGCGGCCCTCGCCGACTGGAGCGCGCTCGACTTCCCCGCCGTCGGCCGGATCCCCGACCAGGTCGCGGACGAGGTCGTGCTGCTGGTGAGCGAGCTGGTCACCAATGCCGTGGTGCACGCCGGGACGGCGGTCGAGGTGAGCTGTGCGCTGGATGTGTTAACCGGAGACGGGGAAGAGCCCTCCGTGGTCGTCGAGGTGACCGACCATCACCCCACCCGCTTTCTGCGCGGCGAGCCGCCCGACGCGGACGACGACCCTGGGTGCGCCGGGCACGGGCTGCGGCTGGTCGCCGAGCTCGCCGAGTGCTGGGGCACGGCCTATCGCCGGGCCAGCAAGACGGTGTGGTTCCAGCTGCCCGTCACCGCGGTCGAGGCCATCACCTCATCGGGTGATCCGCTTCCCGCCAATTCGGGCGACGCGCCCAGGGAATCCGCGAGGGATTCTCTCAACGGCGACTCCCCGGACGACTCCCTTGAGGGCGGCACCCCCAAGGGCGGCTCCGTCAAAGACGGCTCCCTCAAAGACGGTTGCGCCGAGGACGACGCGTACGCCGTCGAACTCCTCGCCCCCGCCCCCAGACGCGCCGGGGTCCGCCCTTCCGACGCCGACTGGACCCGGGAGGGCGCGCTGTCCTTCCTCGCGGAGACGTCCGACCTGCTGACCGGGCAGTTCGACGAGGACATGGTGACCTCGCTGGCCGCCCAGCTGCTCGTGCCGCGGTTCGCCGACTGGAGCGCGGTGTGGCTCGACACGGAAGGCGGCCCGCCGCGGCTCGCCCAGGTGTGGCACGCGAGCGAGACCCGGCTCGAAACCCTCCGCCAACTGCTCGAAAAGGAGCCGCCGGAGCTGCCCGCCACCGCGCGGGGCCGGGCCGTGCCCTGGCCGTGGCCCAGCGACCCCGCCGCGTACGGGCCCGGCGGCGCGGCCCTGGCCTGCCGCCTGATCGCGGGCGGGCGCGCCGTCGGCACACTGCTGCTCGGCCGGGCCGGGCTGATGCGGGTGCCGGGCGAGGTGGCCGGCCTGGTCGAGGACTTCTCCCGCCGGGTCGCCCTGGCGCTCGCGTCCGCCCGCCAGTACACGCGGCAGGCGACCATCAGCCGGGTGCTCCAGCGCGGGCTGCTGCCCTCCCGTATCGCGAAGATCCCGGGCGTGGAGTCCGCGGTGGTGTACGAGCCGACCGGCGGCACATCCGCCGGAGGCGACTTCTACGACATCTTCCCGGCGGGCGACGGCCGCTGGGTCTTCGTGCTGGGCGACGTGTGCGGCAACGGCCCGGAGGCGGCCGTGGTGACCGGGCTCGTACGCCCCTGGCTGCGGCTGCTGGCGCGCGAGGGGTACGGCGTCGGGGCGGTCCTGGAGCGCATCAACCGGATGCTCGGCGAGGAGGCCGTCGAGGCCGCCGTCGAGGGCGCGGCGGAGGCGGTGGCCGCGGGCGTGGGGCTGCCCGTGGGCGGCGGCGCGTCGCGGTTCCTGTCGCTGCTGTACGGGGAGCTGGTGCCGATGGGCGAGGACGGCGACGACGGCATCCGCTGCACGCTCGCCAGCGCGGGGCATCCGCTGCCCCTGGTGCTCCGGCCCGACGGGTCGGTGCGCACCGTCGCCGAGCCGCAGATCCTGCTGGGCGTCGTGGACGACGTCACGTACGAGAGCGAGACCTTCGAGCTGGCGCCCGGGGAGACGCTGGTGTGCGTGACGGACGGGGTCACGGAGCACCGATCGGGCGCCCGGCAGTTCGACGACGGCGACGGGCTGGCATCGCTGCTCGGGGACTGCGTGGGGCTGGACGCGCAGGACGTGGCGGAGCGGATCCGCGGGGCGGTGCACGCGTTCGCCGTCGAGCCGCCGGACGACGATCTGGCGATGCTGGTCCTGCGGTCGCGGTAGGGCGGCGCCTGGGCGGTCGGGCCGGCTCCCCTCCCCGCCCCTACCCGACACCGGGGCTCCGCCCCGGGCCCCGGAGTGTGCGGCACCGCCGCGCGGGGCCCGGCCCCAGGCTCGGGGTCCGGGGCGGAGCCCCAGTTGAGGGAAGGGGCGGGGTGGGGGGCTGCACCGTTGTGCGCTCCACCGCGTGGCCGCCGCGGGCGTCAAGATCCGCCGATACAGGCCCTGGGCGCCCGGGGCACTGTGCCGATGGCGGACAATGGGGGGCATGCCTTCCGTACTGCCCGATGGCGAGCCCATGCCCGAGGACGGCGCGCTGCCCGCGAGCGCCCTGTCCGGGGCGGCGGGGCGGCCGCTCGGGTTCTATCTGCATGTGCCCTACTGCGCGACCCGCTGCGGGTACTGCGACTTCAACACCTACACCGCCACCGAGCTGCGCGGATCCGGCGGCGTGCTCGCCTCGCGCGACAACTACGCCGACATGGTCGTCGAAGAGGTGCGGCTCGCGCGCAAGGTGCTGGGGGACGACCCCCGGCCGGTCGAGACCGTGTTCGTCGGGGGCGGCACGCCGACCCTGCTGGCGGCCGCCGACCTCGGGCGGATGCTCGGCGCCATCCGGGACGAGTTCGGGCTGGCGGAGGGCGCAGAGGTCACCACCGAGGCCAACCCGGAGTCGGTCGACACGCGGTATCTGGAAGAGCTGCGGGCGGCCGGGTTCAACCGGGTCTCGTTCGGGATGCAGAGCGCCCGGCAGCATGTGCTGCGGGTGCTGGACCGCACCCACACCCCGGGCCGCCCGGAGGCCTGCGTGGCCGAGGCGCGGGCGGCCGGGTTCGACCATGTGAACCTGGACCTGATCTACGGCACGCCGGGGGAGAGCGACGAGGACTGGCGCGCCTCCCTGGAGGCCGCGCTGGGCGCCGGGCCCGACCATGTGTCGGCGTACGCGCTGATCGTCGAGGAGGGCACCCAGCTCGCCCGGCGGATCCGGCGCGGCGAGGTCCCGATGACCGACGACGATGTGCACGCGGACCGCTACCTGATCGCGGAGGAGACGCTGTCGGCGGCCGGATTCCGCTGGTACGAGGTTTCGAACTGGGCCACGTCAGAGGCCGGCCGGTGCCGCCACAACGAGCTGTACTGGCGCGGCGCGGACTGGTGGGGCGCGGGCCCCGGTGCGCACAGCCATGTGGGCGGCGTGCGGTGGTGGAACGTGAAGCACCCCGGTGCGTACGCGCAGGCACTGAGCGAGGGCAGGTCCCCCGGGGCGGGCCGCGAGGTGCTGACCGACGAGGAGCGCCGGGTGGAGCGGATCCTGCTGGAGCTGCGGCTCGCGGAGGGCTGCCCGCTGGACCTGCTGGCCCCGGCGGGCGCCGCCGCGGCGGCGAAGGCCATGGCCGACGGTCTGCTGGCGCCGGAGCCGTACGGAGCGGGCCGGGCGGTGCTCACCCTGCGCGGGCGGCTACTGGCCGACGCGGTGGTGCGCGATCTCGTCGACTGACCGATCGATCAACCCACCCGGTGCCGCGGCCTACGGCCCGGCCGGACCGCCCACGGTCACATGGTCGATCAGCTCCTCCACCCGCCCCAGCAGCGCCGGCTCCAGATCCCTGTAGGAGCGGACCGAGGACAGGATCCGCTGCCACGCGGCCCCCGTGTTCCCGGGCCAGCCCAGCGCCCGGCAGACGCCCGTCTTCCAGTCCTGGCCGCGCGGCACCGTCGGCCAGGCGGGGATGCCCACCGAGGAGGGCTTCACGGCCTCCCACACGTCGATGTACGGGTGCCCGACGACCAGGACGTGCTCGCCGGTGACCTCGGCCGCGATACGGGACTCCTTCGTGCCCGGGACCAGATGGTCGACCAGCACACCCAGGCGGGCGTCGGGGCCGGGGGAGAACTCGCGGACGATGGCGGGCAGATCGTCGATCCCCTCCAGATACTCCACGACCACGCCCTCGATGCGCAGATCGTCCCCCCACACCCGCTCGACCAGTTCCGCGTCGTGGCGCCCCTCGACGTAGATGCGCCCCGCGCGGGCGACCCGCGCACGGGCCTGGGGGAGCGCGATGGAGCCGGAGGCCGTGCGGCGCGGGGCCGCGGGGGCGGCGGCGCGCGGGCGCACCAGGGTGACGACACGGCCCTCCAGGAGGAAGCCGCGCGGCTCCATGGGGAAGACCCGATGTTTGCCGAAGCGGTCCTCCAGAGTCACCGTGGCGCCCTCCGCGGTCTTCTCGCAGCGGATCACGGCACCGCAGAACCCGGTGGTGACCTCCTCGACGACCAGGTCGGGGTCGGCGGGCACCTCGGGCGCGGGCGCCTGGCGCTTCCAGGGCGGGGTCAGGTCCGGGTCGTACTGTCGCACCCGAGTGACCCTAGCGCCGCGGCGCCGCCGTCAGGAGGACACGCCGAAACGAGCCGCGAGTTCCGCGCGCTGCGCCCGGACGAAACGGGCATCCACGGCGGCGCCGTGCCCCGGGACGTACACCGCGTCCTCGCCGCCGAGGGCGAGCAGCCGGTCCAGGGCGGCGGGCCACTGGCCGGGGATCGCGTCGGCACCCGCCTGGGGCGCCCCCGACTCCTCGACCAGATCCCCGCAGAAGACCACCTCGGGCTCGCCCGGGGCCTGCCCGGCGGCGAGCACGGCCAGGTCGTGGGCCGTGTGGCCGGGGCCCACGTTCGCCAGCAGGACGGTCCGGCCGCCCAGGTCAAGGGTGAGCTCGCCGCACACCGCGTGGTGCGGCCGCACCAGGTGGTCGGCGGCCTCCCCGGCGGCATCGGGGTTCGCGCCGTGGCGCACCGCGTCGTCACGCAGCACGTCCCCCTCGCGGCGCAGCAGTTCGTCGAGCCCGGCGGCCCCGTACACCTGGCAGCCCGCGAAGGCGGCGGTGCCGAGGACATGGTCGAAGTGGGGGTGGGTGAGGGCGATATGGGTGGGGCGGCGGCCGAAGAGGCGGGTGATCTCCCGGCGTACCCAGGCGCCCTCGGCGAGGTCGGCGCCGGTGTCGACGACCAGGACGCCGGTCCGCCCGGCGATCGCGCCGACCGTCGCGTCCCAGCCGGGCAGGCGGCACCGGGCCACGGACGGCGTGAGATGTTCCCAGCGCGCCTCTTCCCAACGGGTGTCCATACGGAGACGCTAGCTCCAGCGGTGGCAAAGCGTCGGCTCTTGCCCCCGCCACGGCACCCCGCCGTACACTGGCTGAGGGGTTCTGGCACTCGTGACCATTGAGTGCCAGGGGGAACACCTGATGAGACGGCTGGACTGGAGGTGCGCGGTGCTCAGCGAACGCAGACTCGAGGTACTGCGTGCGATCGTCCAGGACTATGTGGGGACGGAGGAGCCGGTCGGCTCCAAAGCCCTCACGGAGCGGCACCGGCTGGGCGTCTCCCCGGCTACGGTGCGCAACGACATGGCGGCTCTGGAGGACGAGGGCTACATCGCCCAGCCGCATACGAGCGCCGGGCGCATTCCCACGGACAAGGGCTATCGGCTGTTCGTCGACAAGCTGGCCGGGGTGAAGCCCCTGTCCACGCCGGAGCGGCGGGCCATCCAGAACTTCCTGGACGGTGCCGTGGACCTCGACGACGTGGTGGGGCGCACGGTCCGGCTGCTCGCGCAGCTGACCCGGCAGGTCGCGGTGGTGCAGTACCCGTCGCTGACCCGCTCGACGGTCCGCCATGTCGAGCTGCTGTCGATGAGCCCGGCGCGGGTGATGCTGGTTCTGATCACCGACACCGGGCGGGTCGAGCAGCGGATGGTGGACTGCCCGGCGCCCGTGAGCGAGGAGTCGCTCGCGGACCTGCGGGCCCGGCTGAACAGCAGGGTCGTGGGCCGGCGGTTCTCGGATGTGCCGCGGCTGGTGCAGGACCTGCCCGAGTCCTTCGAACAGGAGGACCGGGGGACCGTCTCGACGGTCCTGGCCACGCTGCTGGAGACGCTGGTCGAAGAGACCGAGGAGCGGCTGATGATCGGCGGCACCGCCAATCTCACCCGCTTCGGCCATGATTTCCCCCTGACGATCCGGCCCGTGCTGGAAGCGCTGGAGGAGCAGGTCGTCCTGCTCAAGCTGCTCGGCGAGGCGAAGGACTCGGGTATGACCGTACGGATCGGGCATGAGAATGCTCACGAGGGCCTGAATTCCACTTCGGTCGTGGCGGTCGGCTACGGTTCGGGCGACGAGGCGGTCGCCAAACTCGGCGTGGTCGGACCGACCCGCATGGACTACCCCGGAACGATGGGAGCGGTACGCGCAGTGGCACGTTACGTCGGACAGATCCTGGCGGAGTCGTAAGTGGCGACGGACTACTACGCAGTCCTGGGCGTGCGGCGTGATGCCTCGCAGGACGAGATCAAGAAGGCATTCCGCCGGCTCGCTCGCGAGCTGCACCCGGACGTGAATCCGGATCCCAAGACCCAAGAGCGGTTCAAGGAGATCAACGCCGCCTACGAGGTCTTGTCCGATCCCCAGAAGAAGCAGGTCTACGACCTGGGCGGCGACCCGCTTTCCGCCTCGGGCGGCGCCGGGGGCGGCGCGGGCGGCTTCGGCGCGGGCTTCGGAAACTTCTCCGACATCATGGACGCGTTCTTCGGCACCGCCTCGCAGCGCGGCCCGCGGTCCAGGACCCGGCGCGGCCAGGACGCCATGATCCGCCTCGATGTGGAGCTGAACGAGGCGGCCTTCGGGACCACCAAGGACATCCAGGTCGACACCGCGGTCGTCTGTACGACGTGCAGCGGCGAGGGCGCGGCGCCCGGCACCACGGCGCAGACCTGTGACATGTGCCGCGGCCGCGGCGAGGTGTCCCAGGTGACGCGGTCCTTCCTCGGCCAGGTCATGACCTCCCGGCCGTGCCCGCAGTGCCAGGGCTTCGGCACCGTGGTGCCGACCCCGTGCCCGGAGTGCGCGGGCGACGGGCGGATCCGCTCGCGGCGGACGCTGACGGTGAAGATCCCGGCCGGTGTGGACAACGGCACCCGGATCCAGCTCGCCGGCGAGGGCGAGGTCGGCCCGGGCGGCGGCCCGGCGGGCGATCTGTATGTGGAGATCCACGAGCTGCCGCACCCGGTCTTCCAGCGCCGCGGCGACGATCTGCACTGCACGGTGACCATCCCCATGACGGCGGCTTCCCTGGGCACCAAGGTGCCCCTGGAGACGCTCGACGGCCTGGAGGAGGTCGACATCCGGCCCGGCACCCAGTCCGGCCAGTCGATCCCGCTCCACCAGCGCGGCGTCACCCACCTGCGCGGCGGCGGCCGGGGCGACCTGATCGTCCACGTCGAGGTCCAGACCCCGTCCAAGCTCGACCCGGAGCAGGAGGAGCTGCTGCGGCGGCTGGCCAAGCTGCGGGGCGAGGAGCGGCCGCTAGGCGAATTCAAGCCAGGACAGCAGGGGCTGTTCTCGCGCCTTAAGGATGCGTTCAACGGACGGTAGGCGCCCGGCCGGGGGTCCGGGGGTGGGCCCCCGGGGGATGCAGTAAGCGGGGGCAGCAGGGCCTGTTCTCGCGCTTGAAGGACGCGTTCAACGGACGGTAGGCGCCCGGAGCCCCTCGGGGACGCGGTCCGTCCAACGGGCCCTGAGCCGAGTACAGATCGGTGCGGAGGACATGACACGATGTTGTCATGTCGTCCGCGCTGACCGATCTCTTTCGGTACCCGATCGTGCAGGCCCCGATGGCGGGCGGGGCCTCCTGCCCGCAGCTGGCCGCCGCCGTTTCCGAGGCCGGCGGTCTCGGGTTCCTCGCCGCCGGTTACAAGACGCCGGAGGCGATGTACGAGGAGATCAAACAGCTGCGGGGGCAGACCGCCCGGCCCTTCGGCGTGAACCTGTTCATGCCGCAGCCCCTCACCGCCGACCCCGCCGCCGTCGCGGTCTACCGCGAGCAGCTCGCCGGGGAGGCGGCCTGGTACGACACCCCGCTGGGCGACCCCGACGCGGGCTCCGACGACGCGTACGACGCCAAGCTGGCCGTTCTGCTCGACGACCCGGTCCCGGTCGTCTCGTTCACCTTCGGTTGCCCCACCCGCGCCGTCCTCGACGCCATCGGCAGGGCCGGCACGCGGACGGTCGTGACCGTGACCTCGCCCGCCGAGGCGCAGGCCGCCCAGTGGGCGGGCGCGGACGCCGTGTGCGTCCAGGGCGTGGAGGCGGGCGGCCACCAGGGCACGCACCGCGACGATCCGCGCGCCGACGGCACGGGTGCCGGGCTCGGGCTGCTGTCGCTGCTCGCGCTGGTCCGGGAGGTCGTACAGATCCCGGTCATCGCGACGGGCGGGCTGATGCGCGGCTCGCAGATCGCCGGGGTGCTGGCCGCGGGCGCGGTCGCGGCCCAGCTGGGGACCGCGTTCCTGGTCTGCCCCGAGTCGGGGGCCAACGCCCTGCACAAGCGGGCCATGACCGACCCGGTCTTCGGCCGCACCGAGCTGACCCGGGCCTTCTCTGGGCGTCCCGCGCGCGGGCTGGTCAACCGCTTCATGCGCGAGCACGGCCGCTACGCCCCGGCCGCCTACCCCCAGGTGCACCACCTCACCTCGGGGCTGCGGAAGGCGGCGGCGAAGGCCGGCGACCCGCAGGGCATGGCGCTGTGGGCGGGGCAGGGGCACCGGCTGGCCCGGGAGCTGCCCGCCGCGCGGCTGGTGGATGTGCTGACCGTCGAACTGGACGCGGCGCGTGAGGGGTTGGGCATCGCCTTGGACAAGGGAGCCGTGTCATGACCGCTCCCGTCTTCGTGGCCGACTCCCTGGCGGGGGCGGCCGTGGGGGCGCGGCTGGCGCTCGAGGGGCCCGAGGGGCGCCACGCCGTGTCGGTGCGCCGGCTGCGCGTGGGCGAGCCGGTGGTGCTGACGGACGGGGCCGGTACGGGCGCCTTCGGCGCCGTGGCGGCCGTCGAGGGCAAGGACCGGCTGGTGGTCGAGGTGGCCGAGGTGCGCCATGAGGCGCCGCCGAGCCCGCGGATCACCGTGGTCCAGGCGCTGCCGAAGGGCGACCGCGGCGAACTGGCCGTGGAGACCATGACGGAGACCGGCGTGGACGCCATCGTGCCCTGGGCGGCGGCGCGTTGTGTCACCCAGTGGAAGGGCGAGCGCGGCCTGAAGGCGCTGGGCAAGTGGCGGTCGACGGCCCGGGAGGCGGGCAAGCAGTCGCGCCGGCTCGTCTTCCCCGAGGTGGCGGACGCGATGACGACCCGCCAGGTTGCCCGTCTTCTGGCCGAATCCGACTTCGCGGCCGTGCTCCACGAGGAGGGCGCCGAGCCGCTCGCGACCGCGCCGCTGCCCGGCGAGGGAAGCGTCGTGCTCGTGGTCGGCCCGGAAGGGGGCGTGTCCCCCGAGGAGTTGGCGGCCTTCGCCGAGGCGGGGGCGCGCCCGTACCGCCTGGGGCCGACCGTGCTGCGCACCTCCACGGCCGGGACGGCGGCGGTCGCGCTGCTGCTGGGCCGTACGGGCCGCTGGAGCTGAGACCGCCCCCACCGCCCGCCTCTTTTGTCCCGGCCGATCGGCGGATCATGTGGCCGAGTGTGCACTTCCGGTTCACCCCGCAGCGGTGGGAACCTCTCTCTATGGGGGCATTGAGGCATCAAAGGAACGGGCTCCTCGCGGTGGCGGCGGCGGCCCTGGCGATCGGCGCCCTGGCGGCGTGCGAGCCCAGGAACGACTCCGGACTCAACTCCATCGGCGTGGCCTTCACCACGGACCGGGTCAGCACGCGCGCGCTCGAGAAGGGCGGCATCGACGTGCGCTGGATGACCTGCAACGCGGATGTGAAGGGCAAGCACACCTCCGGCCCGTCGAAGGACGCGAAGGCATCCGTGGACTGCCGGGGCAGGACCAACGACGACCGCGCGATCCGGGTCACCGGCACCGTCACCTACGAGCGCAAGAACATCTGCGTACGGGGCGACCTGACCGCCAAGGTGGACGGCCACCAGGTCTTCCAGGCGAATGTGATCGGCGACTGCAACGCGCGGAAGACGGGGCATCCCAGGCCGTCCCGGAGCACCACCCACCCGTGGGACAAGCGGACCACGCAGGGCACGGACGGCACGAAGGGCACGGAGACCGGCGGCAAGTAGCGGGAGCCGGTGGTCGGTGGTCGGTGACGCATGCTCTCGGCGGGTGGTGTGGGACCACCACGCGGTTCCGGCGCGCGGCCTCCGGGCCTGCCGGTAGCATCCGGTGCCGTACCGGCCGACGACGCGTAAGGAGCCACCGGTGGCGGGAGAACCGCAGGCCGACTGCCTGTTCTGCAAAATCGTCTCTAAAGAGGTGCCGGCGACCGTCGTCCGCGAGACCGACACGACCCTCGCCTTCCGGGACATCAACCCCCAGGCGCCGACCCACGTCCTGGTGATCCCCAAGGTCCACTACCCGGACGCCGCCTCCCTCGCGGTCGCCGAGCCGCAGATCGCCGCCGACATACTGCGCGAGGCGGGCGCGGTGGCCGCCGACGAGGAGATCGACGGCACGGGCTTCCGCGTCATCTTCAACACCGGTTCGGGCGCGGGCCAGACCGTCTTCCACGCGCACGCCCACATCCTGGGCGGCCGCGGCTTCAACTGGCCCCCCGGGTAGACCCGTTGTCCGTACGTGAACTGGTCGTCCTGGGCACCGCGAGCCAGGTGCCGACCCGACACCGCAACCACAACGGCTATCTGCTGCGCTGGGACGGCGAGGGCCTGCTCTTCGACCCGGGCGAGGGCACCCAGCGCCAGATGCTGCGGGCGGGGGTCGCGGCCCACGACATCGACCGGATCTGTGTCACGCACTTCCACGGGGACCACTCGCTGGGCCTGGCCGGGGTGATCCAGCGGATCAACCTGGACCGGGTGTCGCACCCGGTGACCGCGCACTACCCGGCGAGCGGACAGCGCTTCTTCGAGCGGCTGCGCTACGCGACCGCGTACCGCGAGACCGTATCGCTGGCCGAGGCGCCGATCAGCGGTGAGGGCGGGGTCCTGGCGCGGACCGCCGGGTACACGCTGGAGGCGCGCAGGCTCTCCCACCCGGTCGAGTCCTACGGCTACCGCCTGACCGAGCCCGACGGCCGCCGCATGCTGCCCGAGCGGCTCGCGGCGCACGGCATCCGCGGTCCGGAGGTCGGCCGGCTCCAGCAGGAGGGGGCGCTGGAGCGGGAGGGGCACACGGTCACGCTGGAGGAGGTCAGCGAGGTGCGGCGCGGGCAGCGCTTCGCCTTCGTCATGGACACCCGGCTGTGCGAGGGCGCCCACGCCCTGGCGCAGGGCTGTGACCTGCTGGTCATCGAGTCCACCTTCCTGGACGAGGACGAGCCGCTGGCGGTCGAGTACGGGCATCTCACGGCCGGGCAGGCGGCGCGGCTGGCCGCGGAGGCGGGGGTGCGGCACCTGGTGCTGACCCACTTCTCGCAGCGGTACGGCGACCCCACCGACTTCGAGCGCCAGGCGCGGGCGGCGGGCTTCGCGGGGGAGCTCACGGTGGCGCAGGACCTGATGAGCGTGGCGGTGCCCAAGCGGCGCTGAGCGCTCACGGGCCGGCCGCTCAGGGGGCCGGCCGTTCAGCGGTACGGCCCCGCTGTCGGTGCCATCGTGCACACTGGCCGCAGTCGCATCCAGCGGCCGCATTCATCCGCATTCGCCACACCATGCGGTGGCATCCGCTGAACGAGACCCACGAGATCCACTGAACGAGATCGACCGAACGGGACCGGCGACGAGGCCGGTCCGATCTGGGAGCGCACGGTGACCACAGACCACGGCCAACCGCTCGCGGCGGAGTACCAGTACCCGGCCGAGTACCCGCTGCTCGACCCGCTCGAGGCCGTCCGCAGACCCGGCGACCCCAGCTGTGACGTCTATCTCACCGGCTCGGTCTTCCTGGACATCATCTTCACCGGCCTGGACTCCGCCCCCGTGCGCGGCACCGAGTCCTGGGCGCGCGGCATGGGCTCCAGCCCCGGCGGGGTGGCCAACATGGCCACCGCGCTGGCCCGCCTGGGCCTGCGCACCTCGCTCGCCGCCGCCTTCGGCGACGACATGTACGGGGACTACTGCCGCGACGCCCTGGACCGCGGCGAGGGCATCGACCTGTCGCTGTCCCGTACGGTGCGCGGCTGGCACTCCCCGGTGACCGTGTCCATGGCCTACGAGGGCGAGCGCACCATGGTCTCCCACGGCCATGAGGCGCCGCCGCCCGAGGAGCCCGCCCCCACCTGCCCGCCCCCGGCCCGCGCGGCCATCGCCTCCCTGGTCCCGGGGAGCCGCGAGGAGTGGGTCACCCAGGCGGTCGGCCACGGCAGCATGGTCTTCGCGGACGTCGGCTGGGACGACACCGGCCGCTGGGATCCGGCCGACCTCGCCGATCTCGAGCACTGCGAGGCGTTCCTGCCGAACGCGGCCGAGGCGATGCGGTACACCCGCACCGAGTGCCCGCGCGCCGCCGCCCGCGCGCTCGCCGACAAGGTGCCGCTGGCGGTGGTCACCCTGGGCGCCGAGGGGGCGTACGCGGTGGACGGGCGGACCGGCGAGACCGCCGAGGTGCCCGCGATCGCCGTGGAGGCCCTGGACCCGACCGGGGCGGGCGATGTGTTCGTCGCGGGCTTCGTCACCGGCACCCTCGCCCAGTGGCCGCTCGCCGACCGGCTGGCCTTCGCGGGGCTGAGCGCCGCGCTGTCCGTGCAGGAGTTCGGCGGCTCGCTGTCGGCGCCCGGCTGGGTGGAGATCGCCGCCTGGTGGCAGCACGCCAAGTCGTACGACGACCAGGACCGCTCCGCGCTGCGCCGCTACGCCTTCCTGGACCGGATCCTCCCGGCGGCCGCCCGCCCCTGGCCGCTGCGCCGGGCGGTGCCCACGATCGGCTTCCGTCAGGCGTGAACCACATCCGGCCCCTCCGCCACCCCGGCCACCCCCGCCGCCCCCGCCGCCCCCGACACCCACGCCACCTCCGCCACCTCCGCCAAAGCAGCCCGGTAAAAGGGCTCGGGTCTTGTCGGTGCTCCGTCGTACCCTTGTACTCGAGGTTGTCGAGCAACGAGAACCCCGCAAGAGGAGGTAGGAGCAGGCCTCAGAGCCGGCCCATGACGCAACCAACCACAGCACGCCAGGCGCATGCGCAGTTCAAGGTCCCGACCAAGCACCCGATGGTCATGGTGCTGGGATCGGGCGACTCGCTGCTGCGCGTCATCGAGAAGGCCTTCCCGGAGACCGACATCCATGTGCGGGGCAATGAGGTCAGCGCGACCGGGGACCCCGCGGAAGTCGCCCTCATCCAGCGTCTGTTCGACGAGATGATGCTGGTGCTCCGCACCGGTCAACCGATGACAGAGGACGCGGTGGAGCGCTCGATCGCCATGCTGCGCTCCGCGGAGAACGGCGAGACCGGCGTGGAGTCCCCCGCCGAGGTGCTCACGCAGAACATCCTCTCCAACCGCGGCCGCACCATCCGCCCCAAGACGCTCAACCAGAAGCGCTACGTCGACGCCATCGACAAGCACACCGTCGTGTTCGGCATCGGCCCGGCAGGTACCGGCAAGACCTATCTGGCCATGGCCAAGGCGGTCCAGGCCCTGCAGTCCAAGCAGGTCACCCGGATCATCCTGACCCGGCCAGCGGTCGAGGCGGGCGAGCGGCTCGGCTTCCTGCCGGGCACGCTCTACGAGAAGATCGACCCGTATCTGCGCCCGCTGTACGACGCGCTGCACGACATGCTCGACCCCGACTCCATCCCGCGCCTGATGGCCGCGGGCACGATCGAGGTCGCGCCGCTGGCGTATATGCGCGGCCGCACGCTCAATGACGCGTTCATCATTCTGGACGAGGCGCAGAACACGAACCCCGAGCAGATGAAGATGTTCCTCACCCGGCTCGGCTTCGACTCCAAGATCGTGATCACGGGTGATGTCACCCAGGTCGACCTCCCCAACGGGACCAAGAGCGGTCTGCGCCAGGTGCAGGAGATCCTGGAGGGCGTCGAGGACGTCCACTTCTCCCGGCTCACCAGCACCGATGTGGTCCGCCACAGGCTGGTCGGCCGTATTGTCGACGCGTACGAGTTGTACGACAGCCGGAACGGAAAGTAAAACAACACTCTTATGGCGATCGACGTCAACAACGAATCCGGCACGGAGATCGACGAGCGCGCGGTGCTGGATGTCGCCCGTTATGCCCTGGCCCGGATGCGTATCCACCCGCTCTCCGAGCTCTCGGTGATCGTCGTCGACGCCGACGCCATGGAGCAGCTCCACATCCAGTGGATGGACCTGCCGGGGCCCACCGATGTCATGTCCTTCCCCATGGACGAGCTGCGCCCGCCCGCGAAGGACGACGAGGAGCCCCCGCAGGGCCTCCTCGGGGACATCGTGCTCTGCCCCGAGGTCGCCAAGAAGCAGGGGGAGGAGGCGCCGACCGGACACTCGATGGACGAGGAGCTCCAGCTCCTCACCGTCCACGGCGTCCTCCACCTCCTCGGCTACGACCACGAGGAGCCGGACGAGCGTGCTGAGATGTTCGGCCTCCAGGCCGCCATCGTCGACGGCTGGCGCGCCGAGCGCGGCATGACCGGCCCCTCCCCGGCCCCCACGACCCGATGACCGGCCGACTGATCACAGCCGCCGTCCTGCTGGTGGTGGTCGCCTGGCTGGCGGCCTGCGCCGAGGCCGGCCTGGCCCGCACCACCCGCTTCCGCGCCGAGGAGGCCGTGCGGGCCGGGCGGCGCGGCAGCGCCAGGCTGATGCAGGTCGCCGAGGACCCCACCCGCTATCTGAACGTCGCGCTGCTGGTGCGGGTCGCCTGCGAGATGGCGGCCGGCGCGTTCGTCACCTACGCCTGTCTGCGCGAGTTCGACGAGACCTGGAAGGCGCTGACCATCGCGATCGGCGTGATGGTCCTCGTCTCGTATGTGGCCGTCGGCGTCTCGCCGCGCACCATCGGCGCCCAGCACCCGCTGAACACCGCGACCGCCGCCGCCTATGTGCTGCTGCCCCTGGCCCGGGTCATGGGCCCCATCCCGCCCCTGCTGATCCTCATCGGTAACGCCCTCACCCCCGGCAAGGGCTTCCGCAAGGGCCCGTTCGCCTCCGAGGCGGAGCTGCGCGCCCTGGTGGACCTCGCGGAGAAGGAGTCGCTGATCGAGGACGAGGAGCGGCGCATGGTGCACTCCGTCTTCGAACTCGGCGACACCCTGGTGCGCGAGGTGATGGTGCCGCGCACCGACCTGGTGGTCATCGAGCGGTTCAAGACCATCCGCCAGGCCCTGACCCTCGCGCTGCGCTCCGGCTTCTCCCGGATCCCGGTCACCGGGGAGAACGAGGACGACATCGTCGGGATCGTCTACCTCAAGGACCTGGCCCGCAAGACGCACATCAACCGGGAGGCCGAGTCCGAGCTGGTCTCCACCGCCATGCGGCCCGCCGCCTTCGTGCCCGACACCAAGAACGCGGGCGACCTGCTGCGCGAGATGCAGCAGGAGCGCAACCACGTCGCGGTCGTGGTCGACGAGTACGGCGGCACGGCCGGGATCGTCACCATCGAGGACATCCTCGAGGAGATCGTCGGCGAGATCACCGACGAGTACGACCGTGAGCTCCCGCCGGTCCAGGACCTGGGCGACGGCATCCACCGCGTCACCGCCCGGTTCGGCCTGGACGACCTCGGCGAGCTGTACGGCACGGACCTGGACGACGAGGACGTGGAGACCGTCGGCGGGCTGCTGGCCAAGTCGCTGGGGCGGGTGCCGATCGCGGGCGCCACGGCGGAGGTCGCGGTGGAGGACGGCGGCCCGGACTCCGACCTCAAGTCGCTGCGGCTGACCGCGGAATCCACGGCCGGCCGACGCAACCGGATCGTCACGGTCCTGGTCGAACCGGTCCGCGCCACGACGGAGACCGAGCCGGAGGACTGAGGCCCCGGCCCTCGCCGGACCGTGCCGCCTATGCTCGTCCGCATGAGCGAAGCCGCACCCCTGGACCCCGAAGACCGCAAGATCGTCACCCTCGCCCGCTCCGCGCGGGCCCGTAACGGCGTCCCGGAGGGCGCCGCCGTACGCGACGAGACGGGCCGTACGTATGTCGCCGGCACGGTCGCCCTCCCCTCGCTCCCGCTGAGCGCGCTGCGGACCGCCGTCGCCATGGCGTTCGCCAGCGGGGCGAAGTCCCTGGAGGCCGCGGCCGTGGTGTCCGACGCGGAGGCCCTCCCGGACGAGGACCTCGCGGCCGTACGCGACCTGGGCGGGGAGGGCACCCCGGTGCTGCTGGCGGGCCCCGACGGCGGGCTGCGCACCACGGTCCAGGTCTGAGCGGCCCCTGCATAGCGGCCCCTACATAGAGGTCAGGCCCTCATAGCCGTCGGCTATGACGACAGATCTTGGACGCGCACCGGGTCCGGGCGGAAGGCTGAGAACAGGCCGGGGGAACGCCCCCGGCCACCACCTCCGGCCCCGTCCCAGCTCCGAGGAGCCAAGCTCATGACCGCCCTTCCCACCCGCACCCTCGGCGACCTGAAGACCACCGCCATCGGCTACGGCGCCATGGTGCTGTCCCCCGGCGTGTACGGGGAGATCGACGACGACCGCGCGCTGACCGCCCTGCGCTCCGCCCTCGACGAGGGCGCGACCCACATCGACACCTCCGACGGCTACGGCGCGGACGGCCACAACGAGAGCCTCGTCGGCCGGGCCGTCCGGGGCCGCCGCGACGAGGTCACCATCGCCACCAAGTTCGGCTTCCGCCGCCCGGAGGGCGTCGAGGGGCATGCCTTCCCCGTCAACTACACCTACGGCGAGCTGGCCGTGAACGCCGAGCCCCGCCACGTCCGCCGCTACGCCGAGACCTCCCTGCGCACCCTCGGCACCGACCGGATCGACCTCTACTACCCGCACTTCCCCGACCCCACCGTCCCGATCGAGGACACCGTCGGCGCGGTCGCCGAGCTGATCTCCGACGGCCTGGTCCGCCACCTGGGGCTGTCCAACGTCACCGCCGAGCAGCTCGCCCGCGCCCACGCCGTCCACCCGGTCGCCGCCGTGCAGGCCCAGTGGTCGATGTGGACCCCCGTAGACGCCGAACTGCTGGCCACCGCCCGCGAGCTGGGCGTGGGCATCGTGGCCTGGTCCCCGCTCGGCAGCGGCTTCCTCACCGGCACGGTCCAGTACATCCCCGCCGACGACTTCCGCCGCTTCATCCCGCGCTACCACGAGGGCAACCTCCAGGCGAACAACGACCGCTACGCGCCGCTGCGCGCCATCGCGGCCGACCTCGGCCTGACCCCGGGGCAGCTGGCGCTGGCCTGGCTGCTGCACCAGTACGAGCACGTCGTGCCGATCCCGGGCAGCCGCACCCCGGCCCACATCGCGGAGAACCTCGCCGCCGCCCGCGCCGAGCTCACCCCCGCCACCCTCGCCCGGATCGCCGAGGCCCTGGCCGCCTTCGCCCCCGAGGGCACCGGCACCCTGCTCGGCTGAACCGTCTGGTCCGCTGAGCCGTCTGCTCGGCTGAGCCGTCTGGTCCGCGGGGGCCGGGGCATCGGGGACAATGGGCGCCATGAGTGCCGCTACGTCCCCCTCCCAGCCCGAGCCGCAGGGCACCCCGCACCGCGCGGGCTTCGCCTGCTTCGTCGGCCGCCCCAACGCGGGCAAGTCGACCCTGACCAACGCACTGGTGGGGACGAAGGTCGCGATCACCTCCAACCGCCCGCAGACCACCCGCCACACCGTCCGCGGCATCGTGCACCGCCCCGACGCCCAGCTGGTGCTCGTCGACACCCCGGGCCTGCACAAGCCGCGCACCCTGCTCGGCGAGCGCCTGAACGACGTCGTCCGGACCACCTGGGCCGAGGTCGACGTCATCGGCTTCTGTCTGCCCGCCGACCAGAAGCTCGGCCCCGGTGACCGCTTCATCGCGGGCGAACTGGCCGGGATCAAGAAGACCCCCAAGGTCGCCATCGTCACCAAGACCGACCTGGTCGACTCCCAGCGCCTCGCCGAGCAGCTGATCGCCATCGACCGGCTCGGCAAGGAGCTGGGCTTCGAGTGGGCCGAGATCGTCCCGGTCTCCGCCACGGGCGGCAACCAGGTCGGCCTGCTGGCGGATCTGCTCGTGCCGCTGCTCCCCGAGAGCCCGGCCCTCTACCCCGAGGGCGACCTCACGGACGAGCCCGAGCAGGTGATGGTCGCCGAGCTGATCCGCGAGGCGGCGCTGGAGGGCGTACGGGACGAGCTGCCGCACTCCATCGCCGTGGTGGTCGAGGAGATGCTGCCCCGCGAGGACCGCCCCGCGGACCGGCCCCTCCTCGACATCCACGCCAACCTTTACATCGAGCGCCCCAGCCAGAAGGGCATCATCATCGGCCCCAAGGGCAAGCGCCTGAAGGAGGTCGGGACGAAGTCCCGCAAGCACATCGAGGCGCTCCTGGGCACGCCGGTCTTCCTGGACCTGCATGTGAAGGTGGCCAAGGACTGGCAGCGGGACCCGAAGCAGCTGCGCAAGCTGGGCTTCTGACCGCACTGGTCACCGCCGGTCGGAGGCCGGCGCAGTCGTCCGAAGCCCGGGAGGCCCCCTGGGGCCGAGCGGTGCGAGGGCGGCAGGACAGGAGAGGCCCCGAAGCAGCTGCGCAAGCTGGGCTTCTGAGCCGCGCAAGCTGGGGTTCTGACTGGGGGACGCGCTACGCGCCCTCCTTGAGCACCGTGCGCACCAGCTCGCGCTGGGCGTCGCTCAGGTGCGGGTCGGCGCAGTGGACGGTCCGGCCGTCCACCGCGATCTCGTAGTGGAAGCCGTCCGGGACGCCGCGCGGGGCCGCGAGGTGCCCGCTCTCGACGGCCTGGTGGGCCAGGGCCTCCAGGTGCTTGGCGTCGGGCCGGCCGGCGGTGTCCAGCTCGGCCCGGCGCTCGATCCCGGCGAACCCGCCGGTGCGGATGACGGAAATGCGCATGGATCCATCAGTACCCGGTGCGGCCCCACGCCGCCCGCAGGCGCGAAGATCCACCAAAGATCCGTCCGTACGGCCTCCGGCGGATCTTGACGCCTGGGGCGGGTTCGTCCCCTACCCCGCCCCTGCCGATATGGGGCTTCGCCCCTGGACCCCCCCGGGTCTGGGGCGGAGCCCCCCACGCGGCGGAGCCGCACATCGACACCGTGGGAAGGGGCGGGGTGGGGAACAGGCGCCGCCGCGTGGCCGCCGGACACCCTTCAGCGCACGCCCACGCGGGCCCGCAGGTCGGTGATGCCCACCTTGGCCCAGGCGTCCAGCACCGCCCGCTGCTCCTCGCCGTCGCCGTACCGGGACTGCGCGGTCGCCACGGTCAGCTGGGCGAAGGCGGCGAAGTCCGCGTCGGCGGCGAGCTCGCCGCCGATCAGGGTGTCGTACCAGATCTGCCCGGCCCGCTCCCAGGCGTGGCCGCCGAGGGCCTGGGCGGCGAGGTAGAAGGCGTGGTTGGGGATGCCGGAGTTGATGTGCACCCCGCCGTTGTCGCGCGAGGTGCGGACGTAGTGCTCCATCGTCGCCGGCTGCGGGTCCTTGCCGAGGACATCGTCGTCGTACGCCGTGCCGGGGGCCTTCATGGAGCGCAGCGCGACGCCGGTGACGCGGTCCGCCAGCAGTCCGGCGCCGATCAGCCAGTCGGCCTGCTCGGCGGTCTGGCTGAGCGCGAACTGCTTGGTGAGCGAGCCGAAGACATCCGACATGGACTCGTTCAGCGCGCCGGACTGGCCGAAGTACTCCAGGTTGGCCGTGTACTGGGTGACGCCGTGGGTGAGCTCGTGGGCCGTCACGTCGATGGGGATGGTGAAGTCCTTGAAGATCTCGCCGTCGCCGTCGCCGAACACCATCTGCTCGCCGTTCCAGAAGGCGTTGCCGTAGTCCTCGCCGTAGTGGACGGTGGCCTTCAGCGGCAGCCCTGAGTCATCGATGGAACGCCTGTTGTACGCCTTCAGGTACATCTCGAAGGTCGCGCCGAGACCGTCGTACGCGCGGGTCACGGTGTCGTCGCTGGTGGCCGGGGCGCCCTCGGCGCGCACCTTCTTCCCCGGCAGGGTCTCCTGGTGCCCGGCGTCGAAGATGGTGCGCTTGGGCTTGTCGGAGGGGGCCCCGGTGGGGGCCGCGGCGCCGCGGACGGTGGTGATGCGGCGGCGGGTGCGCTCCAGGGCGTCGCGCTCCAGGGTGCGGCGGGCGGGCTCGGCCAGCGCGGGGTCCTCGGCGCGGGCCAGTTTGTCGAGGACATGCGGCGGCACGATGGTGCAGAAAACAGGGCGGTTGTTCGCGTTGACGTCCATACGACGCAATGTGGCACTCTGTACATCGGTTGTCACGCCTTGACGTCGCGATTCCCGAAAACGAGTGGTTGACGGCCATTCGCGCAGGATGGGAGCGGCGGATACGTCATCCCGGATAGTGATACGGGTCGGCCGGTCCCTCGGCTCTCGGTTACGCTTCTACGCATCATGCGTTTCGGGCTGCTTCTTCTTAGCTGCCGCGGCGAGGGCCTGTAGTCGTAGGCCGACCCCCTCCCCGCGGAGTTCGGCGTTGCAGTGCATACGCCTCGTCGGCCGCCCAGCGGACATACGAGGAGCCCTACGCATCATGAGCACGTCTGATCATTCCGCGAGCGCCCAGAGCCCTGTGGGCCGCCGTACGCCGATCACCGCCGCGAGCGTCACCCAGCGTCCGTCCGGGATGCCGATCCACAAGTACGGCCAGTACGAGGCCGTGGACATCCCCGACCGCACCTGGCCGGACAACCGCATCACCGCCGCCCCTCGCTGGCTGTCCACCGATCTGCGCGACGGCAACCAGGCGCTGATCGACCCGATGTCGCCGGCCCGCAAGCGCGAGATGTTCGACCTGCTGGTACGCATGGGCTACAAGGAGATCGAGGTCGGCTTCCCCTCCTCCGGGCAGACCGACTTCGACTTCGTACGGTCGATCATCGAAGAGGGCGCGATCCCCGAGGACGTGACGATCTCCGTCCTGACCCAGGCGCGCGAGGAGCTGATCGAGCGCACCGTGGAGTCCCTGCGCGGCGCCCACAAGGCGACCGTCCACATGTACAACGCCACGGCGCCGGTCTTCCGCCGGGTCGTCTTCCGGGGCTCCCGTGAGCAGGTCAAGCAGATCGCGGTGGACGGCACCCGGCTGGTGATGGAGTACGCCGACAAGATCCTGGGCGACGAGACCGTCTTCGGCTACCAGTACAGCCCGGAGATCTTCACCGACACCGAGCTGGACTTCGCGCTGGAGGTCTGCGAGGGCGTCATGGACGTCTGGCAGCCCGAGGCCGGCCGGGAGATCATCCTCAATCTGCCCGCCACCGTCGAGCGGTCCACCCCCTCCACGCACGCGGACCGCTTCGAGTGGATGTCGCGCCATCTGTCCCGGCGCGAGCACATCTGCCTGTCCGTCCACCCGCACAACGACCGCGGCACCGCCGTCGCCGCCGCCGAGCTGGCGATCATGGCGGGCGCGGACCGCATCGAGGGCTGCCTGTTCGGGCAGGGCGAGCGCACCGGCAACGTGGACCTGGTGACGCTGGGCATGAACCTCTTCTCCCAGGGCGTCGACCCGCAGATCGACTTCTCGCAGATCGACGAGGTCCGTCGGACCGCCGAGTACTGCAACCAGATGGAGGTCCACCCGCGCCACCCTTACGCGGGCGATCTGGTCTACACCGCCTTCTCCGGCTCCCACCAGGACGCCATCAAGAAGGGGTTCGAGGCGATGGAGGCGACCGCGGCCGAGCAGGGCAGGACGGTCGACGAGATCGAGTGGGCGGTCCCGTATCTGCCGATCGACCCCAAGGACGTCGGCCGCTCGTACGAGGCGGTCATCCGCGTCAACTCGCAGTCCGGCAAGGGCGGCATCGCCTATGTCCTGAAGAACGACCACAAGCTGGACCTGCCGCGCCGGATGCAGATCGAGTTCTCGAAGATTATTCAGGCCAAGACCGACGCCGAGGGCGGCGAGGTCACCCCGGCCCAGATCTGGTCGGTCTTCCAGGACGAGTATCTGCCCACCGACGACAACCGGTGGGGCCGGATCGCGCTGCGCACCGCGCAGACCTCGACCACGAGCGAGGGCACCGACGCGCTCACCGTCGAGGCCGTCGTGGACGGCGCCGAGACCGTGCTGACCGGCTCCGGCAACGGCCCGCTGGCCGCGTTCTTCGACGCGCTGGCCTCCATTGACGTGGACGTACGGCTGCTGGACTACTCCGAGCACACGCTCAGCGAGGGCGCGGGCGCGCAGGCCGCCGCTTACATCGAGTGCGCGATCGACGGCAGGGTGCTGTGGGGCGTCGGCGTCGACGCCAACATCGTGCGGGCCTCCCTGAAGGCGGTCGTCTCCGCGGTCAACCGGGCCCGCCGCTGACCCCGGCGCGGGCAGCCGCGCCCCGGGCGCCGTCCGCCGGGCTCCGAAAGTCGGCGGCCCGGCCCCGGGAATCGGCCGCGTCAACCGCGTAAGACACCAGAAAACGGCTTCACCCACACGGGCCCCGCCCGCCGCGTACGGCGGGCGGGGCCTCGTCTTTGGCCTGTTGTCTCCGTTCGGGGTACTGACGCGGCATCATTGATGTGGCTAGCATCACGTCAGCGCGGCAATGTGGCCGAAGCGTTATGGAGGTGTGACGTGGTGCACGCGCAAGCCCGACGCGGACGGGATCTGTGTGTGATAGGCGTCCGCACCCTATGGCGGACGGTGGGCGACGGCGAGTTCTTCTGTCCCGACTGCGGAGGCGACCGTAACTACCGCCGCCGCACCGGCCGCCGCCGTATCGTCGTCCTCGGCCTCCCGGTCCTGCCGCGCGGCCCGGTCGCCCCGGTCGTCGAGTGCGCCGCCTGCGGCTGCCGCTTCGGCACCGAAGTGCTGGACCACCCCACCACCACCCGCTTCTCCGCGATGCTGCGCGACGCCGTGCACACCGTGGCCCTCGCGGTGCTCGCCGCGGGCGGCACCGACTCGCCCGCGGTGCGGCAGGCCGCGGTCGGCGCGGTGCGGGCGGCGGGGTTCACCGACTGCGGCGAGGAGCAGCTGCTGGAGCTCATCGAGGCGCTCGCCGCCGACACCGGGCGGCTGCCCGGCGCCGCCGCGTACGACGCCGAGGTCGCCGGAGCCGCGGGAGCCGCCGGAGCCGCCCTCCAGGGCGGGCGGGACACCGGGCGGGACGGCCTCGACCCGTGCGGCACCGCGCTGGCCATCGAGCTCCATGAGGCCCTGGAGCCGCTGGCCCCCCACCTGGCGCCGACGGGGCGGGAGTCGATCCTGCTCCAGGGCGCCCGGATCGCGGTGGCCGACGGCCCGTACCGGCCGGCGGAGCGCGCCGTGCTGGAGACCGTGGGCCGGGCGCTGATGATCTGCCCCGACGACACGGCCCGGCTGATGGCAGCGATGCGCGCGCCCTTCTGATCGGCGCCGGTCCGGTCCGCGCCGGTCCGGTCCGGTCTGGTCTGGTCCGCGCCGGTCCGGTCCGCTGTGATGCGCTCTGATCCGTGCCGGGCCGAGGCGTTACTACCCCGGGAGTAATCCGGCCCGTACCGCACCCGGCGCAGTAGCCGCCATCTCCCTCGCCGGCGCGACGATTCGCCCGCCCGGCGCCGGGAGCCTGGAGGGCATGCAGACCACACAGCCGACGCATACGACCGCGTCACGAAAACCGGAGGGACCGGACGAGCCCGCCCGCGCCGCGGGCGGCCGCCGCCTCCTGCCGTGGGCGGTCGTCGCCGTATGGGTCCTGGTGCTCCTGGCCGCCGTGCCCTTCGCGGGCAAGCTGGGCGACGTCAAGCGCGACACGGCCGTCGACTACCTGCCGGCGAGCGCCGACTCCACCCAGGTCGCGAAACTCCAGACGGCGCTGCCCGGCGGCGACACCACCGACCTCGTCCTCGTCTACCAGCGGGACGGCGGGCTGACCGCCGCCGACCGCGAGGCGGCCGACGCACAGGTCGCCCGGGTCGTCGCCCGCCATGAGACCGTCGCGGACCGGCCCCCGCGGGCCATCCCGTCCCGGGACCGCGCCACCGTGATGTACCCGATGGCGCTGACCGGGCTGACGGACGAGGCGGAGCGCGCCGACGCCGTCAAGGACGTACGCGCCGAACTCGCCCGCCACCCCGAGGGCCTGAGCGTCCGGGTCGGCGGCGAGGGCGCGCTGGGCGCCGACTCGCAGGAGGTCTTCGCGTCGACCGACGGCACGTTGATGTTCGCCACCGTCGGCGTCGTCGCCGTGCTGCTGATCCTCACCTACCGCAGCCCGCTGCTGTGGCTGGTGCCGCTGGGGGTCGTCGGCGCCGCCGCGATGGCCTCGATGGCCGTCGTCTACGGCCTCGTCCAGGGCTTCGACCTCGTCGTCACCAGCATGAGCTCGTCGATCATGACCGTGCTGGTGTTCGGCGCGGGCACCGACTACGCCCTGCTGCTGGTCTCCCGCTACCGCGAGGAGCTGCGCCGCCACCCGCTCCCGTACGACGCGATGCGCGCCGCCGTGCGCGGCTGCGGCCCCGCCGTCCTCGCCTCCTGCGGCACCGTCGCCGCCGGGTTGCTGTGCCTGCTCGCCGCCGACCTCAACAGCAGCAGCGGCCTCGGGCCCGTCGGCGCGGTCGGCGTGGTGTGCGCGCTCGCCGCCATGCTGACGCTGCTGCCCGCGGTGCTGGTGCTGCTCGGCCGCCGGGTGTTCTGGCCGCTGATCCCCGCGTACGGCAGCGAACCGCGCGCCCGGCGCGGCCTGTTCGCCGCGATGGGGAGTTCGGCGGGGCGCCGGCCCGGCACCGTCCTGCTCGCCGGAGGCGCGCTGCTCGGCGCCCTCGCGCTCGGCGTCCTCGCCCTGCCCGGCGACCTCAAGCAGGAGGACACCTTCACCGAGCGGCCCGAGTCCGTCGTCGCCATGCGGACCCTCGCCGACGCCTACCCCGGGAGCAGCAGCCAGCCGATCGCCGTCCTCGCGCGCACCGGGCGCGCCGGTGAAGTGCTCGACCGTGCGGGCGGTACGGAGGGCGTCGCGCGGGCCGAGCGCGGGCGCAGCGGCGGGGGATGGACCGAGATCGACGTCTACGCCAAGGCGCCCCCGCAGTCCGCGGGGGAGCGGCACACCATCCAGGCCCTGCGCGGCGATCTCCACCGGATCGCGGGCGCCGACGCCCATGTCGGCGGGGCCAGCGCCCAGGAACTCGACCTGGAGGACACCAACTCCCGCGACCGGGAGGTCGTCGTCCCGCTCGTCCTCCTCGCCGTGCTGCTGATCCTCGCCGCCCTGCTGCGCAGCCTGGTGGCGCCGCTCGTCCTGGTCGTCGCCGTGGTCGCCGTCTGGGGCGCGGCGATGGGCCTCGGCGGCCTCTTCTTCGAGCCGGTCTTCGGCTTCGCGGGCATCGACCCCGGGCTGCCGCTGCTGTCCTTCGTCTTCCTGGTCGCCCTCGGCGTCGACTACGGGATCTTTCTGATGCACCGCATGCGGGAGGAGTCGCTGCGCGGCGCGGACGTCTCCGAGGCCGCGCTCACCGCCCTGCGCACCACGGGCGGAGTGATCGCCTCGGCGGGGATGGTGCTGGCCGCGACCTTCGCGGTGCTGGGGTCGCTGCCGCTGGTGATGCTGGCCGAGATGGGGTTCGTGGTCGCGGTCGGCGTGCTGCTGGACACCTTCCTGGTCCGGACGTACCTGGTGACCTCGGCGAGCCTGCTGCTGGGGCGCCGGGTCTGGTGGCCGGGAGCGCTCTTCCGCGGCGCGGGCCGGAGATGAGCGGCGAGGTCACCCCGGCCCGAGCCGGTTCGCCCGGCTCGGGCCGGGACTTCCCCGGGGCGACCCGCCAGGATGGACCCGTGCCTCCACAGACACTCGACGAGCCCGCGCGGCGGACGGCCCCGGCCCCGGCCGCGCCGGGACCGGGGCGCCGACTGCCGGGGCGCGCGCTGCGCGCCCTCCACCGCCGCCGCGACGCGGCCGAGACCCCCGCCGAGGCCGCGTCCCGGCGACGGGTCGACGCCGCGGTCGCGGCGGCCGCGCTCGCCGTGCAGTGCGCATTGGCGCTGTTCGTGCACGGGTCGGGCGACCGCCGCATGGACGCGCTCGGGTGGGCGCTGCTGATCGGCAGCGCCCTGGCGCTGGTCGGGCGCCGGCACAGCCCGATGCTCGTCACCGTGGCGATCGTCCTCATGGTCGGCCCGTACCACGCCCTGAACTACGAGCATGTCGCCGTCGTCCCGGCCGGGCTCGCCGCCCTCTACACCCTCGCGGTCCTGGGCCCGCCGCTGCGCTCCCTGCTCACCGTCACCTTTGTCATCGGGATCATGGTGACGGTCATGTCGTGGGGCGGCCGGCCCCACGGCGCGGTGGACATGCTGCGCACCTCCGGCTGGGTGCTGTCGGTGGTGCTGATCGGCGAGGCGGTGCGGATCCACCGCCAGTACGTCGCGGCGATCGTCGAGCGCGCCGAACGCGCCGAGCGGACCCGTGAGGAGGAGGCCGCCCGGCGCGTCGCGGAGGAGCGGCTGCGGATCGCCCGCGACCTGCACGACCTGCTGGCGCACAGCATCACGCTGATCGGCGTCCAGACCTCGGTCGCCGCCCATGTCCTGATCGCCGACCCCGGCCGGCTGGACCGCGAGACGTTGGCCAAGGCGCTCGACTCCATCGCCGACACCTGCCGCGACGCCCGCACCGAACTGCGGGCCACCTTGCAGGTGCTGCGGGCGGGGGAGGGCGGCGAGGGCGGCGCGGCGGACGGGGTCGACGGGGCCGAGGGGCTCGGTACGGGGCCGCCGCCCGGGCTCGCCGGGCTGGCCGACCTGGCGGCGGCCGCGGAGGCGGCGGGCGTACGGGTGCGCATGACCGTCGACGTGGACGAGCCCGAGCTGTCGCCCGCCGTGGGCGCGGCCGTGTACCGCATCGTGCAGGAGGCCCTGACCAACGCGGTCCGCCACGCGCCCGGCACCCTGGTGCGGCTCACCCTGGGGCCGGACGGGGCGGGCGGCCTGCGCGTCGCGGCCGTGGACGACGGCCCGGCGGGCGTGGGTGCGTCGGGCGTGGGTGCGTCCGGCGCCGTCGCGTCCCCGTCCGGGCCCGAGGGTCCGGGCCGTCCGCAGGGCTACGGCCTCGTCGGGATGCGCGAGCGGGCCCGCAGCGTGGCGGGCACCCTGACCGCGGGACCGCGTCCGGACGGCCCCGGCTTCGCCGTGACGGCCGCGCTGCCGTACGGCCGGGGCGGGCTGGACGGCCGGGGCGGGCCGGAGCGCACCGCCCTGCCCGGGCAGCACCGCCCGCGGCCTCATTCACCGTTGACGGAGGGAACGACATGAGCGCGCCGCGCACGGCTTCGGACGCCCCCATCAGGGTGCTGCTCGCCGACGACCAGACCCTCGTCCGGGCCGCCTTCGCCATGCTGATCGAGTCGGCCCGCGACATGGAGGTCGTCGGGCAGGCGGGCACCGGCCGGGAGGCGGTCGAGCTCGCCCGTACCGCGCGCGCCGACCTGGTCGTCATGGACGTCCGGATGCCGGACCTCGACGGCATCGAGGCGACCCGCCGCATCGCCGCCGACGAGGATCTCGCCGGGGTGCGGATCCTCGTCCTGACCACGTACGACACCGATGAGTACGTCGTCGACGCGCTGCGCGCGGGCGCCTCCGGGTTCCTGGTGAAGGACACCCGGCCCGCCGAACTGCTGGACGCGATACGGACCGTGGCGGCCGGCGAGTCCCTGCTGTCGCCCGGCCCGACGGCCCGCCTCATCGCCCGGGTGCTGCGCCTCCCGGCCGCCCCGCCCCCGGACGCCCTCGCCCCCGCGGGCCTGGGCGCCCTCTCCGAGCGGGAGCGTCAGGTCCTCACGCTGGTGGCCCGTGGCCTGAACAACGCGGAGATCGCCGAGGCGCTCGGGCTGTCGCCGCTGACCGCCAAGACCCATGTCAGCCGCATCATGGGCAAGCTCGACGTCCGCGACCGGGCCCAACTGGTCATCGCGGCCTACGAGTGCGGCCTGGTCACCCCGTCCCGCTCCGAGGCGGGCTGATCCGCCGTCCGTCGTCCCCGTCGTCCCCGCCGTCCCCGTCGTCCGTCGGACCCGGGCCGGCGGCTCAGGCCGCGTGCTCGTGCCAGGCGAAGGGGGCGAGCTGTTCGTCCAGCGGGGCGTCGGTCATCCGGTTGGCCAGGGTCGACAGGGTGTAGGTGCCGATGCCCAGCACCACTTCGAGAGCGTTGCGCGTGGTGTATCCGTGCGCCAGAAAGGCGTTCAGGGTCTCGGGGCCGACTGCCCCCGCTCGCTCCAGCACCTCGATCGTGAAGACCCGTACGGCCTCGAGGCGTTCGTCGGCCAGGGGCCGCCGCTCCCGCAGCGCCGAGGTGAGTTCGGCGTCCGCGCCCAGCGCGGCGAGCTTGCCGGTGTGCATGGCGACGCAGACGTGGCAGGCGTTGCGGGTCGCGATGGTGAGGATGACCACCTCGCGCGCCAGCGGGTCCAGGGTCGTCGTCTCGAACAGTCCGCTGAGCTTCAGGAAGCCGTCCAGCATCTGTGGTGAGGCGGCCAGCCGCGCGACCGGCGCCGGGAGGTAGCCCAGGCGCCGGGCCGCGGCCTCCATGAGCGGGCGTGAGGCGGCCGGCGCGGACTCCGGGGTGTGGTCGACGAACGGGGTGGGTGCGGTGGACGGGTGTGCGGACATGGCGAAGCCCCCCTGGTCTAGGATAGACAACGTGGTTGTCGAAAACGTAAACCAGGTTGTCGAGTTTCGCAATGGCTGATGATGTTGAGGGCGTGCGGGATGCCCGGAACCCGCCGGGCTATGAGCTGCCCCTGCTGCTGTTCGCGGGATTCCGGTCCCTCATCGACCAGTTGCACGCCGAGCTGGCCCGCCAGGGCCATCCGGACCTCCGCCCCGCCCATGGCTTCGCCATGCAGGCCATCGGCCTCGACGGCGCCACTGCCAGCGAGCTGGGGCGGCGGCTCGGCGTCTCCAAGCAGGCCGCGGGCAAGACGGCCGACCGCCTGGAGGCGGTGGGTTACGCCGTACGGGCCGAGGACCCGGCAGATGCCCGGCGCAAGGTGATCCGGCTGACCCCGCACGGCATGGACGCGCTGGCCAGGTCCGCCGCCGTCTTCGAGGAACTGCGCGCGCAATGGGCCGCGGCGCTCGGCCCCGAGCGGCTGCGCGGTCTGGAGGACGACCTGCGCGTCATGGTGCCCCTCAGCGGCTTCCGCCTCGATGTGGCCGGGTGGTTCGGCCCCTGACCGCCGGCTACTGCGGGCTGCTGTCCGTACCGTCCGCGCCGTCCGTGCCGTCCTGTTCGGGCTCCGCCGCCCCGAACAGCTCCCGACACGGCTCGAGCCCCGTCACCCGGACCGGGACGGCGCGGTGCGCCTCCCAGCCGGCGCGCTCCAGGCGCAGCCGCTGGAGGGTGCGGGCCTGCCCGCGTACGGACAGCACCTCGATGCCGTCCGGGCGGTAGCCGATGCGCCGCGAGACGGCCAGCGAGCGCGGGTTCTCCAGCATCGCGGCCGAGATCACGCTGCGCGCCCCCAGCCCCTCGAAGGCCAGGTGGGCCACCGCCGCCCGCATCTCCGTGCCGATGCCCTGGCCCTGGTGGGCCAGGCCCAGCCAGGAGCCGGTCTCCGCCTCCCGGGTCACCGCGAAGTCGGTCGCGAACAGGTCCTGACGGCCGACCACCTTGCCCTCGTGCAGCACCACGAAGCTCATGTTCCACTTCTCCGGGCGCCACTCCGCGATGGTGCCCAGCAGGTGCTGGAAGCTGCTGCGCCCGACCTGCTCCGGCGGCGCGTCCGTCCACGGGATGGAGAACGGCATCTCGGCGGGGTCGTGCACGCCCGCCACCGCGAGCGCGGCCATCTCGTCGAGGAGCGCCAGGTCCGGAAGGCGCAATTCCAGGCGTGGTGTGGTGAGCCGGAGCCCGAAGGGCGGCCAGTAATGGGGGTCCATGGCGAGAGGTTGCCGGACATCCGGGCGTCCGTCGAAGCAATTTTGTCAACCATGGTTGACATGGGCTGTCGTGTCAACCTAGATTGACGCCATGAACGAGGCAACGAACCTCGCCGAGCGGGCGGGTGACCAGGACCCCCGGGTCGGGCTGCGTGCCGTCGCCGCGCTCCGCCGGCTGTTGGAGCAACTGGAGGCCGTGCAGGTGCGCAGCGCCCGCGCGAAGGGCTGGTCGTGGCAGGAGATCGCCGCCGAGCTGGGAGTCAGCCGGCAGGCGGTCCACAAGAAGCACGGGAGGCATTGATGTTCGAGAGGTTCACCACCAGCGCGCGTGAGGTCGTCCGGGGCGCGGTGAAGTACGCCGACGACGACGGCGGCGGCGGCACGGGCGGCGGCACCGTGGGCGAGGCGGAGTTGCTGCTCGCGCTCCTGGACCGTACGGGCACCCCCGCCGCGGACGTCCTCACCGCCCTCGGCGCGGCCGGGCGCCGCGCGGCGATCGAGCGCGACCTGGCCGCGGTGCGCCGCCGCGGCGGCATCTCGGCCGAGGACGCGAAGGCCCTGGCCGGGTTCGGCATCGACGTCGAGGAGGTCGTCGCGCGGGTCGAGGGGGTACACGGCGCGGGCGCGCTCGCCGGGCCCGCCGTGCCCCCTCGGCGGCGCGGCCGGCCGCTCCGGCGCCCCTTCACACGGGAGGCCAAGTCGGTCCTGGAACGGTCCCTGCGGATGTCGGTGGGGCGCGGCGACAAGCACATCGGCGACGAGCACCTGCTGCTGGCCCTGACCGCCCGCCCGGGTCTCGCCGCGCATGTGCTCGCCGACCACGGGGTGACGTACATCCAGGTCGAACAGGCCCTCGCCACCCACCGGGCCAAGGCCGGCTAGGTAAAGATCCGTTTCCTTTCCAACCCCCCCGCTGACCTGCGGTGAAGACCGTGATCTACAGATGGAGTAGGGCTTCCGTTTCCATTTCCGTAAAGATCCGTACGCCGACGTCCCGAACCATGCCCAAGGGACAGCCGACGGCGCACAGCCGTTCGGGGCGTCAGGGGGAAGCGGGACAGGGGGAAAGCGGAAATGTCCTTCGACGAGGAATGGGCCCAGCTCAAGGCCGCCGCGCAGGGGGAGCACTCGGTGGCGGGGCGGTCCAGCGGTATGCGGCTCAACCAGCTCGACGGTGGCGGTGGTGGTGGGGTCACCCCGTCCGGCGGGCTGTGCACGTCTCCGGCGCAGAAGAAGACGGCGGCCGGGGTGATCGAGGACGAGCTGGAGCCGGGCCTGGTGAAGGCGGGCGACGACGCGGACACCAAGTCCAACACCGCGATCACCGAGTTCCATGGCTGGGACACGGCCCTGGGGCTCAAGCATGTCCTGACCGAGTGGCAGACGCAGGTGAAGGCCCTGACGAAGCGGATGGGTGGGGAGAAGGAGGCCCTGCGCAGCACCAACGTCCTCTTCACGGGCACGGACCTGCACACCGGTTCGAGCTTCTGCAGCGTCCTCCCGCTCCCGACGTACTCGTACGGCACGCCTGCCGGCGGCGGCTCGCAGCCCACGTTGCCCCTCCCCCTCACCTCCTCGCACCCCTGAGAGGGAACCAGATGGTCACCTATCGCCAGGTCATGGACACCGACCTCGCCAAGCTGACCGACGCCGCCCAGGCGTGGGAGGACATGGCCGACGAGCTCCAGAAGCTGGAGACGACGTACCAGACCAAGGTCCAAAAGGTCAGCGCCGGAATGTCCTGGAGGGGCCTCAGCGCCAACTCCGCCGCCAACACCGCCACCCAGACCCGCCATGAGCTCGACGCGGCCCAAGTGGAGGCGCGGGCCGTCGCGGATCTGCTGCGCGATGCCCACGGCCAGTTCGTACGGCTGGTGGGCCTGGTCAAGGGCGCGGTCAAGGAGGCCCAGCAGGCCGGGATGAAGGTCGACGCCGACGGCCGGTGCACCTTCGACTACGCCAGGGCCACCAAGGAAGAGGCATTCGCCGCCCATCACGACCCCGACCTCGCGGAGACCGAGCGCTCCTGGACCAAGAGGATCGAGCAGGCCGTCCAAGCCGTCGACGACGCGGACTACGGCGTCAAACTCGCGCTGCGGGAGTCCGTGAAGGACACGGACGGCAAGGGCGATCCACATGGCTTCAACGGGGCCGCGCAGGGCGATGTCGAGGTGTACGAGGGGCGGCGGGCCACGGACCTCGGGGAGAAGCTCATCGACGGGAAGCTGTCGCCGGCGGAGCTGAAGGAAATGCAGATACTGATGCGCAACAACGCGCACAGCAAGCCCTTCAGCCAGACGTTCCTCAGCGGCCTGGGCGCCGGGGACGCCATCAAGCTGAGCGACAAGCTCGTCGGGCTCTCGTACAACCGCGACGGCACGGTCAGCAACACCGAATATCTCTCCGTGGAGCAGGGGCTGGCCCATTCGGTGGCCACGGCCACCGAGGTGCCCGGAACGCTCAAGGAGCGCCCGCCCGGCTCACCGCAGTTCAACGCCTGGCTGAACAGCCCGGACGGAAAGTTCTTCCGTGAGTGGACGGAAGGCGTCCGCAAGGTCGGCTTCGAGACGTACGGCAGCAAGCAGGTGCCGCGGTACGGCTACCAGTCGTATCTGACCATGCTCCAGAACTACGACAAGTTCGACGACCAGTACCTCTACACACTGGGCGACGACATCATCAAAGCGGAGAAGAAACAGCCTTCGGGCGTATGGGACGAGTGGACCGGCGCCGACCCCAAATTCGTCAACGATCCGCTCGACACCGTCCTGGGCCTCATGAGCAAGGACCCCGACACCGCCACCGCGTTCCTCGACCCCGAGGGCAAAGGGCCGCTGAAGAACGACCACCTCACCTATCTCATCGAGCAGCGCGACTGGCCGAAGCAGGTGATGAACGGTGGTTACGGCCCGCCCATGACGATGGACGACACGTTCGGCAAGATGGGCTTCGGCGCCGCGCTCGAAGCGGCCGCCACCGGCCATGTCCCGGGCACCGACTACCCCCTGGGGAAGCACACCGAGGACCAGGCCCGGGTGATGTACCAGGCCATCGAATCACTCAACAAGGCGGGCGCGGCCGAGAACCTGGACCCCATGCTGCGCAAGCCGATGGCGAACATCCTCGCCGACTTCACCCCCGACCTGCACCAGACCCTCGCCCGCGACAACACCCTCTACCGCGAGCACAACGGGCTCTGGAACGAGAACGGCGAACTCAGGGTCTCCGTCCCCGAGGAACACCTCGTCAAGATCATGCGCGGGGTCGCCAACGACCCGAACGCGTTCGCGGATCTCTACAACGCCCAGCGGCACTACGCGGCGGGGACCTTCGCCGGCATGCCGGAGAAGGTCTCCGAGCACACCCGGGTGCCGATCCAGGAGGCGTCCTCGGTCCTCGGCATGTACGACGGGGTGCGTGCGGACGTCCTCTTCGACGACCGCGACAAGAAGATCCAGTGGGAACGGGACTTCAACAACGCCCTCACCAGCGTCACCAGCATCGGCCCGAAGTTCGTGTCCAACAGCGCCGCCGCGTTCGGCTCGGAGATCCTCTACCGGATCATCCGCAGTGAATCCCACGGCATCATGTGGGATCGCATCAAAGAGGCCAACCTGGACGCGAGCGTGGAGAACGCCAAGCAGTTCACGGCGGGCCAGAGGGAGGTCGACTCCATGGTTGCCAACTGGGCGGAGACCCACGGCCACGCCAAGGACAGCGACTACACCAAGGACCTCATCGGCATCGGCCAGACCAAGCACGCCGAGGGCCGTAACCAGGCGCTGATCCATCTGCGCGCCGACTACTGATCCCACCTGCGCCACCCGCCCCACCTGCCCCACCCGCCCCGCCCGAACCTGGCGCCGGAAGCGGCGTGGACCGCGCGGGTCCCGCCGCACCGCCGCGGGACCCGCGTCAGCCCGTCCCCGGGCGCCTCAGGCGGGGCGTCGCGCCGCGATCAGCCGGATGCCGAGCGCCGCGTCCTCCCACGCGGTGCGCACATGCCCCAGCTTGGAAGCCGCCAGCGCGCCCTCGACCTCGCCGTCCTCCGGAGTCCGCCCGCCTGCGAGCGCGAGGTCCAGGCGCGCCGCCGCGGCCCCCAGCGGGCGTTTGGGCGGCAGCGGACACGGCAGGACGAGCCAGCCGCCGGGCAGCAGCGCCGTCGCGGTCGCGGCGACGGCCGCCCGCAGCTCGGCGCCGGGGAGCCCGGCGGCGGGCAGCCAGGCGAGCGCGAGCCGGTCGTCCGCAGCGAAGCCCGCCTCCGTGCCGTTCATGGCGTCGCCGACCCGGACCCGCACTTCTCCACCGCCCACGGCCACCGGCTCCGGCTCCAGCGCGAGCACCGGCACAAACGGGATATGACGCGCCAGCTCGACGGCCGACCGCCCGCCGTCCCCGGCCGCGCAACCCACCTGGGCCCCGGGCCGGTCCAGCAGCTCCGGCAACCCCTCCAGCCTCCCCAGCAGGGAGTTGACCAGCACATCCGCCAGCGCCGCGGCCTCCCCACCGCATCCGGTCAGCGACTCCCGCCCCGCGCCCGGCTTTCCGTCCCGCAGCCGGACCCCGCCGTCCAGCGCGCGCCGCAGCCGCGCCGCGCCCGGCTTTCCGTCCCGCAGCCGGACCCCGCCGTCCAGCGCGCGCCGCAGCCGCGCCGCGAACGCCGAGGCGCGCGGGCCGCCGATCAGCACCCGCTCCAGCCCCTCGTCGGCGACGTAGCGGCCCTCAGCGTCCTCGCCGTCCCGGCGCGCGACCGAGGCGGCCACCAGGGCCTCAAGCAGCCCCTCGGCGAGGGCCGGTGGCAGCTCCCCGGCCGCCTCCCGCGCCGTGCACGGCTCCAGCAGCCGCCCCAGCAGCCCGGTCTCGTACGCCACCCCGCACGCCAGCAGGCCCCACGCCCCGGCCGCCGGCTGCGCCGGCCGTCCCTCGAACAGGCCCGCGGGCCCCTGCGGCAGTGCCTCGGGCGCCCGCCCCGACCGTACGGCCGCCAGCAGGGCGTGGGCCCGGTCGAGCAGCGCGGCCACCGCGGCGCGCCCGTCCGGCTCCAGGGTGTCCAGGGCGCCCGGCCCGGCCGCCGCGACCACCGCCTCCGCCTCGTCGGCGAACTCCCCGCCGCCCCCGTACGCGACGGCGTGCAGCGCCCACCACCCGTCCGCGAGCTTGGCGACGGCGCGCTCCGCGGCCTCCTCCCGCACCCGCTTGCCCTCCAGGCCGACGATGGTGCGCTGACCCAGCTGGAGCAGCAGCATCTCCTGGGAGCCCTGACCGGAGATCAGGCCCAGGATGTCGCGCATGAACCGCTCCCACGGGAACGCGGACATATACGCCTCGCCGCCCTGGAGGCCCATCACCAGCTGGCCCACGCGCAGCGCGCACTCCGACGCGTGGTGCTTGGCGACGGTGGCGAACTCGTCGAAGTGCGGGTCGCGGTCCGGCGACCTGGTGCCGTCCAGCGCCCGGTAGACGCTCGCGCGGGACGTCTGGAGCAGCATGCGCAGCTCGCCCACCGACCGCTCGACATTGGGGTAGTCGAGGACCCGGCGCCCGCCGCGCCTGCGGGAGTCCAGCGCCTCCACACAGTTCTCGATCACCCCGTCGAGCGCGCCCAGCACCCCGCACGCGCTCATCGTCCGGCGGATGCGCGCATAGGTGTTGAGCTCGCTGAGCGCGTCCGCGCGCCACAGCAGCCGCGTCCGGGGCAGCCGCACCTCGTGCAGGATCACCTGGCCCAGGCCCATGGTGTGCATGCCCATGGTGTCCATGTGCACGGGCGTGACGCCCGGGTCGTCCTTCTCGACCAGGAACGCCAGCATGTCGTTGGACGCCTCGTCGCGCAGGAACAGCACGAAGAGGTCGGCGAAGCGCGCCCCGGCCAGGAAGCGCTTGGCGCCGTTCAGCACCCAAACGTCGCCTTCCAGCCGCGCTGTGGACTGGTAGTCGTACGGGTCCCGGCTCTCGTACGCGCCCTGTACCCCGAAGCGCCGGCCGGCCACGAGATCCGGAACGTACGCCTCGATCAGCTCTGGGGTGCCGCTGGACAGGATCAGCTCGGTGATCTCGACGCTGATGTCCAGCAGCACGGCGAAGCCGGGGTCGCGCGAGAGCCGGGCGATCTCCTCGACCACCACGCCCCACGCCAGCTTGTCCCGCCCCTCGCCGCCGATCTCCGTCGGCAGCGAGAACCCCAGCAGTCCCAGCTCTCCGGCCTGTTCGAAGACGCGGTTGTCCAGCGGCCGGCACTCCTTGTTGCGGAAGTGCGAACCGGGGTTGGCCGCCTCCAGGACGAAGCCCCCGAACCGCCGCCGGGCCTCGCGCCGGATCCGCTCCACCTCGGCGTCGAGCGTCCGGTGTCCGGGGGCGGCGGCCCGGTTCATCACATCGGCGGCGTGCGCCCGGCCCGTCATGCCCTGGCCTGTCATGCCGCGGCCCGTCATGCCCCGGCCCTCTGCGTGTCGCCGCTCTCCAGCTCGCGCACCAGGTCCTGGAGCGTCTCCTCGCCGAGGAAGCGCTCCAGCGGGATGGTGACGCCCGTGCGCTCCTCGACCTCGACGGAGAGCTGGGCCGCGGTGAGCGAGTCGATGCCGATCTCGCCCAGCGGCCGGTCGCCCGGCAGCCCCTGTCCGTCGAGGCCGAGCAGCTCTCCGATCAACGAGGGCAGCCAGGCGCCGGCGGACCCGGCGGTGCCGTCGCGGTGTTCGGTGGTGATCGCGTCCTCCTAAGGTCGGCCCGGCGCCGGCCCCCGGTGCTGCGGCGCGAGCCGCAGCGGCACGAGGGAGAACGCCCGGTCGTCGTCGTCAAGGTCGGTCAGCCGGCGCACCAGCCGCTCCTCGGCCTCCCGGTCCGGCCCGGCCGGGAAGCCCAGCCGCTCGACCACGCGGCGCAGCGCGGCCGAGAGCCAGGCCCGGTCGGCGGCCAGGCCGCCGAGCGCCTCCCGGCGCCACAGCCAGGTGTGCAGACAGCAGGCGCCCGCGTGCACCAGGCAGTGCCGGCGGGCCGCCTCGTACGCCTCGGAGTCGCGCGCCGTGCCGAGCGCGCGCAGCGTCTCCCGCGTCTCGTCCCGCACCTTCAGCAGGGTGTGCCCGAGCGAGGACAGCTCCTGGTCGTCGCCCAGCGCCGCCACCGCCTCGTCGAGGAGGTCGACCACCTCGTCGGCGGCGCCGTAGGTGAGCGCCGGGCGCTGGTCCCGGGGCGCCACCGGCGGCACCGGCTCGCCGAACCCGAACAGCAGCGGCAGGGGCACCTCGGCGCGCCCCGCGGCCCGCCGCCGCGCCCCGCTGACCAACTGGGCGCGCACCGTGTCCAGCTGGACCAGCTGGGTGCCCTCGAACACCGGGGTGATCGCCACATCGCGCACCAGCTTCTGGAACGCCCCGCCCGCGACCCCCTCCCGCAGATACCCCCGGGCGCTCAGCACCTCGCCGCACGCGTTCACCGCGTCCACGCACAGCGCGGGCACCACGTACTTGGCCACCGCGGACCACAGCGCCATCCGCTGCCGCGCCACATCGAGGCCGCGCGCCGCGGCCAGCCCGGTGCACTCGGCGATCAGCAGATCGGCGAAGGCCCGCGCCAGCAGCGAGCGCACCGGCGCGAGCGCCAGCGCCGGCTCGCCGTACAGCACCCGCTCGCGCGCGTGCCGCAGCGCGATGCGCAGCGCGGTGTCGGCCGCGCCGAGGCTGCTCCCGCCCACCAGTGTCCGGGTGAACTGGAGCATGCCGGTGACCATTTCGATGCCGCGGCCCGGCCGCCCGATCATCGCGCCGGCGCCGATCCGGCAGTCGCTGAGGACGAAGCCGCTCAGGTCATGGCCGCGCAGGCCGTGGGTGGGCACCTTCGGCAGCCGCCGCACCCCGTCGTCGCCGACGGCCTCGAAGTCGACCAGGAACAGCCCGAACGACGGGTCGGAGGCGGCGAGCACGGTGGCGAACGAGGACCGGCTTCCGTTGCCGACCAGCCACTTCCTCCCGTTCAGCACAAACCCGTCGGCCGTGGGCGCCGCGCGGGTGGCGGTGGCGAGCAGATCGCTGCCCGCCGCCTCCTCGCTGATCCCGGCGGTGCCCCAGGCGCGGCCGAGCGCCAGCTCGGCGACCCGGCGCCGCTGGGCGTCGTCACCCCAGACCCACACCGGGGTGGTGGCCAGGAGCGTCGAGCCGAACCCCACCGAGACCGCGAGCTCGCGGCGCGACACGGCGCGCACCACGGCCAGCAGCGACTCGAAGGAGGCGAGCCGGCCGCCCTCGGCGACCGGCACCAGATGCTCGTGCAGCCCGGCGGCCCAGGCCGCCTCGTACGCCGCGGTGGGCTCGGCCTCCAGGTCGTCCGCGCGCACCCCGCGCGCCAGCGACATACCGGTGTCCGGATCGAACGGGCAGCCCAGCGCCCGCTCCAGCTCCTCCGCCGCAGCAAACGCCGCAAACGCCGGAAACGCAGGAAACACCGGAAACGCCGAGAACATGGACAGCGATGCCCCGGTCATACGCGCTCCACCACGATCGCGTACGGCCCGCCGTCGAAGCCGTCGGCACTGTCGCCATCGGCGAGCCCCAGCTCATGGACGAACGCGACCCGACCGCCATGGCGGTGGACCGTGGTGTGCACCCGCAGCTGATCCCACAGCTGACCGGCGCGCAGCCACGTCGCGTCGACCCGGCGGATCCCCTCGGCCAGCGCCCGGCGCAGCTCGGGCACCTTCCCGCCGTGCCGCAGCACGCACTCCTCCCGCGCGCCGCCCGCGAACCCGAGGGATTCGACCCAGTACCACTGGTCCGCCACCTCGCAGTGGTGGCGGTGGACCCGGAACGTCGTGGTGTGCGAGGCGATCCGCTCGCCCTCGCGCTCGAACTCGGCCAACAGCCCGCGCACCGGCGACAGATACGGGGAGCGCTCGACCTCGTCGTCGTGGAAGCCCGCCACGAACGAGTCCGGCAGGGTGGTGGGCGCCCCCGAGAGCGCCTGGTCGCCGCTGAGCCGCAGCGGCACCGAGGTGGCGCGGGTGCGCACCGCCACGCCCGCCGGGCCCGAGACCGTCATCTCCATCTCCAGCTGCGACGAGCGCGGTCCGCGCACCCGGGCGCGCACATCGACCAGCGCCTCGTCGGCGTCGGGGAACCGCAGGGGCCGGTCGTACTCCAGCTGCCACGCCCACAGCACGAATCCCACCCGGTGCTCGGACACCAGCGTGCGGTGGCCGCACACATGGTCGCGCAGCCAGCGGGTGCCGGCCTGGAAGGCGAGCCGGCCGACGGCGGTGGGCTGGAGCTGCGCCGGGGTGAAGAGGCTCGCGTCGAGCACGACCTCGTAGGCGGAGCTGCGCGGCATCGGCGGCTAGCCTCCGGAGATCGCGGTGACGATGTCCACCCGGTCGTCCTCGGTGGCCTCCCGGTCCAGCTCGGCCAAGGTGAGCTTCTCGCCGTTGAGGGCGATCAGATGCGTGGCGCGCACGCTTCCCTCGCGGTCCATCAGCACCTCGGCCAGATCGGGGTAGCGATCGGTCAGCGCGGTCAGCCCGTCGCGCACGGTGGCGCCGCCGACCTCGATCTCGTTCTCGTAGCCGGTGAACCGGAGCAGGACGCCCCGCACTTTGACGATCACGTCGGTTCCCCTTCGTGGACCTGGTGGATGTGGTCAGATCGCTCGCGCGGGCCGGGCGGGAGCCTGCCAGCGGGCGAGCTCGTCGAGTTCGCCGGCGAGGAATCGGCGGCGTGCCAGCCAGCGCTGCACCTTGCCGCTCGATGTCTTGGGGATGGTCCGCGGCCGCACCAGGACCACGGTGTACGGCGGGACGCTCAGCTCCATCGAGACCGCCCGCCGGATCCCTTCGATGGCCACCGCGTACTGCGCCTCTTCTGCGGGGTCGGCCTCGTAAACCAGCACCAGCCGCTCGGCCGCGCCCTCGTCGTCCTCGACCGCGAAGGCGGCGCCGCAGTTGCGGCGGATCGCGGCGACCTCGGTCTCGCAGACCCGCTCGATGTCGACGGGGTGGTAGTTGCGCCCGTTGACGACGATCAGGTCCTTCAGCCGCCCCGCCGGGAACAGCTCGCCGTCCTGGAGGAACCCGAGGTCGCCGGTGCGCAGATACGGGCCGTCGCCGGTGGTGGTCGTGGCGCCGAAGGTGGCGTCGGTGTCCTGGGGGCGCCGCCAGTAGCCGTCGGCGACGCTCGGCGAGTCGATCCAGATCTCGCCCACCGCGCCCTCGCCCAGCGGTTCGCGGGTGGCCGGGTCGGCGATCAGCAGCCGGGTCCCGGGGCCGGGGGAGCCGCAGCCCACCAGTGATCCCGACCGCTCCGAAGGCCCGGCCGGGCGGGCCGTGCCGTGCGCCTCGAGCGCGTCGCGGGCGACCGACACCGAGCGCCAGCCGCCCAGTGGTTTGCCGCCGGTCACGAACAGAGTCGCCTCGGCGAGTCCGTAGCACGGATAGAACGACTCGGCTCTGAAGCCGCACGGCGCGAAACGCTCGGCGAAGCGGGTCATGGTGTCGGCGCGGACCGGCTCGGCGCCGGTGAAGAGGAGCTCGACGCCGGACAGGTCGAGCCCCTCCAGGTCCGCGTCCTTCGCGCGCCGTACGCACAGGTCGTAGGCGAAGTTCGGGCCGCCGGTGACCGTCACGCCGTAGCGGGAGACCATGCGCAGCCAGGACAGCGGGCGGCGCAGAAACGTCACCGGTGACATAAGGGTGGCCGGAATGCCCGCGGACAGCGGGGTGAGGATGCCGCCGATCAGCCCCATGTCGTGGTACGGGGGCAGCCAGACGCCTCCCGAGCTGCCCGGGTGCAGCCCGAACCCGCGGGCGATCTGCGCGGAGTTGTCGATCAGTTGGGCATGGCTGAGCATGACGCCGCGCGGCAGCGACGTGGACCCCGAGGTGTACTGGAGCAGGGCCAGCCGGTCCGGCCGGATCTCCGGCAGGGAACCCACGTCGGCCGGGTCTGCCGGGGCTGCCAGGTCGGTCGCGATCAGCCGGGGGGTGCGGCCGGCGAGCGCCGTGGTGAGCCACTCGGCCAGCACCGGGGCGAGGTCCGAGGTGGTCAGGACGGTGTCCGAGCCGGTGTCCTCGACGATGGCGGCGAGCCGCGGCATCGTACGCGCCAGCCGGGCCGGGTCGGGCGGGAAGGCGGGCACCGCGGGGACCCCGGCGTAGAAGCAGCCGAACAGCCCCGCGAGGTAGTCCAGGCCGGGCGCGAAGAGCAGCAGCGCGGGGTCGGTCCGCCCGCCGGTGGCGGCCGCCAGCCCGGCCGCGACGGCCCGTGCCCGGGTGTCGAGCTCGGCGTAGGTGATCTCGGTGGCCGACTCGTCGGCCTTGATAAACCGGTAGGCGAGGGCGTCTGGCGAGCTCGCCGCACGTTCACGCAGCAGCCGCGCGAAGCTTCCGGCCTCGCGCCCCTGTGGACCAGCCAACTGAGCCGTCACCCCCCGTGGTGGACACGGCGAGCAAGTGTTACAGCGATCTTGACGGTTGGTCAATGATCTTATTTTCAGGGTCGGTTGAGGGATGCAGCGCCGGATTCCGCGGGTTGCCGGGGGATTGACGCGAATTGCCGAGATTTCGCTGCCCCAGTACATCCGGTATTTCGGAGATGCCTTCGGCCTGTTCGGTTCGGTTTGGCATCAACTTGCCTCCTTCTTCGACCGCTTGGTCGCTGTAAGTCGCCAACCACTACGCTTCTGATCCATGGTCACACCTGAAGTAGAGCCTTACATCCGGCAGAAATTTGCCGAGAACGCAGGCCTCACGGAGGAGCAGTTATTCACGGCCGAGGCGACATTGGCCGACGTCATCGCCAGTAGCCCGCGAATGACCAACAGCATCGATCTCATGGAAGCGTTCGCACGCACCGCAAACGGATTGCGCAAGGACTACGGGGTACGGGTGCGCCTCCCCGCCCTTCCTCTCGACACCCCGATTACGACGGTGCTGAAGACCTTCCTCGAGGAATTCGAACGTGAGCAAAAGGAGGCTGCCGTATGAGTATTGCCGACACCGGCCGCGCCTCCTCCCCGGTCATCCGCCGGCCGGCCGCCTCCGACGGGCCGCCCGCCCTCATCACCGACCTCTATGCCGCGCTGACCAAGCGCGGCATGTCCCTCGTCGACGTCACCTGGGAGCAGCAGCGGCTGCACGAGTCCCGGCGGTGGAGCGTCGTGGAGCTGCTGGCGGCCGTCGACCTGGACAGCCTCACCCCGCTCGACCGCAACCTGGTCTGGAACGCGGGCCGGGCCGAGCTGACCACCAAGCCCGGGGCGGACCGCCTCGAGCGCCAGTCGGAGGCCGAGGTCCGGCGCTGGCAGGACAAGAACCCCACGATCGCCTCGATCATGGAGGCGTGCGGCACCTGGAGCCGCTACTGGAACGAAGAGGAAGCCCACCACGAGACGGTCTTCAACCGGCTGGCCGACCTCAGCGGGATGGAGCCGATCTCGGACGAGACCTTCATCCAGTTCCGCCAGGTCTTCCCCGACGACGACATGCTCCGCACCCTGGTGCTGCTCGCCATCTCGGAGATCACGGCCGCGGTCAACTACGGCCAGTGCCAGCACGTCATCGAGGACCCGGGGCTGCGCCGTATCTTCAAGCAGGTCGCCGCCGACGAGATTCAGCACCGCAACTACTTCGTCTCCTTCGCCAAGGCGCTGGTGGACAGCGGCGAATACCCGGCCAAGGACGCGTTCGCGGTGGCCCACCTCTTCCTCCGCGAGGACGGTGAGCTACAGGGGAGCGCCCGGACCCAGCTGGAACAGCGCGGTTCGCATGTGAACTGGTGGGACCAGCTCGAGGTGGGCGACAACGACTTCCGCCCCGAGGCGCTGGAGAAGAAGGAGCAGCTGATCTGCGGCGCTCTGAAGAAGATCACCGGGATCGAGGTCCATTCCCGTGAAGAGGTCGAGGACACGTGGATGGATCTCGTCGGGAGCTGATCGGTCTGGGGCACGACCTCCAGCTGGTCAGTGAACTGGAGGTCGCTTCCTCGCTCCGCGAACCCGATGTCTTCTTCACCCGCGGAGAACTGCGCCACTTCGCATCGAAGGTCTCTCCTCTGGAGAGCATGGCGGGGGCGTTCGCGGCCAAAGAAGCTCTTTTCAAAGCAATTCCGGCGGCCGCTGAAACCTGGTTCTGGACCGATGCCGAGCTGGTCCACGACCACCATGGCGCACCGCGGTTCCAGACCCATGGAGCGCTGGCGGGCCATCTGGCCCGGCACCGGCTGCGGGTGAGCGTCTCGCTTTCGCACAGCGGCGGCCTTGTCTCCGCCGTGGTCATGGTGACCGGCGGGACCTCGGCACTGACACGTTTCTTCGATACGACCAATCGGGCGGTACGACGTGTTTTTCGGCGAATCCCGGCTGACCCTGCCGGTGCGCCCCAATGACCTCGATGCGCTGGGGCATGTGAACAACGCGGTCGCGCTCGAATACCTGGAGGCCGGGCGGTGGGACTGGCTCGGCCGCCAGGGCCTGGTGCACGGCGATCGCATGATCGCGGTGGTGGCCCGCACCGAGATCGACTACCTGGCGGAGATCCCGCGCGGCCGGATCGAGGTGTGTACCTCCCTCGAGTCGCCGTCCGCGGAGGAGTTCGACGAGGACGACCTCACCTTCCGGGCGCGGTTCCGGCAGCGCATCCACCTCCCGGAGGTGGCCCGCCCCGCGGTGGACGCCCTGATCACCGTGGCCTTCCTGGACGCCGCCCAGCGGTGCCTGGTCTCGATGCAGGACTTTCTCGCGGCCTCCGCCGTCTCGAACTGAACCGGCAGGAATGGAGAGCGCGATGAGCACGGCAGCTGATCCGGCCCGTGAGCCGGCGGAGACCGAACGCTGGGTGCCGACCTCCGACGGCCATGAACTGCACCTCAGGCAGGTGCGACCGGGGGCCGGCGACGGGGGAACGCCCGGCGTGCTGTTCCTGCCGGGCCTGTTCTCGGACGGCGGCTTCTTCCTCGGCAGATCGGGGGAGGGGCCCGCGAAGGCGTTTCTGGACGAGGGCTTCACCGCGTATGTGGCCTCGCTGCGCGGTCACGGCCCCAGCCGCTGGCCCGAGCGGCGCGCCTACGACTGGAACTTCGACACCTATGTGCGCCACGACGTGCCGGATCTGGTCCGGGCGGTGTCGGCCACCCACGACGGGCCGCTGTTCGTCCTGGCCCACAGCATGGTCGGCTATGCGGCCCTGGCCGCGCTCGGTGTCGACCCCGATCTACAGAAACGGCTCGCCGGAGTGGCCACCGTCTCCTCCGCGGTCAACGACTACAGCGACGGCGGACTGTCCAAACGGGCCCAGCTGACCCTCTCCTCGGTGATCTCCCGGCTGGTCGGGCGGTTCCCCGCGCGGGCGCTGAAACAGGGACGCTTCGACGAACCGCCCGGGCTGATGCGGCAGTTCGCCGCCTGGGCCCCCTCCGGCGCCTTCCGCAGCGCCGACGGAGCGACGGACTACTGGCAGGCCCTCGGCCAGGTGACGCTGCCGGTGCTGGTCGGGATCGGCGCGGGCGACTCCTTCCACGCGTCCCCCGCCCGGGCCCGGAAGCTCGCCGACCACCTGGGCGGCGGCGCCGAGTTCACCGTCTTCGGGCGGGAGACCGGGCTCAGCTGGGACCCCGGCCATGTCGATGTGCTCCGCGGCGCCCGCGCCCAGGAGCAGGTGCTGCCCCGGCTGGTGGCCTGGATGCGCGGGATCACGTCACCCGGCGACGCCACCGACGACACGACCAAGGAGTAGGAGAGGCGCGGTGCTCGAGCACATTCAGCGCAACCAGGAGTACCCGCCCGAACGGGGCCTGTACCTGTACGACAAGTTCAGCGACCCGCCCGAGTTCATCAGTTACCGGGACTTTCCCGAGCAGGTCGCCGCGTACGCCGACCACTTCCGCGACCAGGGGATCGAGCCGGGGACGCGGGTGCTGTTCCCCTTCGAGACCTCCAGCGCGGTGATCTTCGCCTTCCTGGGCCTCATGGAGCTCGGCGCCGTCCCGCTGTCGGTCAAGCCGCTGGTCCTGGACACGCCCAGGGACTCCTATCTGGACTTCCTGGGCCGGGTCGCGCGGGACTACGAGGCGGCCCGCGTGCTGGAGGTCCCGACCCTGGCGACGCTGGACCTGCCCGTCCCCGGCCTGCCGCTGCCGCCGGCCGGGATCCGCAAGGCGGGCGCCCGGCTGCGCACCCCCGCCGCCGACGAGCCGGCGTTCGTCCAGTTCTCGTCCGGATCGACGTCCTTCCCCAAGGGGATCCCGGTCCGGCAGGACATGCTCCGCGCCAACCTGGACATGATCACCCGCACGGATGGCCGGAAGCCCGAGGAGCGGGTCAGCAGCTGGCTGCCGCTCTACCACGACATGGGCCTGGTCGGCGGCCTGCTGTCCTGCCTCGCCGTGGGGTGCGATCTGCTGCTCGCCGAGCCGATCACCTTCCTGTTCGACGCCTGTGGCTGGTGGGAGCACATGGCCCGGGAGGGCGCCGCGGGCACGGTGATCCCGAACTTCGCGGTCGACTACTCGCTCAAGCTGATGCAGGACCTCGACGCCGAGGAGCTCGCCGAGATCGACCTGTCCCGGGTGCGGTCGATCTACCTCGGCAGCGAACCCATCAACCTGCCCAACCTCGACGCCTTCCTGGACCTGATGGCCCGGGCGGGGTTGCGGCGCGATGTGTTCATGCCCTGCTACGGCATGGCGGAGGCCGTGCTGCTGGTCTCCAGCCGCCCGGTGAGCAGCGAGATCCGGGTCGTCTCCACCCCCGCGGGGGTGCCGGCCATCTCGGTGGGCCGGCCGATGCCGGAGTACAGGGTGCGGCTGCGCGATGAACAGGGCCGGGTGTGCGAGGACGGCCAACTCGGCGAGATCGAACTGACCGGCGGCAGCCTGGCCGACTCCTACCTCGACAAACAGGCCCCGCTGACGGGGGACGACGGCTACTACGCCACCGGCGACATCGGATTCCTCGACGACGGCGAGCTGTTCGTCACCGGCCGGATCAGCGACCGGATCAAGGTGGGCGGCCAGAGCTACTTCGCCGCGGACTTCGAGCAGGCGCTGGAGCAGCTGGAGTTCGTACGCGACGGCCGCACCGCAGTACTACAGATCGGCCCGGACATCGTCGTCCTGACCGAGGTGGACCGCCCGGCGCGCGAGGACATCGAGGGCAGCCGGGCGAAGATCGTCGACCATCTGGTGCGAAGGGTCGGGGTGACGGTGCGGGCCTCGGACGTGCACTACGTACGCCCCGGCCAGCTGGAGCGCACCAGCAGCGGCAAGCTGCGGCGGCGGGCGATCGCCGAGGCGTACGAGCAGGGGCGGCTGAAGGGCCTGACCTTCGGCCTGCCCGCGGGCGCTCAGGACGCGACCGGGTGAACCTACACGGCTCCGCCGCGCCGGGCCCCGCCCCAGACCCCCGTCCGGGGGCGGAGCCCAAGCCGCGCGGCGGAGCCGCATGCTGATGGCCCGGGGCTACTTCGCCCCGAGCACCAGGGCCAGTGGTGACTTCTCGCCGGAGTCCGTCGAGGGTTTCGATGCGCTGTCGTTCCCGATGTAGAGCCGCCCGCCGGCGTAGATGACCTGATGGTGCAGCGACACGCTCTCGATGAACGCGGTCTCCTCCGGGTTCTGCATCAGCTTCTTCTTCTCGTACGACTTGGTGTCGACGCGCCAGACCGCGCTGCCCTGGCTGAGCGTGGCCTCCTGGTAGGCGATGAGGGAGCCGTCCTTGTCGAGACTGACCGGCACCAGCGGGCCGCCCTCGGCGCCGTCGGCCTTGGCAGCCACCTTGCCGGTCTTCAGGTCGATGGCGACGATTTCGTTGGACGGGCCCGACTCGGCGCCCGCACGGTAGTCCGTGCCCAGGTAGAGCGTGTTGGCCGACTTGTTGACGACGATCTCCGCGCAGCCGCCGACGTCGGTCGCCTCGCAGTCGGCCTCGTACTTGCCGCCCTCCATGCCGAACTTGCTCAGCAGCTTGCCCTCTTTGCCGCTGTCGTCGACCGCCAGGAAGTCGGAGACCCCCGACCCCGACGAGCCGCCCGCGTTGACCCCGAGGACCAGCGGGTCCGTGGACACCACATGGACGTACTTGATGCCCGTGGTGACCTTGTACGAGGACTTCACCGCCCGCGTCTTCGGGTCCACCGTCTGGACCTCGAGCTGCGGGCTCCCCGACACCTCGCACTCGCGCACCGCGATCAGCTTCGGCCCCTCGCCGACATAGCCGTTGTCCGAGCAGTCCTCGTCATCGTTCGGCATCCACAGCGGCTTGCCGTCGATCGACCAGGCCGCGCCGCCGCTGATGCCGCCCGCCGCGACGGTGTCGCCGCCTATGGACACCTCATCGAACATGATCGGGCTGTCGGAGGCCCATTCGCCGGTCTCCTTGCCCTGCTTCGTCCAGAGCAGCTTGCCCTTCTTCAGATCCACGAGGCCGACCTGGGTGCAGACCGGGTTGTCCTCCGAGTCGTCCTGGAACAGGACCGCGGTCAGGCCCGACTCGGTGACCTGCGGCGATGCCCAGCAGAGCTCGCCCTTGAGCGGGATCTCCCACGCGGCGGTGCCTCCGGCGAGCGGATAGCCGACGATCTTGTTGACGTCCGACTTGACCCAGTTCTTGTCGGTCACCCACATGCCGGGGGTGTTGACCAACTCGTCGACCTTCGGCATCGGGATCTTGTTCAGCAGCCGTGCGTCGACGGTCCCGGACGCCGAGTCGCCGCCCTTCCCGCCCCCGCCGTCGTCGCCCGAGTCGCTGCCCACGGCGAGCCAGACGCCGCCGGCGACCAGCGCGATCGCCACCACGGCGCCGACGATGACCCCGACGGGCGACTTCGACTGCTGACGCCGACGGCTCGCCCGGCCACCGCCGGGCGGCGGGCCGGGCAGGGGCCCTTGCTGCGGCATGTGCGGCATCTGTGGCTGCTGCATGAGCGGCTGCTGCGGCATCTGCGGTGGGGCCGGCGGTCCCGGGGGGCCCGGCGGCGGATAGCCGTATCCGGGCGGCGGGGGCGGCTGGGACATCCCGGTTCTCCTTCTCGCAGGGGTGGTCGCACGGGTCGCACGAAAATGTGGACCGGCAATGTGAAGCGGCAGCGAGAAGGATTTCTATCAAACACGCGCCATTGATGCACGCCGCGGGTCCGGATTCCCGGAAAACCGCAGTTCACGCGATTACTGATCTAAATTCCAGTGGAAATGATCCGTGGATTATTTTCCGAATTCCGCCTGCCGGGGACCGAGCACCGTCCGCACATAGTCCTCGACCGCCGCCTCGAGCCCCACGTCCCGGCCCGTCTCCTCGCACAGCAGCCAGCGGTGTTCGAGCAGTTCGTGGTAGATCTGCGCGGTATCGGTGGAACCTCGCAGCTCCAGGGGCACGGCCCGCACGGTGGGCCGGAAGACGTCGCGGACCCAGCGGTGCGCGAGAACCTCCGGGCGCGCGCCGAGCGGATCGCCCGGAGCGTAGTCGTCCTGCGAGACCATCCAGGTCTCCAGGTCGTTGAGAAGGCTACGGGCCTGATTCTCCTCCGCGTCGAGACCGGTCAGCCGCAGCAATTGCCGCTGATGATGTCCGGCGTCCACGACTTTCGGCAGAAAAGTGACCGTATCCCCGTCCGGCGAGCTCTGGATCTGCATTTCCGCGACATCGAAACCGAGATCGTTCAGCCGCCGCACCCGCCGGTCGATGTAGTGCCGCTTGGTCAGCGGATAGACCGACTCACGGGTCAGCTCGTGCCACAGCTCGTCGTACCGCTCGACGATGGCGCGGCCGAAGAGCACCGGATCCACCGAGGGGTGCAGCGACCCGCCCGCCTCCAGGTCCATCAGCTCGCCCGCTATGTTCACCCGCGCGACCTCCAGGTCATAGCTGCGCTGCCCGCCCGACAGCCGCGGATGGAGCTGCCCGGTCTCCGCGTCCACCAGATACGCGGCGTACGCGCCCGCGTCCCGCCGGAACAGGGTGTTGGACAGCGAGCAGTCGCCCCAGGCGAAGCCGCTCAGATGCAGCCGCACCAGCAACACGGCGAGCGCGTCCAGCAGCCGCTTGATGGTGCCGGGCCGCATCGTCGTCTCGAACATCGACCGGTACGGCAGCGAGCCCACCAGATGCCGGGTGATCAGCGCGGGCTCCAGCGGCTCCCCACCTTCATCGGTCCGCCCCGTCACCACCGCGACCGCGTCCACGGCGGGCACGGCCAGCCGGTCCAGGTCCCGCAGCAGCCCGTACTCCCGCACGGCCGCCCACTCGCCGACCTCCTTGACCGCCACCACCTCCCCGCCCGCCCGCGCGAACCGCACCACATGGCGCGAGATACCGCGTGGCAGCGCGACCAGATGCTCGTCCGGCCACTGCTCCAGTGGGATGCTCCACGGCAGGTCCAGGAGGGCGGCCGGGTGCTCGGGGGAGGTCGCGGTGATTTTGAGGTCCATGGGACACCAGTGACACACCAGCGCGCCGGAGTCCAGGGTCCGGCGCCCGGCAGCGACGGGCATCACACCTGGCCGGGGGCCATTGTCGGACCCTGGCCCTACGGTTCTCACAACGCCGTCCACACCGGAGGGGCCATGACCTTCGCCGCCCGTCTCGTCACCACGCTCGCCGCGCCCCTGGACCTGGCCGCGGCGGACGCCCCGGCCCCGCAGGTCGGGCCGGAGGCCCGGCTGGTCGTGCAGCGTGGCGATGCCGAGGTGGTGGCGTACGACCTCGATGAGTACGCCGCCGGGGGCGAGGCCGCGAAGGTCCGCTTCCCGGCGCCCTGGCCGCGCCGCTTCGGCACCGTCACCGTCTCCCCTCGCCTGGACCTCGCCGTCTTCGCCGGGGTGCACGCGCTGCGCGCCGTGGACACGGCGGGGGCGGTGCGGTGGGAGGTCCGGCACGGCTGCTGGGACGGGAGCTGCCGCGAGCTGCACGCGTCGTTCGACGAATACCCCGAGTCCCACGGTCATCTGTATGCCGACAGCGGCTCGGCGGCCGTCGCGGCCGACGGCAAGCTGGTCTGGGCCCATATCCGCGGCCCGCTCGCTTCGGACGCCGACCCCGATCCGGCCGCGCTCGACGAATGGCTGGTGCTCGACGCCGCGGACGGCAAGGTGCTGGCCCGGGTGGACGCACAGACCGCGGCCGCCGGATCGGACCATGTGCCCCACCCCGACCCCGGGCAGATGGGCCTGAGCGTCGGCGAGGGCCAGGACGGGGTGCCGCTGCTGTGGGGCCGCTGGGACGGCCGGACGCTCACCGTGGACCGGCTGGGCGGCGACGACTGGGTGCTGCTGGCGGTCAGCCCGTCCGGCGACCGCTTTCTGACGGTCACGCACTACCAGGAGACGCTCGCCGTGCACCGCGCCGCCGACGGTTCGGTCCTCGCCGAGGCGGACGCCGCGACCGCCGTGCCCCGCCACCCCGAGACGCCCGCGGACAGCGACGAGGACGAGCCGTACTGGGACTACTACGCCGGCTTCCTCGACGAGGACACCGTCATCGCGGCCACGGCCGGGAGCGACGAGGAGTTCGGCGCCGAGCGCCACTGGCTGCTGGACGCGGCGCGGATGGGTGTGACCGGGCAGATCGACTACCCGTTCCCCATATCCGGCTGGCCCACGGCGCTGGGCGACGGCACCTGGCTCACCCGCTCCGAGGCCGGGGACGCCCTGCACCTGTGGACCCGGTGAGCCGGCTCAGCTCAGGGAGTCGAGCCAGCGGGTGAGGCGGTCCCCCTCGCGGGTCATGATCTCCGGGTCGCGCAGGGTGTTGGCGAGCAGGGACATGCCCTGGTAGGCGCTCACGAGCGTGAGCGCCAGGCCCTCGGGGTCGGCCATGCCCAGCTCGCGGTACTGCCGCTCCGCCCAGTCCAGCAGCTGCCGGATGACATGGCCCGCCACCAGGTCGAGGCCGCCCTCGGCGCGTTTGCCGATCTCGCTGGCGAGGGTGCCGGTGGGGCAGCCGTAGCGGGCCGCGGTGTCGCGCTGCCCGACCCACGCGGCCACCAGCCCCTTGAGACGCTCGCGCGGGTCGGGGAGCTGGTCGAGCTGGTCGGTGAGGGCCTTCAGATGGGAGACATGCTCGGCGAGGGCGGCCTCGACCAGCTCGTCCTTGGTTTTGAAGTAGTAGTACACATTGCCCGCGGGGACATCGGCGGCGCGGGCGATATCGGCGATGGTCGTGCGCTCCAGCCCCTGCTCGTGCAGGACTCGGGCCGCTGCGGCCGTCAGTCGCTGCCGCTTGCCGACGGCCTTCTGCCGACGAGGTGGCGCATCCGCTGAGTCAGTCACCCGACTAACTATAGACAACCGGTGGTCGAACTGTGCTAGCGTCGTCCGCGACGGGTTAGTCAGTCAACTAACTAACTCGACGGCCAACCTCTGGAACAGGGAGAACAACATGATCGTGGTGACCGGTGCGACCGGAAACGTCGGGCGGGCGCTGGTGCGGACGCTCACCGAGGCCCAGCTGCCGGTGACGGCCGTGTCCCGGCACATCACCGACGCCGACGCGGCCCCGGAGGTACGGGCGGTGGCCGCCGACCTGGCCGAACCGGCCGGTCTGCGGGACGCGTTCGAGGGAGCGGAGGCGCTGTTCCTGCTGGTGGCAGGCCAGGACCCGCAGGGCATCCTGGGCGTGGCGAAGGCCGCCGGGATCCGCCGGGTGGTGCTGCTGTCCTCCCAGGGCGCGGGGACCCGCCCCGAGGCGTACGGGCACCCGCGCCAGTTCGAGGCGGCCGTACGGGAGTCGGGGCTGGACTGGACGGTGCTGCGCTCGGGCGGAATGGACGGCAACGCCTTCGCCTGGGCCGAGTCGATCCGCACCCGACGGGAGGCCGCGGCGCCGTTCGGCGATGTGGGCCTGCCCTTCATCGACCCCGACGACGTGGCCGCGGTCGCCGCCGCCGTCCTGCGCGACCAGGCCCCCCACCAGGGCGCCACCTACACCCTCACCGGCCCCGCCCCCACCACCCCGCGCGAGCGGGCCGCGGCGATCGCGGCCGCGCTGGGCGAGCCGGTGCGCTTCACCGAACAGACCCGCGAGGAGGCCCATGAGCAGATGGCGCGGTTCATGCCGCTGCCCGTGGTCGAGGGCACCCTGGCCATCCTGGGCGAGCCGACCGAGGACGAGCGGCTGGTGAGCCCCGACGCCGAACGCATCCTGGGCCGGGCGCCGGGCACCTTCGCGGCCTGGGCCGAACGCAACGTCGCGGCCTTCCGGTGAGGATGCCGACGACAGTGTCGGCCGAGGACTTCCTCGCCGAGTCGCACATCGCGACCCTGACCACCTTGCGCCCCGACGGCTCGCCCCACGTGGTCGCGGTGCGCTTCACCTGGGACGCGCGGGCGAGCCTCGCCCGCGTCCTGACCGTCGACACGACGCGCAAGGCCAGGAACCTCACCGCCGGGCCGGGCGGGCGCGCGGCGCTCTGCCAGGCGGTGGGGTTCCGGTGGGTGACGCTCGAAGGTTCCGCCACCGTGCACGACGCCCCCGACCGGGTGGCCGAGGGCGTTCGCCGCTACACCGCGCGCTACGGGACGCCGCCGCCCGCCCCGCCCGGCCGGGTGGTCATCGAGATCGCGGTCGACCGCTTGACACGCCTCAACCTCCGTTAAACGGACCGGATAAAGGAACCAACCATGCCGCTTCAGCACATCCACGACTCGACCATCCACTACCAGGAGTCCGGCACCGGTGTGCCGATCGTCTTTCTGCACGGCAACCCGACCTCCTCCTACCTGTGGCGCCACGTCATGCCGGCCGTAGGGGCCGGACGGCTGCTGGCCCCCGACCTGATCGGCATGGGCGAGTCGGGCAAGCCCGATATCGACTACACCTTCGCCGACCACGCCCACTACCTGGACGCCTGGTTCGACGCGCTCGACCTTCAGGACGTGGTGCTCGTCGGGCACGACTGGGGCGGCGCGCTGGCCTTCGACTGGGCCGCGCGCCATCCGGACCGGGTGCGCGGCATCGCGTTCACCGAGACCATCGTCAAGCCGATGGCCTGGGAGGAGTTTCCCGAGGGCGGCCGGGAGCTGTTCCGGGCGATCAAGACCGACGGCGTCGGCGAGGCGATGATCCTCGACGAGAACGCCTTCATCGAGCAGGCCCTGCCCGGCACCGTCGCCACCCCCCTCAGCCAGGGCGACCACGACGTCTACCGCAAGCCCTACCCCACCCGGGAGAGCCGGCTGCCGCTCCTGCGCTGGCCGCGCTCGATGCCGCTGGGCGGTGAGCCCGCCGACGTCGTGGCCAGGATCGAGGCGTACGACCGGTGGCTGGCGGCCAGCCCCGACGTGCCCAAGCTCCTGCTGACGTTCGCGCCCGGGCCGGGGGCCATGATGCACGAGGACGTCATCGCCTGGTGCGCGGCCAACATCGCCGCCCTGGAGATCGAACGCTCCGAGGCCGTCGCCGGGCACCACACCCCCGAGGACCAGCCAGTACTGATCGCGGAAGCCGTCTCGGCCTGGGCGGACCGACACGGCCTCCGCCTCCCGTGAACCCGGTTCGGGAGCGCGGCGGCGGGGCCAGGGAGCGCCGCGCTTCGGACCCGGCTCAGCCCAGCGGACGCGGGCTGGGCCACCGCTGGCCGGCGGCCCACTCCGCGAAGGAGGTCCAGGCGACGTCCGGGAGTTCGGCGCGCAGCGCGGCGATGTCCACGGCATAGCCGGTCTCGGTGAGGAACGTGAACATGGCCCCCATGTCCTCGCTCGCCCGCCGCACCAGGTCCAGCGGCACATGGCGGTACGCCACCGGCCCGCCCGCCGCCTCGGCGATCGCCTCGGCCATCTGCCGGGGCGTGGGCGCGTCGCCCGCGACCTCCACCCGCCGTCCGATCCACCGCTCGGGGTCGGCGATCACCGCGGCCACCACCGCGCCCAGGTCGCGGCGGGCGATCTGCTGGAGCGGAGTGTCACCGGGGATCGCGAGCGACAGCAGGCCCTGGCCGATCTCGTCGAGGCCGCCCAGGGCGTTCTCGAAGAAGTACGTCGGCGCGACCACGGTCGCCGGCAGGCCCGCCTCCGCCAGCGTCTGCTCGATCCGCGCCTTGCTCTCGAAGTGGGGAATGCCGGTGGAGCGGTCCGCGGAGGCCACCGAGGCCAGCACCAGATGCGCCAGCCCCGCCCGGCCGGCGGCCTCGACGATCGCCTGCCCCTGCCGCACCTCCGCGTCCGTGCCCGACTCGAACGGCGTGGTCACCGCGTACGCCGCCGACGCGCCCTCGAACGCCGCAGTCAGCGACGCGGCGTCGGACAGGTCGCCGGGGAACACCTCCACCCCCTGCTCGGCGAGCCGGCGCGCCCGCGGCGCAGCGGGGTCACGTACCACGGCCCGTACGCTCTGCCCGGACGCCAGCAACGCCTGTGCCACCGCGCCGCCCTGTCCACCGGTGGCTCCCAGCACTGTGATCATGCGTACTCCGTAGAACGGCCGAGACCGCCGGCCTCGGAACTCGATGGGCGCGCTCGTGCCCCGTGCGCCCCATGGTTGTACACGATCATGGTCGGCTCAGGTTCGGCGGCACCCAGTCACCGTGTCGCAGGATGACGCCGAGGACGGCGCGGGCGGCGCTCGGCGTCGTCACGGGACAGCGCGAGGCGGCTACCAGGGGCGGACGAGGACGGCGCCGACCTTGCCGGGCCGCACCGCGTGCTCCACGGCGCCGGTCAGCTCGCCGAGGCCGTACACGGCGGCCACGTCGAACTGGTCCGTGAGCCCCAGCGCGATCTGCTTCGCGGTGGCGACGTCGGACGCCCGACGCTCGGCGGAGGCCTCGGACAGCCACCAGCCGAAGACGTTCTTGCCGCGCAGCGTCAGCGACCTGCTCAGCAGGGTCGAGGCATGCACCGAGATCGGCTCCTCGGCGATCTGCCCGTAACCGACCAGCTTTCCGCCCGGTGCCAGCAGATCCAGAAGGCTCCCCGCCAGCTTCCCGCCGATCGGGTCGAAGGCCACACTCACCGGGCGGCCGCCAACCACCTTGCGTACCTCGTCGGCCCAGCCCGGGTGCTCCGTCGACACGACCGGTACGTCCGGGAACCGCTCGCGCAGCACGGCGGCGCCGCGGTCGCTGCGGACGACGTTGACGAGCGGCAGGTTGTGGAACCGGCACACGCCCGTCACCAGCCGCCCGACCGACGAGCCCGCGGCGGTCTGCACCAGGAAGCCGTCGTATCCAAAGGCCAGATGCTCCTGCGCCTCACGGCGCAGCATCACCGTGGTGAGCGGGTTCACCATCATCTGCGCGGCGACCTCGTCCGACAGCTCGTCCGGTACGGCGACGACCACCTCGGCATCGGCCACGATCCACCGGGCCCACGCCCCCGGATGGAGGAAGACCGTGACCCGGCCGCCGATCCCGACACCCGGTGCCACGCGCGTGCCCGGGCCGATGGCCTCCACCACGCCGGTGGCCTCCACACCGGCCGGAACCGGCTGCGCGGCCGTCCCCGGGTAGGCCTCGATGGCCTGGAGATCGCCGGGATGCACCGTGAACGCCGTGGTGCGGACGAGGACCTGGCCGCGCTCGGGTGCCGTCGGATCGGGCTCCTCGACGACGGTCAGGACGTCGGCGGGCGGTCCGCCACGGGTGTGGACGACGCGACGGTTCATGATGAGCGCTCCGCGGTTCTCGGCCGTCGGCCGCCCACGGCGACCGGTTCGCCGCTCATGGGCCGGTGACCAGGTCGGCGTGCGTCCGGACGAAGTCCGCCACGTCGGCAGGGGGCCGTCCGGTGACCCGCTGCACACCGTCCGCCTTCCGGTCGTACCGGTTCTCCGCATGGAGCCTGGCCATGGTGGTGATGTGTTGGAAGGCATGGTCGGGCAGCCCAAGCGGCCTGAGATCGTGGTCGATCCACTCCTCCAGGGGGACGTCGCGGTAGCCGACCGGCCGGCCCAGGCACGCGGACACCTCCTCCGCCATGGCGGAGATGCCCTCCGAACGGGGGCCGGTCAGCTCGTAGATCCGCCCGATGTGCGGAGCGGGGTCGGCCAGGACCTCCTCCACGACCGCGGCGACGTCGTCGGCCGCCACCGGGGAGGTCTTCGCCTGGCCGAAGGGCAGCCTGATGGTGCCCGTCTTCGCGATCGAGGAGAAGCCGATGCGGAAGAGCGGGTTCTCCATGAACACGGTGGGCCTGATCTCGACCACGGGCAGGCCCGACCAGTCGAGGGCCTGCTCGACCAGCCACTGCTGCCGGTGCTGGACCGACTCGGAGGTATGGGTGAGGTCCATCTCGGAGACGGTCAGCTGCGACATGTTCACGAGCACCTCCAGTCGACCGTACACGCGCGCGGCGACCGCCGTCGTCAGCGCCGCCTCCAGGTACTGCGCCGACACGCCCATGCCGAAGTACAGCCGCCCGCAGCCCTCCAGGGCGCTCTCGACCTCGCCCGCCCGCGTCAGGTCCACGACCACGACCTCGGCGCCGGTCGCCCGCAGCGCCTGCGCGCGGTCGTCCTCGCGACGCACCGCGGCCCGGACGGGCAGGCCCCGTCTCCGGAGGCCCTCGACGACCGAACGTCCGACAGCGCCGACACGGCCCGCGGCGCCGGTCACCAGGATGGGCAGCGCACGCGCTCCCGGGGGTCGGTCCATAGCAGCACCCTGCGACGCACACGTCCCGGCCGCAACCGGAACCCTTGCGCCCTGGCGGCGACGGCGGGGACGATGTCGCGGCTCCGTGGTCAATTCCGTCTGGACGACGCCGACGCCGTCCGCGCCGCCCTGGCCGGGGCCCGCGCGGACTTCGCCGAGCGGCTCCCCGAGGGGCTGGAGACCCCGCTGGGCGCGTCGTGGCAGGGCGGGGCGGAGCTGTCGGGCGGACAGTGGCAGAAGCTCGCGCTGGCGCGCGCCATGATGCGCCCCCGCCCGCTGCTCACGGTCCTTGACGAGCCGGCCGCCGCGCTGGACCCCCATCGTCGTCCTGGACGGCGGAAGGGTCGCCGAGCTGGGCAGCCATGAACAACTCCTCGCCGCCAAGGGCCTGTACGCCGAGCTGTACCTGATGCGGGCGGCCGCGTACGGCGCATGAACCCGGTCGGTGGGGAGGTAGGCCTCGTGTCGAGGGATCGGTTGCAGCCGTACTGCGTGATGTAGTACTTCTTATACATGAGCGAGCAGGTGCACAACAGATTGGCGATGGTGCGCGCCGAGCGAAAGGTGTCGCGCCAGAGCCTGGCCGAGGCGGTGGGGGTGCACTACCAGACCATCGGCTACATCGAGCGAGGGCAGTACAACCCGAGCCTCGACCTGGCGCTGAAGATCGCGAAGTTCTTCGGACTGCCGGTGGAGGCGCTGTTCTCCCTCGAACCGTTCCGGCCGCTCACGGATGAGGTCTACGGGAGGAAATAGCCATGCCGACGACTCGAATGACCCGCTACGACCAGAGCATGGTGCGGCTGATGAACGACCCCCGAGGGCGTCCGCTGTACGCCACGGCCGCGCGCCGACGTCTGGCCGTCGCCACGCACATCACGCTGACCGCGGCCTTCGGCGCGCTGATGACCCACTTCTACCTCGCGGAGGCGGAGCCGATGTGGGCCGTCGTCGCCATGGCGGTGCTGCTGCTGCCCTGGATGATCGCCACGGGGCTGATCAACGGCGCCACCCGCGGCCTTCTGGAACTGCGCGAACGCGCCCTGGACGAGCGGCAGTCGGCCGAGCGCAGCCGTGTCCTGGCCCGCGCCCACCGGGCGATGACCCTGCTGCTCCTCGCTGCCGCGGCCGGCCTGCTGATCACGGGTGGGGCGAGTGGCGGCGCGCCCAAGGCCTACGTGGCGCCCGTGCTCATCGCCGCCCTCGTGTGTCACTGGCTGATGCCGCTGTGGGTGGCCGGCCTGATGGCCCAGGACGAGCCGGCCGATGACGAGGCACTCGCGGCGACGACGGCCGACACCATGGCGTGAGCCTGCGGAGCGCGTCCTACCTCGAGCGCATGAGCTGTACGAGAACCTCTGCCTCGCTGTGCTCGATGTCCTTCGTCGCGGTCAGCAACGTCACAGGGCCGGTCCGGGCCTCATCGCGCAGATGACGCAGTGCCTCGGCCCGGTCCGGCTCCGTCAGTTCGGTTTTGTAGCGGCGCTTGAACTCGGCGAATTTGGCGGGCTGATGGCCGTACCAGCGGCGCAGCTCATCGGATGGCGCCACCGCCTTGAGCCACTCGTCCAGATGGGCCCTTTCTTTGGACAGGCCGCGAGGCCACAGCCGGTCCACCAGTACGCGCCTGCCGTCGGACCGTTCGGCCTCTTCGTAAACGCGGCGCGAGCGCACCTCCTGCATGGCACCGTCATCCCTTCTCGAGTCCCTGACGTCCGCACCGACTCGACGGCTGACTCGGCCCGCCATGCGATGCGGTCCTACTACCATTATTACCACGGCCGTATCCTGAAATGGATCCCGCTATATGGGAGGCGGCAGGATGGCGAACCGTATCTGTACGGTGGGGCATTCGACTCGTGACTTCGGTGAAATGCTGGCGATTCTACGCAACCACGAGATCAGCCATCTGGTCGATGTTCGCTCGTTCCCGTCGTCCAGGAAGTTCCCTCAGTGGAACCAGTCCGCGATCATCGCCGCGCTCCCTCCCGATATCGAATATCGGTGGATCCCGAAACTGGGCGGCAGGCGGCACACCCCCAAGGGCGTGTTGAGCGTGAACGGCGCATGGCAGGTCAAGGCCTTCCGTGATTACGCCGATTACATGGCGAGCGATGAATTCGGGGAAGGCTTGGGCGAGTTGCTCGAGCTGGCCGAACACGGCCGACCTGCGATCATGTGCAGCGAGGCGGTGCCGTGGCGCTGCCATCGCCGGTTGATCACTGACGCGTTGATTGTCGCGGGCGCGGAGGTTGTGGACATCATGTCGACCACGACCGCGAAGCCGGCGGTCCTGCACAAGTACGCGCATGTCGAGGACGGGCGCCTCACCTACCCGCCTCAGGCCTGATCAGAGCATCCACGCCATGTTGGAGGCCTGGGTCGGGTAGACGAAATTCGTCTGCCGCAGGTCGTCGGCGCGTACGTTCGCCTGCATGGCCAGGGTGAAGATGTTCGTGAACTCGTCCGCCTCGGGCCCCAGCAGGTGAGCGCCGAGGAGCCTGCCGCTGTTCTTCTCGATGAGAACCTTGAACATCGAGGCCGGCTCGGCAACCCGGCGTGCGGAGTACCAGCCGGAGGAATCGCCCTGCTTGACGATGAAGTCGAGTCCCTTGGCCCGGGCCTGGTCCTCGGTCATCCCGACCGCGCCCAGCGGGGGGATGGAGTACACGACGCTCGCCATGCCGGAATGCTCGGCCGGGTGTTGGTTGCCCTCGACCACGTTGCGGGCGGCCAGGCCGCCCTCGTACTGGGCGAAGGGCGTTTCGGGCAGGCTGCCGCTGTTCGCAGCGTCACCCGCGGCGTACACGGCCGGGTTCGACACGCTCTGTAGGAAGCCGTTGACGGCGACCCCGTGACGATCGAACTGCACGCCGGCAACGTCCAGGTCCAGGTTGTCCATCTGGGGCGCCCGCCCGGCCGCATGGACGACCAAGTCCGCTTCGAATACCTGGCGACCCGAGCCTGTCTCCGCGGTGACCTTCAGCGCGCCCGGCTTCCCGTCCACGGCCACCACCGTCGCGCCCGTGCGGACGTCGATGCCCACCTCGTGGCTGCGCTCGACGAGCCGGGCGACGAGGTCCTGGTCGAAATGGGCCAGCGGCCGGGCGCCCCGGTGCAGGATCGTGACGGCGGCTCCGGCTCTCGCCGCGATGTGGCCGAACTCGAAGGCTATGTAGCCGCCGCCGACGAACACGATGCGCTGCGGCAGTGCCGTCAGGTCGAGGAACTCATCGCTCCGGGTGAGGTTGCTCTCGCCGGGAATGTGCAGGTTGGCCGGCCATGCGCCCACGGCGACGACCACATGGGTGGCGTCGAGCGTGTCGTCGCCGACCTGGACCGAGCGCGGGCCGGTGAAGCGGGCGGTCCCGTGGAAGGTCTCCACGCCATCCTTGACGAAACTGTCCTCCCGCAGCGCGGGAAACGGATCAGTGAACGTGGACTTGAACCGGATCAGCTCCGGCCAGTCGATGCCCAGTTCGCCCGCGATGCCACGGCCCTCCATGCGGCGTCTGCGGTCGATGATCTCGGCCGCTCCCACCAGTACCTTCTTGGGGTCACAGCCGCGCAGCCCGCAGGTGCCGCCGTAGGGCAGCGAGTCCACCACGGCCACGCTCCGGCCGGCGGCCCGGCAGTGCAGAGCGGCCGCCGCTCCCGCCTCCCCGGTCCCGATCACGACAACGTCGAATGACTTCTGCACGACTCCTCCATCCTGCGCCGACTGGGGTTGGGAACCGCTCGCCCGGCCCGATCCGAGATTTCTCGGAGTGAAGATCCAGTCCGGCCCGCTGAGCCCGCTGCCCTCGCTGCCAGCCGGCATCCGGACGCAACGTGCACCGCTCGCGCCGTTCGAAGGGATGGCTTCATAGCCGGGCGGCCCAGCCTCGAATCATCCGTATTTGATCCACTATAAGTGGAATTGATGTCCGGCGCCGCTCGCGCAGAGCGCCAGGCGCATCCGAAGTCGGCTGCTCCACTGTGCGGCCTACAGTCCTCGCCTCGCCTCGCCCGGTGGCCCGGCCGGGCGAGGCGAGGACCCCCAAAAACCTTCGCGCCTGCTCGCCTCGCCCGGTACGGTCTCGAGCGGCAGTTCCCGCGCTGAAAGTAGGTTTCGCCCATGGCATGTCGTATCAGTGAGCTCGTGCTCGGTTGCCGCGACCCCGAGGCGCTGGCGCGGTTCTGGTGCGAGGTCCTGGACTTCGTCGTGCTCGATCGCGAAGAGGACGGCAGCCTCGAGATCGGGCCGCGCGAAGGGTTCGGCGGCCCGCAGCCGACGATCATCCTCAGTCGCAGGGACGAGCCGGAGCCGGGGAAGTCCCGGCTGCACATCGACGTCAACGCCACCGACCGCGATCAGGACGCCGAGCTCGAACGCCTCCTGAAGCTCGGGGCGCGCCCGGCCGACATCGGCCAGACCGGCGAGGAGCAGTGGCACGTTCTCGCCGACCCTGAGGGCAATGAGTTCTGCCTGCTCAAGGCCCGCCTCAACCCGCTCTGACGGTTCTGTGTCCCCGGTGCGGCCCCAGCCGGGACGAGGCGCCCGCGGTTCAGCCCGACCGACCGGCCCGACCGACCGGCCCGACCGACCGGCCCGACCGACCGGCCCGACCGACCGGCCAACCCGGCCGGTCGGGCTGGTCAGGCAGTCAGGGGGCCGTCGGGGTGCGGAAGTAGTGGCCCTTGCCGAGGTCGTCGATCAGCCCGGGGTGGGTCGGCTGCCACCCCAGAAGCTCACGGGTCAGGGTGCTTGACGTCGGGCCGTCGTCCGCGAGGACGCCGGCCAGCCAGCCGAAGTGCTCGGCCGACTCCTCGGGGGAGAGGGAGGCGACGGGGAGGTCGAGATGGCGCCCGATCACTTCGGCGATGGCACGGATCTGTACGCCCTCGTCCCCGGTGGCGTGCAGCGTCGATCCCGCCGGGGCCTTCTCGACCGCCAGGCGGAAGACGTGCGCCGCGTCGAACCGGTGTACGGCGGGCCAGCGCTGGGTCCCGTCACCGATATAGCCGGAGACACCGCGGGTGCGGGCGATGTCGACCACCATCGCGATAAAGCCGCGGTCCCCCTCGCCGTGCACCGTCGGGGCGAGCCGCACGACCGACGAGCGGATGTCGCGGGACGCGAAGGACAGCGTCAGCTGTGCGTTGGCGTGCCGCCCGGCGCCCAGGGAGGTCGGGTCGTCGGAAGTGCCGTCCGCTTCGGTGGCCACGCGCCCAGGTGCGAGCCCGAGCGTCCCGGCGGCGATGACCAGCGGTCGCCCGGAACCCGCGAGCGCGTCGCCAAATGCCTCGATGGCGCGGCGATCCGCCTCGGCGGCCTCCTCGTAGCCCCCCGAGAAGGCGATGTCGTGCTTGAAGGCGAGGTGGATCACGCCATCCGAGGCGGCAGCCGCGCTCCGCAGGCCGTCGAGGTCGTCGAGGGTGCCGCGCCGCACCTCCGCCCCGGCCGCGGTGAGCGCGGCGGCCGAGTCGTCCGAGCGGGCGAGCCCGACGACCTGATGGCCCGCGCCGATCAGTTCGGGAACAACGGCGGAGCCGATCCAGCCGGAAGCGCCGGTGACGAAAACACGCATGAGAAAACCTCCGCTAAGCCGGCCGTCCCTGCCGCACGGCGTGACGCGGCGACCGGGACGCACCGATGGGCGATGTCAGTCACTGTCATCGACCGTAACACGGCTGATGTCATTCACTGTCATCACGTAAGATCGGCGGCATGAGTCGATGGGAGCCGAACGCGCGCGGGCGGCTCGAGCAGGCGGCGCTGGACCTCTACAGCGAGCGCGGCTTCGAGCAGACGACGGTGGCGGAGATCGCCAAGCGGGCGGGGCTCACGGAGCGCACGTACTTCCGGCACTTCGCCGACAAGCGCGAGGTCCTGTTCGGGGGCACGAGCCCGCTCCACGACCTCTTGGTGAACACCGTCGCCGCCGTGCCCGAGTCCACGGCGCCGATCGCCGTGGTGACCGCGGCCCTCGACGCCGTCGCCGCCGTGTTCCAGGGGCGCCACGCCCACTCCCGGAAGCGTCAGGCCGTCATCGTCGCCAACCCGGAGCTCCGGGAACGCGAGTTGATCAAGATGGCGGCCTGGTCCGCGGCGCTGGCCGACGCGCTGCGCCGGCGCGGCGTCGCGGACCCGGCCGCGAGTCTGGCCGCGGAGGCGGGGATCGCCGTGTTCAAGGTCGCGTACGAGCGCTGGGTCGGCGAGGCCGAGGACCGAGGCCTGGTGGAGCTCACGCGGGAGTCGTTCGACGAGCTCAGAGCCGTCACTGTGGGGGAGTGACGACTCCGGCCTCGATGTGCGCGAGTTGGGCGGCGAGGATCTCCTCGAACGCGGCGCGGCGGTCCACCCCGAGGGGTCGGACGTCGCGGGCGAAGTGGGCCAGGGCGGGGAAGCGTTCGGGGTCGGCGCCCAGTACCGCGACGCGGAACAGCTCCATGCCCTGTTCGTACTCTTCGGGGGTGATGGTGCTGACCCCGGCCTCGGAGGCGATCAACGAGGCGAGGAGGATCGCGATCCGGTGGTAGCGGGCCGGGATCTCCTCGTCGGGCAGGCCCGACGCCCGCAGGGCCTGTAGCACCTCTTCCATGACCAGCCGGGAACCGGCGCCGCTTGACGCATAGCGTCCCCAGACCGTGGCGAGCTGAGGCTGCCGGCCGAAGGCCTCTCTCACGCGCAGGGCCAGCGCGGTGATGCGCTGCTTCCAGTCGCCTTCGGGCCGGTAGTCGTCCATGGCGGCCAGGAGAATCCGGTCGGCGACGGCCCGCAGCAGTTCGGTCTTGCTGCGGAAGTGCCGGTAAAGGCTGGAGGAATCGGTCCCGAGCGCCGCGGCCAGCTTGCGCACGCTGAACGACTCGGCGTCGCTCGTACGCAGCAGCTCCGCCGCCGCATCCAGGATCTCCTCGGTCGACCAGCGCCTTCGGCCTGTCATCTCGCTCTCGCTCCTCTCGCCCGGACTCAGCATAATCTATGCACTTGCTGTTGCGCGCATCGCGTGCATAATGAGGACATGCGGGGAGAAGGGGAGAGGGAGGCATGAGCGAGGCCACTGTCTTCGAGCGCCTGGGCGGGGCGCTCCCGGTCGCGGACGAGACGGCCTTCAACGTCCTCTCCGCGGTGACGGGGACGCTGACCACCCACTACCGGTACCTCGCCACACTCGCGACGCGGACCGCTACGTCCGCGGCCTCTTCCAGGAGGTCGGCCGCGCCCTGGGCGACGAGACCCGCACCCTGGAGTAGCTCGCGGCCAACCACGAGACCCCGAAGGGAAACAACGAGCGCATCCGCACCACCTGGTTCACCCCGGCCAACTCCGCAGCCTTCGCCCAGGCCCTCGACGGCCTCACGGAACCCCTGCACGCCTCTTGACGTGGACGCGTCGCTGCTGCGTCACTGTTAGGAATCTTTCCTATCAGTCAGTCGACCGGGAGGACTCCTGTGGCACCCATCCCCCGCAGACCGCGCCGAGCGGTCGGTGCCGTTCTGGCCGCGGCCACCGCGGCGTTAACCATCGCCCTGCCGAATCTCAGCGCGGCCCAGCCCTCCGGGGCCCAGCCCGCCGGCGCGAAGGCCGCGCCCGTGCGGTACGAGGCCGAGTCCGCGGTCATCTCCGCGGGCGCGGCCGAGTCCAACCACGACGGCTACTCCGGCTCCGGATTCGTCAACTTCGACAACCAGGTCGGCAGCTACGTCGAGTTCACGGTGAACGCCCCTGCCGCGGGCAGCGCCACCCTCACCCTCGGCTACGCCAACGGCACCGACGCCAACCGCCCGCTGGATATCGCAGTCAACGGCGACCAGGCGGCGGACGACCTGGCGTTCCCGTCCACCGGCGCCTGGACCACCTGGTCGTCGGTGACCACGACCGTCACCCTCAAGGCCGGTGCCAACACCATCCGTACGACCTCGGCGGCGGCCGAGGGCGGGCCCAACCTCGACTACGTCGATGTCACCGCCGCCGACGGACCGGCCGGAACGGACTACGAGGCCGAGTCCGCCCAGATCTCCCAGGGTGCCGCGGAGTCCAACCACGACGGCTACTCCGGCACCGGATTCGTGAACTTCGACGTCGTCGCGGGCGCCTACGTCGAATTCAGCGTCGACGCGGCACAGGCCGGCCCCGCCCGGCTCGACTTCCGCTACGCCAGCTCCTCCGCCGACCGCCCGCTCGACATCGCCGTCAACGGCGCCACCGTCGCCGACGACCTCTCCTTCCCGGCGACCGGCGCCTGGACCACCTGGAAGACGGTCAGCGTGAACGCCACGCTCAAGGCCGGAAGCAACAAGGTCCGCGCGACCACCTCCGGCGTCGACGGCCCCAACCTCGACAAGCTGACCGTCACCCCGACCGGCCCCGCCGACACCGAGCGGCCGACCGCCCCCGCGAACCTGCGCAAGGACAAGGAGCCGACGGCCACCACCGTCTCGCTGGCCTGGGACGCGGCCACCGACAACGTGGGCGTCACCGGCTACGACATCTACCAGCACGGCCAGTTGATGAAGAAGGTCGGCCCGGACGTCCTCGCGGTGACCGTCGAAAACCTCGACCCCGAGACCTCGTACGACTGGACCGTCTTCGCGCGCGACGCGGCCGGAAACGCCTCTGAGGCATCCAACGCCGTCACCATCGCGACCCTGCCCGCCCCGCCGGACACCGAGCCGCCGACCACCCCCGGCAACCTGACCTCCCCCTCGAAGACGGCCACGACCGTCGATCTGTCCTGGGCCGCGTCCAGCGACAACGTCAAGGTCACGGGCTACGAGATCTACCGCGACGGCGCCCTGTCCGGCACCTCCGAGACCACGACCACCAGCGTCGCGGGCCTGACCCCGAACACCGCGTACGCCTTCAAGGTCAGGGCGTACGACCTCAAGGGCAACAAGTCCCCCTTCACGCCCGAGATCACGGTGACCACCTCCGGCACCCAGCCCGGCGGCACCCCCGACCCCGGCACGGTCAGCACCATCGCGAGCGGGGTGGACGTCGCCTGGGGCCTCGGCTTCCTGCCCGACGGCACGGGCGTCTTCACCGAGCGCAACACCTTCAACGTCTACAAGCTGACCAAGTCCGGCACGAAGACCCTGGTCGGCAAGGTGCCCAACTCCCAGACCACCGGCGGCGAGGGCGGTCTGCTGGGCCTCGAGGTCTCCCCGACCTTCGCCACCGACCACTACCTCTACTTCGTGCACACCTCCAGCGAGGGCAACCGCATCGCCCGCATGACCCTGGAGAACAACACCCTCAGCGGCTACAAGGTGCTGCTCCAGGGCATGGAGAAGAGCCGCTACCACAACGGCGGCCGGCTGCGCTTCGGCCCCGACGGCAAGCTGTACGCCTCCATGGGCGACGCGCAGACCGAGTCGCGGGCCCAGGACCGCAACTCGCTCAACGGCAAGATCCTCCGGATCAACCCCGACGGCTCCATCCCGTCCGACAACCCCTTCGGCAACGCCGTCTGGTCACTCGGCCACCGCAACCCGCAGGGCCTGGACTTCGACTCCAAGGGCCGCCTGTGGGAGTCCGAGTTCGGCAACAGCGTCATGGACGAGGTCAACCTCATCCAGAAGGGCGGCAACTACGGCTGGCCCAACTGCGAGGGCACCAGCGGCGACTGCTCCGACTCCGGCTACATCGCGCCGAAGAAGACCTGGTCCACCTCATCGGCCTCGCCCAGCGGGCTGACCATCATCAATGACCACGTCTTCGTCGCCACCACCGTGGGCAAGCGCGTCTACCGGATGCGGATCGACTCCTCGTCGAACCTCGTCGAGCAGAAGACGTACTTCCAGGGCACCTACGACCGCCTGCGCACGGTCGAGGTCGACCACGACGGCGACATCTGGCTCACCACCTCCACCGACAAGGACGGCACGGACGGTAACGACCGCATCCTGCGGATCGACATCGTCTACTCGGACGACGGCACGGCCGGTGACTTCAAGCTCGGCAGCAGCGCCTTCAACGACAACGCGACCATCCCCACCCGCCACACCTGCGCCGGGGACGGCACGGCCGGCCAGGACCCCTCGCCCCCACTGGCCTGGGGCACCGGCACCACCGGCGCGCGCAGCTGGGCCATCGTCTTCGCGGACGTCGCGAACGGCGGCAACAAGCTCCACTGGGCGATCTGGGACATCCCGGCCGCCAAGCTGTCCCTGCCCGAGGCGCTGGGGTCCGGATTCAACGTCCCCGGCCAGAGCGGCGCCAAGCAGAAGGCCATGGGCAGCGGCGCCAACGCCCAGCAGTACTTCGGCCCCTGCCCCGGCGGTTCGACCCATCCGTACACCTTCACGCTGTACGCGGTGAACACCGCGACGCTGCCCGGGATCGACTCCGGCTCGTCGATGGCCCAGATCGAAACGGCGATCAAGAATGCCGGCACGGCGAGTGTGAAGCTGCGCGGCAACTCCAACGCGGGCACGTAGCCCCTGAGGCCGATCCGGGGCCGGGCCGGGCCGGGCCGAACGGCCGGCCCGGCCCCGGATCATGCCTCAGCGCCATGGCCTCCAGCCTGAGAGCGGCGAACTGCCCCCACCGGCTTGTCGCTTCAGCAGTTCCAGGCGTGCGACCCGATGTAGTAGTTTCCGGCCAGATTGACCTTCTCACCCTTGGTGACGCAACCACCGATCGGTTGCTCCCAGCTCACCCATGCGTAGATCGTTACGCCACGGCCCGAGGTGCCGTGGTTGTAGACCGAGTGCGGGTACTTGTTCCCAGCCCAGGAACAGTCGAAGTACCAGGACTCGGAATTCCCCTCCCACTGACACCTGGATCCGGTCCCGTTCGAACCGCTCCAGGCGCAGAAGTAGCCGCTCGGGCAGTCGCTCCAGGCTTCCGTCGCGGCGGAAGCCGGCGTGATGGCCGCGGCAGTCAGCCCTCCGGAAGCCACAGCAACGGCTGCGATCAACCGTAACTTGCGTAGTACGTGCATCTCTCTCCCTCAGTGAGCTCATGACCTCGGTCACGGGGCCCCGGTCGCCGCTTAGTGCTCTGGGGCAGAAGCAGGGGACCGGAGACCCCGGAGCAGCCGGGCGGCACGGGGTTGACCGCGCTGTCCGGCTTGCATCCCAGAGAGTGCAGGCCGGCCCGGGTCATCTGCCAGGAGCCGCGGCGATCTGAGTCGTTCGTGGGACGCCCCACACACTGACGTGCTGGGACACCGGCGGAGATGACGAAACGCCGGGAATCGGCGGCCCGGGAGCACGAAGGCCGACTGGCAGGCGCGCTGTAGGGCGCGGGTGGCGATGATCCGGTCGTACGGTGCTCCGCACGCGCTTCCGCCGCCCCCGGCGGCATGAGCGGAGAACAAATCAACGCCCCGGCCGGGGGCGAGGGAAGTCGCCCACAAGGCTCTCAGAATGACCTGTGAGGGTCGTCTCGGGACGTTGTGCAGGCCGGCAATGTCTCGGGCGGCATCAACTTGCCGCTGCTGTGAATATGACGGACCCCCAAGCTCGGCGCCCCTTTATCTTGGCGCGCTCGCACGTACCATGAGCGTGCCGACGTCGTCCGGGCTCGGCGCGGGGAGCACCCGAGCATCGATGTCGACGAAGCCCGTCCGCTTGAGTAGATCGGCCCACCACTGCGGCGGGTACGACCAGCGAAGCAGGGTGAGTTTGCGGCCCGCGAGGCCGTTCCCGTACATCGGCTGCGGGCCGTAGTACCCCTCGATCGGCTCGGCTTGCGAGAAGGCCAGGATGCCGCCGGGGCTGAGGCGCCTGGCGATCAGTGGGATCAGGTCGTCAGGGTCGGTGAACCAGAGCGCGCCCCAGACGGAGAAGATCGCGTCGTATGTCGTCTCAGCGGCAGCGAGGTAGCCGCATGCCTCCGCCTCCACGAATGCCAGCCCGGGGGTATCGCCCCACCACCGGCGGGCACGCGTGACCTGGACGGCGGAGAAGTCCAGCGCTGTCACCTCGACTCCGGTACGAGCGAGGTATACGGCTTCCTTCCCTTCGGCGCAGCCCAGCTCGAGAGCGGTACGCGGGCTGCCCAGGAACTCCTCGCCGGGGCCGTGCCCGTCGTACTGAGTCCAGGCGAACGCATCGATGTCCGGCACCGGCTGCTCACCGTGCCCACGATAGGGCTTGTAGGTGTCCCAGTACTCGGGCAGCGTGCCCGACTCGCGCGGCATGGGCGTCCTCCGAGGCCTCCGACAGGCTGGACACCGTACCCATGTCTCTCGCTCGTCACAGCGGGATCGCGTCGTTTCATCCGTACGGGCGCCGAGCGCGCCAAGGTCCGGCGACATGGCGATGCCGGACCTGGCTGGTGCGTTTTGGATGGATCAGTGGCAGTTCTCGCCGAGGCGGGCGACGGGGCCCGCGCCGACCTCAAGAGCACGCTCCGGCGATCCGCGACCGCATCCACGCCGCGCCCGTCACAGCGGGATCGCGTCACCTTCCCCGTGGACGTCGGCGGGAACGACGTTGTCCGGACAGTCGAGCCATACCCGCTGACCGGCGGAGGTGACGGTGAGCCCGAATCGTGTGCGCGTCGGCCGCCCGGCCCGCGCCCACCAGGCGTGTGCCGCCTCCAGTTCGTTCCAGAGGAGCCGTGGGCCGTGCTGCCGGACCTCGTAGTCGGTGGCGTCCGGCTCGTAATCGACGGACGCCCAGGAGCCGGAGGCCGAGTCGGCGAGCCAGAGAGTCCATTCGCCGTCCGGGCCAGGGCCCGCCGCCGACCGGCAGCCCGGGACCAGGACTCCGGTGGCGAACCATGCGTCGTCATCACCGAGAAAGCTTGGGTCGAGGCGAGTGCTTCCGCGGTTGGGCTCACCTCGGACAACGGCCATGACGTCACGTTCGGGCGCCTGCGCCCGCAGCCACATGAACGAGCTGTCGCCAACGACCCGGCCGGATGCCACGGGCCCGTCCGGGCGGTCCTCGACGGTGAGCCGCAGCAGCACCCCGTTGCGCAGTGCCGTGCCCCACGGGAGGACGACGAGCCCCCCGGGCGCGGTCTGCTCGATCCAGGCGCGGGGCACGTCGTGTACGGCGCAGGTGGCGATGACCCGGTCGTACGGCGCGCCCGGAGGCCATCCGTCGGCACCGTCCGCAGTGATCACCGCGGGCCGGTGGCCTGCGGACTTCAGGGCGGCCCGCGCCCTGTCGGCGAGGGCGGGATCGACCTCGACGGTGGTCACCTGCTCGCTGCCGAGCCTGGCGGACAGGAGAGCGGCGTTGTATCCGGTGCCCGCCCCGATCTCGAGGACGCGCTGCCCGTCGTGGACGTCGAGCGCTTGGAGCATGGTGGCGACGACACTCGGCATGCTCGCCGAGCTGGACGGGGTACGCGCCGGCGCGGCGCCGGGCCGATCCTCGACCTGGGTGACGAGTGCCTCGTCGCTGTAGGCCAGGCTCCGCCAACGGTCCGGCTCGGCGGCGCGGTCGACGGGCTCGTAGCCGTCCGCGACGCGGACCCAGATGCGGTCGGGGAGGAACCCCGCGCGATCGACGCGAGTGAAGGGGCCGAGCCATGCGGCCGGAAGGTGGCCGCCGTCCGAGAGCCGCCGGGCGAGGGCTGCCGTGCCGTCGGCGGTCATCGCTTCGGCGGCTCCGGTCGCCTCGGGTCGGGGGGCGGGATGGGCTTGTCAGGCTTGTGCCCGTCGCTCTCGGCCGGGTCCGGCTTGCCTCCGTGCTTCCCCATCTGGCTTTCCTCCTGGTCGCTCCTGGCCGGCGATTGGTACCTCTCATGGTGACGGGCGGTCAGGGCGCGTGTCAGGGGCGTGCGGACGTGCTCAGTTGAGTGCGCCTTCGCGGCGGCAGCCGCCCTCGTCCTCTGTTTCATTCGATGACCGGGTCGCGCAGCTCGAACCAGATGTGCTTGCCGGTGGGGTGCGCGCCGCTTTCCCAGGTCACGCCGCAGGCGTGGGCGAGTTGCTTCATGAGGAAGAGCCCGCGGCCCCCTTCCTCGTCGGCCTCCGCCCTGCGCGGGCGGGGGAGGTCGTCCAGGGAACTGTCGCGTACGGCGATGGTGGCGATGCGGTCGCGTACGAGGGCGTCGATGTGGATGACGGGGGTGGCTGTGTGCTGGTGGACGTTGGTGACCGCCTCGGACACGAGGAGGCGGGCCGTGTCCGCGAGGTCCTCCAGGCCGTTGGCCTGGAGGAGAGCGGCGATCGCGTCACGGCAGGCTTTGGGGCTCCTGGGGGAGTTGGGGGCACTGAGCCGGTAGGCGTAGGGGGGTTCGGCGGCTTCGGGCATGGCGGGTTCTCCCAACGCGGTGCGTGATGGTTCCGATGCGCTGTGCTATCGGAACCTTACGGCACCTGGATGCACTCGTGCATCCAACCCGGATGAGCTTGTGCATCCGGATCTGGATTCGAGTAGTGTCACTGGAACACTGTGTGACGGAATGGGTAACGGGAGGGTCCGCACATGCCGCAGAAGGCAGCCCCAACCGCGCGGCAGCGCCGCGTGGGCGCGGAGTTGCGCAAGATGCGCGAACAGGCCGGGATGAGCGTGGTCCGCGCCGGTGAGCAATTGGGCGCGGACCGTACGCGTATCAGCAACATGGAGGCCGGTCGCCTCGGCGTGAGCGAAGAGCGCCTCAGGATGCTGGCCGCCATCTACTCATGTGGCGACCAGGGGTACGTTGACGCGCTTGCGGCCATGGCCTCAGAGCGTGGCCGAGGCTGGTGGGACGAGTACGACGGCAAGATGGCCGCCACCGCCCTGGACCTGGCCGAGCTCGAATTCCGGGCCGTGAGTCTCCGCGCTGTGCAGATCATGCACATCCCAGGACTCCTGCAGACCGAGGACTACGCGAAGGCCGTGTTCTCGATCGCCGAGCCGGAGCCCACTCCTGCCCAACTCCGAGTCAGCCTGTCCTTCCGGTTGCGGCGCCGCGATGTCCTGGATCGGGACGATCCGCCGCCGTGCACCTTCCTGATCCATGAAGCTGCCTTGAGGATGGAGTTCGGTGGGGCCAAGGTGGCCCGTGGCCAGTTGGAGCGCGTCCTTGAGGCATCGGAGCGGGACAATGTCACGGTGCGAGCCGTCCCCTTCTCCGCCGGAGGGTTCCCCAACGCCGGGGTCTCGGCCGCCCACGTGCGCGGGGCGGTCCCGCAGTTGGATACCGTGCAGCTCGACGCGCCCACTGGTGTGATGTTCCTCGACGGCGAGACCCATCTCGCCAACTACCGGCGGATCCTCGACCGGACGGAAGATCTGTCCCTCACGCCGGACGACACGCGCGGTTTCATTCACGCCATCGCACAACGACTCTGAAGGCATGGAGATGTCCCACATACAGTGGCGGAAGTCCTCCTATTCCGCGGACGCCCCAGACAACGCCTGCGTCGAGCTGGCCCACGCGCCCGACGCGTCGATCCTCCTGCGGGAGAGCGAAGAACCGCACACCGTGATCACAACCACCCCCGCCGCCCTCCGCGCCCTCACGCACGCCGTGAAGGCCGGGCGGTTCGATCACCTGCCCCACTAGGGACTGTGCCGAGTTGGGTCGGGACCTCTCAGCAGCTTCCCGGCCCCGGGTTCAGGTACGCAGGGCGGGCAGCCCCGCAGCCATCGCGGCGAGGGTGCGCTTGAGGGACGGCACCAGCGCCGGGCAGTCGGCGGCGAGCTCCGGTTCCTGTGCATAGAGTTCAGCGAGGGTGCGGGGCGGATGGGTCGCGGGGTAGTACGTACCCGCCAGCATCGGAGCCTGTGCGGCGAGTTCGCGTGCCTCGCCGACCGTGACGGTCGGTAGCGCGCGGGTGATCGCGTCGGCAAGTTCGCCGTTGATGGTGTTGACGGCGCGCTTGAAGTCGCGGGCGGCTGACACGGAGATGTTGTGTTCCAGGGTCGCGCCCATCTGGCTGAGCAGATCGCAGAACAGCGGCCGTGCGGCGAACGGTTCTGCCAGAGCGTCGACCGGGCCTTCGCCGTTGCTGAGCCGGGTGAGGACGTCGCCGGCCCAGCCGTGCCATTCGTCCACGGCGAGCACGAGGAAGATCTCCTCGCGGGTGCCGAAGTAGCGCACCAGGTTGGACTTGGCCAGGCCGACCGCTGCGGCTACGTTCCCCAGGCTGACCTGGCGCACGCCTGATCCAGAGGCCAGCTCCCGGGCGGCGCTCAGGATCGCTTCACGGCGCTGTTCCTTCTGTTCCGGCCGCCTGGCCCGTACGAACGTCGACTCCGGCATGGTCCCTCCATTCACGCCCATACTAACAGAACGGCGTCCTCTTGTTAGGTGGACGACGTTCTGTTACCTTCGCCTTAAGGGGACGGCGTTCTGTTATTGAGGGTGTTGGCGGGCGCCGATCTGGCTCACGTGGCGCACAGTGCCCGAGTCGAATCATTCTGTGAATGCCTCATCTCGTGAAAAGAGACGCGATCATGTATTTCATCAGCGGGGCGACCGGCAATATCGGTCGCGAAATTGTCCGACTCCTGCACGCCGCTGGGCGTCCCGTTAGGGCTCTGACACGTCAGCACGGGGATCGGGGATTTCCTGAGGGCGTCGAGATCGTGCGCGGCGATATCCGGCGGGACCTCCGGCCGATCGCCGAGGCACTCTCCGGCGTGCGCGGCGTGTTTCTCAACTCGGACGCGACCGGCCCGGCGACAGCAGAGTTCCTGCGCGCGGCACATGACCAGGGTGTCGAGCATGTCGTGCTCATCTCATCGGTGTACGTCCGCGACGGCGTGCCTGCCGACGAACAGCGCGACGAAATCGCCAGGATGCACCGAAGGAGCGAGGAACTCGCCGAAGAGTCCGGTCTTGCATGGACCCACGTGCGGGCCGAGGAGTTCGCCCTTAACGACCTTCTCCATCTCGTCCCGCAGATCCGCTACGGCGACACAGTGTACGGACCGTACGCCCACGCCGGCACCCCCACTGTGCACGAACATGATCTGGCCGCCGTCGCCGCACGGGCCCTGCTGGACGGGGCTGCCGTTCACGGCGGGACGGCGCTGCCGGTGACGGGTCCGGAGGTGCTGACCGAACCGGACCGCGTCAGGCTGCTTGCCCGGGTCACGGGCCGAATGCTGTCGCACCGGGAAATCACCCCGGAAGAGGGGCGCCAACACCTGCTGCGGGCGGGAATCTCGGACGGCATCGCCGACGCGGTGCTCACGGAACTCGCCGCGCGCACCGAGAATCCGGCCCCGGTCAGCGATACGGTCGAGCGCCTCGTCGGCCGCCCCACGCTGTCCTACCAGGACTGGCTGAGCGATCATCAAGCCGACATCGACAAGGCGCTCAAAGCGAGCGAATGAGCGGACCTCGCAGTTACACCCCCTTGGTGCCGCTGTGGGATCGCACCGGCAACAAGATCAAGGAGTGGCGCGGGCTCGCCACCCGCCACGACAAGACCCCGGTCAGCTACCTCGCCGGACTCTACCTGTGGTCAGGGGCGGCCTTCGGCAGGCCGCCCCTCGACCGTGCGACAGCGCCGCGGGCAGTCGCGTTTCAGGATGGGGCATCAGTAGTTGTCGCGGTCGACTCCCTTGGGAGTTCGGTAGGTGGGAGACCCGACGGAGAACACGATTCGGCCCTTCTTGGGCGCGGACGCATGTGCGTTTTCTTCTGAGCTGCTGACCCAGAGCTCCGCGGACAACGAGTACTTGTCCTTTTCATGTACGGCCGCTATCTCCAACTGGCGGGCCGTTGAGTTCGCGTGCCCGAAATGAGTGATACGCCACCCCTCCTTCGGAAGTTCTTCACGCAAGCGGTTGAAGCCGCGCGTCAACTCCCGATCAGACAGGCGAGAGATGGACCAGAAATGCTGGACGGAATACTCCCGTTCCCCCTGTTGGGAGGGCATTGTTGCAGGTCCGGCCGGCGACACTTTCCCTTGAAGCCGGACCATGTCGAACACATCGCTGGACAGCTTTCTGACGTGCTCCTTGGCCTGCGTTGGATGCATTTCCTTCGGAGCCGCACCATCCGAGTCACTCATGGATCCGCACCCCATGACGCATAGGAGAACCGCCGCAGCGGGCAGTGCCCGTCGACATCGCCACACCTTCCACACGTCAGACGTCCCAATTCGGCGGCTCACGCCAGTCGACCGGCAGAAGTGATCCATCGTCGCGTGGCTTCATTTTCACCTTGTCGTATTCTCCCACGATGACCTTTCCTTGGTTCTCGATACTGAGACTCGGCACATCGTTTTTGTCGTCGTAGTCCCAGTAGCCGCTGTGCCCCTCGGTATCAGTGGCCATCTGGTTGGCGCCGAAGATCGGGTCAGTTGGGTCGATGCCCGAGACCCCGCCCCCGTGGCCGAAGCGGCCAACGCCGTTTACCAAATCGTCACCCTTGGCGTGCTCATTCCAGACATGCCCCTTACCTACGTCCAGATCCGCGGCATTTTCCGCCCGGGCGCCAGGGCTGCCGGCGAACACGATGTCGTCGACGCCGAGGTCCCCGTCTTCGGCCGCGGCGCCGATGACCGTGGTCCCATATGAATGCGCGATTGCGGTGATATGAGCGTCGGAACCAGATTTGTTCGCAGCGTTGAGGCCATCGATGAACTGGCCGTACGGACCTACGGCGTTGTCCGCGTATTTATCCCGAGTGGCGTCCGAGAGTCCCGGCGGCGCATCGTAGCCTATCCAAGTAACGGTCGATACTTCCTGATCGGTCAGTGGCTGGGAGGTTTTCCACAAGTTCACCCCGCGATTGATGTCTCCATTACTGTTACTGAGTGAGGCTCCGGTTCCAGGTGTGTACACCGCGATGTGATCCGCGTCATCAGGATTTCCGTTGGCGACGATGGCCCGTCCCCGACCTTCCGCGCTGAATCCCAGCAGATACGCCTCCGGCAGGCCATCCTCTCCCGTCCTGTCAAAGCGGCGCTCAATGGCGTCCATACCATCCAAGGATTCCTTAATCCTGGTTCTTTCCCTGTCCCACGCCTGCCAGGCCAGGGTCACCTGCTTCTCTCCCTGAACGGGAAGCTGGGTTATGTTGTTCCACTTTTGCTCGTACTTCGCGGGCTCATTCTTGCCGAGCTCGTCGAGTTTCAGGTCGAGTTCCGCACGGGTTTCGGCGAGCACAGTCCGGTTCGCTTCGTCGCGCACGGCTGCGGGTAAACCGTCACGCTTGCCGAGCCCTGCTGGATCGAGGGCGAGAGTAGCGTCCTGCTCATTCTTCGAGAGGCTCTTCCACCACGTGGCGTTCTCTTCCGGATTGCTGTCCTCCAGGGGCGCTTTGATGGCGTCCAGGTATCCCTTCGCGCCGCGGCGGACACCACCCATGTCCCTCTTCGCGTCAGCCCAGTCCTCGGCGGCGACGACCAGATCGTCGTCAGCCTTCAACTTGCGCAGCTCAGGGGCCCACTTTTCGTCGGCCCGGGTGGCCTGGTGGACGGCTTGCTCAATGCGGTTGGCGATGGCCAACGCGCGGTCGTAATTCGGGTTGTCGGAGAGGTTCGATGCCTGGCGCTCGAGAGCCCTGGCCGTGTCGTTCGCGTCCCCAGCAGGGTCGATCGGGTTGCCGGTGGACTTCCTGGCGCTGCCCGTGACCGTACCGCCCTCGGGCACCTTGCCGTCGACCTTGTCGCCGGCCGCCGGGTAGCTCACCGAGCCGTCGGAGTCCACGGTGAACTGTGCGGCAGCGGCATCCTCCACAGCGGCGTCGAGCTTGTTCTTGGCTGCTCGCAGTTCGTAGGCCAGAGAGTTGAGAGCGGTGGTGATGAGTGCGCATTCGACCTGGGTGTAATGGAAGTTCGTGGACAGCTTCCGGAGTTTCCGGACAGCCTCGTCCACGGCTTCGCCCTTGAGCGATTTCCGCATGCCCGCGGTCACTTGCTGCTCGATGTCGTCCTTGGCCTGACTCGCCATGTCGCCGAGGGTCCGATAGCCGCCTGCCGCGTCCTCGAACTCAGAAGGCTTGAGGGACTTGAGGGTCGTGTAATCCACTGGTCCGCGTCACCGCCCCCGGCTCTCGCCACCGACGGGCTTCGTGTCCTTGTACAGGCCGTCCCATCTATCGAATGCGCTCTCGATGGCCGCGTCGTTCTCGTAGTGGTGATCCCCGGCCTTCTGGAGCCGGTCCTGAAAGGTGCCGCACTTGCCGCTCACACCTTTCAGATAGCGCTTCCAGGAGTGGTAGAGCTCCCGCTGGGCCGCCGCGCTCTCGATACCGCCGCCGGTCTCGCTGCCCGCGCCCAGGCCCTTCTGCTCTTCCTCCAGCTTTGTCAGCGCGGTCTTGATGTTCCCCCGGAGCTCGCCGACTCCCTGGGCCGCCTCCGTCCACGCGTTCTTGCTGGACCTCACGCTGCCCGATCCCTCTTGCTCCCAGTCGGGCTTGTCGCCGGCGCCCGCGAGGCTCATTCGGGTCTCCCCGGATGCCTCGCGCTTCATCTGCGCCCATTCCGCCTCGAACGTGGACATGCGCTTCCCTCCCCCTCGTACTGCCGTACTGCCGTACTGCGCACCCGGCAGCGATGTGCAAAACGATCATCCTAGCGTCACGCGCACGTCACGGTGCGTGTTGCTGTCTCAATATTCACCACAAACGCACAGGTCAGCGCTTAAGCCGCCGCGACTGGGCCGAGCCGTGAGGCCCCGCGTCCCCGCGGAGCGGACCGCGTACAGTCGGCCCGGCGCGCGGCGCCGGACCCGTTGCGCTCACGAGCACAGCAGGGGGGACCGTATGCCAGGGGGCCGACTCGCCGGACGCGCGGACGAACGCGCGGCGCTCGCCGAGCTGCTGGACGGCGTCCGGTCCGGCGCCGGGCGGGTCCTGGTGCTGCGGGGCGAGCCCGGCGTCGGGAAGTCCGCGCTGCTGCGGTACGCCGCGGAGCAGGCCGCCCCCGCCACGGTGCTGCGCGCCACCGGCGCCGAACCCGAGACGGGGCTCGCGTTCGCTGCCCTGCATCAGTTGCTGCGGCCGGTCGCCGGGCTCATCGACGCGTTGCCCGGTCCGCAGCGGGACGCGGTGCGCGGGGCGTTGGGGCTGGCCGCGCCGCCCGCCGCGCAGGATCGGTTCCTGGTGGCCGCGGGGGTGCTGTCGCTGCTGGCCGAGGCCGGGCGGCAGCACGGGCTGCTGTGCGTCGTCGACGATTTCCACTGGGTCGACCGGGCCTCCGCCGACGCCCTGCTGTTCGCCGCGCGCCGCCTGGACACCGACGGCGTGGGGCTGCTGATCGCCACGAGGGACACCCCCGACACCCGGTACGCGCTGCGCGACCTGCCGGAGCGGCGGCTGACCGGGCTGGACGTCGCCGACGCGGCCGCGGCCCTCGCCGGCTGGGCGGCCGTGGAGCCCTCGCCGCGGGTCGCGGCGCTGATCGCGGAGGCCACTGATGGCAACCCGCTCGCCCTCCAGGAGACCGCCGAACTGCTGACGGCCGGCCAGCTGACGGGTCACGAGCCGCTGCCCGACCCGCTGCCGCTGGGGGAGGGGGTCACCGCCGTCTACGGCGGCCAGCTCGCCGCACTGCCCGCCGGGACCCGCCGGGTGCTGCTGGTCACCGCGCTCGACGGGCGGGGCGACCCCCGGGTGGTGCTGGCCGCCGCCGCCCGGCTCGGGGCCCCGGAACGGGCGCTGGAGCCGGCCGAGGCCGCCGGGCTGCTGGTGGACGGGCCCGCCGCGATCACCTTCCGGCACCCGCTGATCCGCTCCGCGGTGCACGCCGCCGCGAGCCCGGCGGACCGGCGCGCCGCCCACGAGGCGCTGGCCGCGGTCCTCGGGGCGGCGGGCGACGCGGACCGCCGGGCGGGGCACCTGGCCGCCGTGGCCATCGGGCCCGACGAGGAGATCGCCGCGGACCTGGCCGCCGCTGCCGACCGGGCCCGCGCCCGGGGCGGCTACGCGGACGCCGCCGACGCCCTCACCCGCGCCGCGCAGCTGACGCCCGACCCCGCCGCCCGGGCCCGCCGGCTGACCGACGCGGCCGTGGCGGCCTGGCTCGGCGGGCGACCGGGCCAGGCGCACAGCGCGCTCGCGGCGGCCGGAGAGACCGCCGAGGACCCCGGCCTGCTGGCCGAACTCGCCCAGCTGCGCGGCCGCTTCGCGCTCAACTCCGGGGACGCGGCCGAGGCGTTGCGTATCTTCCTCGCCGCGGCGGACCAGGCACCCGACCGGCTCCAACTGCTCGCGGACGCCGCCGAGGCCGCCTCCTACGTGGGCGACAGCGACGCCACCGTGCGCATCGGCCGGCGTGCCGAGGCCCTGTCCGAGCCACCGCCGCCGGGTTCCGCGGACGCGTTCGTGCGGGACGTCCTGGCCGGGTCCGGTGCCTTGCAGGGCGGGGACCCCGAACGCGGGGTGCCGCTGCTCAGACGGGCCCTGGCGGCCGTCCCGGGCGACACGGCCGTCCCGGACGACGCGGGTGACGCGGGCGGCGCCGGCGACGCGGGCGAGGCCGCCACCCTGCTGTGGGCGGCCGCCGCCGCCAGCCTGCTCGGCGAAGGGGACGCCGCGGCCGCGTACGGGGCGCGGGCCGGTGCGGTCGCCCGGGTGTCCGGAATGGCGGGCACGCTGCCCGTCGTCCTGGAGAACGCCGCCACCGCCGAGCGGATGAACAGCCGGTTCGCCCTGAGCACCGCCCTGTCCACGGAAGGGCTGGCGCTCGCCCGGGAAGCGGGCATCAGCAACTCCGCGGCCGCGCACCTGGCCAACCTCGCGGTCTGCGCCGCGGTGCGCGGCGAGGAGGACGTCTGCCACACCCACGCCCGACAGGCCCTGGCCATCGCCATTCCGCACCGGCTCGGACTGCGCGTCGGCGTGGCCTCCTACGCCCTGGGCGTCCTCGACCTCGGCCTCGGCCGGTTCGCCCAGGCGCACGAGCGACTGGCGGCGCTGGTCGACGCGGGCCCGGGCGCCGGACACCCCGTGGTCGTATGGGGGTCGGTCGCCGACCGGGTCGAGGCCGCCGTGGCCGCCGGGGACGAGGCCGCCGCCCGCACCGCCGTGGCCTTCCTGGAGCGGTGGTCGGCGCACGCGGCGTCGGCGCGCTCCCGGGCGCTGCTGGCCCGCTGCCGCGCGCTGGTGGCCGAGGACGACAAGGCCGTGTCGCTGCTGTACGAGGCGCTGGGGCACCTCGCCGTCGACAGCGGGGCCGCGTACGACCGGGCCCGTACCGCGCTGCTGCTGGGCGAGCGGCTGCGCCGCGCCCGCCGGGTCGGCGAGGCGAGAGGGCATCTGCGCCAGGCCATGGAGGTCTTCCAGCGGCTGGCGGCCGAACCGTGGGAGCGGCGCGCGCGGGGCGAGCTGCGGGCCGCGGGGGAGAGCGCCGACCGCCCGGCGCCGGACGCGCTCGCCGCGCTCACCCCGCAAGAGCTGCGGATCGCCCGGCTGGTGGCCCAGGGCGCGGCCAACCGCGAGGTCGCGGCCCAGCTGTTCCTCAGCCCCCGCACCGTGGAGTACCACCTCTACAAGGTCTACCCGAAGCTGGGCATCAGCTCGCGCGCGGAGCTGACCCGGCTGCTGCTTCAGTAGCCGCCACCAGTAGTCGCCACCAGTAGCCGCCACCAGTGGTTCTACGGATGGCACCGATGGCCCGTCCCGGCAGAGTCGTCCCCGTCAACGAGAGAAGAGAGACACGCATGACGGTAGAAGGACAGCTGGTCACGGTCGGCGACATCGAGCTGTGGGCGGAGGAGTTCGGCGACCCCTCCCATCCGCCGGTGCTGCTCATCATGGGGTCGATGACCCAGGGCCTGCTGTGGCCCGACGAGTTCGTGGGCCGCATCGCGGCCGCCGGCCACCGGGTCATCCGCTACGACCACCGGGACGTCGGCCGGTCCACGGCCCGGGACTTCGAGGCCCACCCCTACACCTGGGCGGCGCTCAAGGACGACGCCCTCGGCCTGCTCGACGCCCTCGGCATCGACCGGGCGCACGTGGTCGGCCACTCCGCGGGCGGTCTGCTCGCCCAGTGGATCGCCGCGGACCACCCCGAGCGGGTGGCCACCCTCACGGTGATCGGCTCCTCGCCGCTCGGCGCCCGCGAGGGAGAGGTGCTGACCCGTGCCCTGCTCGGCGAACCGCAGCCGGCGGGCAGCCTGCCGGAGCCGCGGCCGGAGTTCCTCGAGTTCTTCCGGGCCGCCATGACGGCCGCGCCGCCCGGCACCCGCGCCGAGGCCATCGACTTCCAGATCGCGATGGCCAGGGTGATGAACGGAACGGCGCTGCCGTTCGACGAGGACGCCCAACGGCGGCTGGAGGAGCTGCTGTTCGACCGCGCCCGCGACCCGCGCACCACGGCCAACCACCGGCTGGCCGGAATGGCCGACCTGGCGTTCGAACCCGTCGGCGCGCTGGTCAGGGTGCAGGCGCCCACCCTGGTCGTCGAGGGCACCTGCGAACCGGCCAAGCCCGGACACGGGCAGCTGATCGCGGAGGCGATCGCCGGGGCCCGGCTGCTGATGGTCCAGGACATGGGCCACATGATCGCGCCGGAGGCGGTCGATCCGGTCGCGACGGCGCTCATCGCCCACTTCGCCGCCGCCTGAGCGGATGCCGTTCTCCGCGGCGTCCGCCGTCATGGAGAATGAGCGCCATGAGTCTGTTCCGCGACGACGGCATCGTGCTGCGCACCCAGAAGCTGGGCGAGGCGGACCGGATCATCACGCTGCTCACCCGTGGTCACGGCCGGGTGCGGGCCGTGGCCCGGGGGGTGCGGCGGACGAAGTCGAAGTTCGGGGCGCGGCTGGAACCGTTCAGCCATGTCGACGTGCAGTTCTTCTCGCGCGGTGGCGGCGAGCTGGTCGGCCGCGGGCTGCCGCTGTGCACGCAGAGTGAGACCATCGCTCCGTACGGCAGCGCCATCGTGACCGACTACGCCCGCTACACCGCCGGTACGGCCATGCTGGAGACCGCCGAGCGGTTCACCGACCACGAGGGCGAGCCCGCCATGCAGCAGTATCTGCTGCTGGTCGGCGCGCTGCGGACGCTCGCCTCGGGGGAGCACGAGCCGCATCTCATCCTGGACGCGTTCCTCCTCCGTTCCCTCGCCGTGAACGGCTACGCGCCGAGCTTCGACAACTGCGCGAAGTGCGGCATGCCCGGGCCCAACCGGTTCTTCTCGGTCGGCGCGGGCGGGGTGATCTGCGGGGAGTGCCGGGTGCCCGGAAGCGTCGTACCCTCGGCGGAGGCGCTGATGCTGCTGGGCGCGCTCCTGACCGGGGACTGGGCGACGGCGGACGCGTGCGAGGCGCGGCACGCCCGGGAGGGCAGCGGGCTGGTGGCGGCTTATTTGCACTGGCACCTGGAGCGGGGGCTCCGGTCGCTGCGGTATGTAGAGAAATAGACCACGGAAGCGTTGAGAGGGAGACGGCAGGCAATGGCACGACGCGGGATTCTGGGCCGACAGCGACGCGAGTACCGGGCCCCGGACCAGCACCCCTCGGGTGCCCGTCCGCCGAAGATCCCCGGTGAGCTGGTGCCGAACCATGTGGCGGTCGTCATGGACGGCAACGGCCGCTGGGCCAAGGAGCGCGGGCTGCCGCGCACCGAGGGGCACAAGGTGGGCGAGGGCGTGGTCCTCGACGTGCTCAAGGGCTGTCTGGAGATAGGGGTCAACAACCTCTCCCTCTACGCCTTCTCCACCGAGAACTGGAAGCGCTCGCCCGACGAGGTCCGCTTCCTGATGAACTTCAACCGGGACGTCATCCGCCGCCGCCGCGACGAGATGGACGAGATGGGCATCCGTATCCGCTGGGTGGGGCGGATGCCGAAGCTGTGGAAGTCGGTGGCTCAGGAGCTCCAGGTCGCGCAGGAGCAGACCAAGGACAACGACGCCATGACCATGTACTTCTGCATGAACTACGGCGGCCGGGCCGAGATCGCGGACGCGGCGAAGGCGCTGGCGGAGGACGTCAGGGCGGGGCGTCTCGACCCGTCGAAGGTCAACGAGAAGACCTTCGCGAAGTACCTCTACTTCCCGGACATGCCGGATGTGGATCTCTTCCTGCGGCCCTCGGGCGAGCAGCGCACCTCCAACTACCTGATCTGGCAGAGCGCCTACGCGGAGATGGTCTACCAGGACGTGCTCTGGCCGGACTTCGACCGCCGTGACCTGTGGCGGGCCTGCCTGGAGTACGCCTCCCGCGACCGCCGCTTCGGCGGGGCGATCCCGAACGAGGCCCAGAAGGAGAACCAGAAGTAAGGGCCCAGGGCGGCGGTGCTCACGCGTAGCCGGTCTGCGCGGTCGACCAGCGCATGCCGCCGCCCGCCAGATGCTCCAGATACCCCGCGTCGCTCACCGTCACCGTGATCTCCGCGTAGGGCCACTCCTCGAACGGGCGGTCCCGCAGCAGCCGCCACGCCCGCCAGTACTCCAGGTCGACGGGGTCGTGCCAGGTGAGCATGGCTTCCCGGTCCTCTCCCGGCTCCCAGGGCTCGCGGTCGCTCTCCAGCGCCGCGACCTCGCTCCACAGCGGCACATTGAGGACCGGGCCGCGCTCGTAGGAGGTCACGATCTCGGCGGCGCGCCGGGCGAACTCCTCCGGATCGCTCCTGGTGAACACGTACGACGAGCTCGGGTCGCGGCCCGAGCTCCAGCCCAGCTTGTACACGTCTTCGGCCCGGCGCCTGGGCTCGGCGACGGTCCTGCCGTCGTCCGCGAGGATGTATCCGCCGCTGTTGACGCGGATCATCTTGCCCAGGATGAGGTCGTAGACCTCCGAGAGATCGTCCTTCAGCCGCATGCCGGCCACGATCTCCTTGCCCCGCTCCTTGGAGATGGGGCACCGGTCCCCGCGGTGCACCTCCGGGCCGTCGTCGCCCAGGAATCCGTTGGTCAGCAGATACCAGGCGTCCACCAGCAGGGCCAGCGGGAAGGTGCGAACGGAGGGAACGCTCGCCGCGTCGGGGTTGATGATGTGCACCTTGCCGCGGAAGGTCGGGCCTTCGACGGCATCGATGGACACGGTGTAGAGATCGGTCATGGCGTGCGTCCCCCAGTCGGTCCGGCAGTGGTGATCCCTGCTGGTCACCACCATCAAGAACCGTAACCGCCGCCACCGACAACCGTGTTGGGGGTCAGGCGCGCCCGACCGTGTGCGCATTCGGCGACCTGTGGCATGATCCGCTCGCCGGCCCACGATGTGAAGAAAAGGTGATGGGGGAATGATCAAGGGTGGCAACACCTTTGTTCCGTCCGTGCCGCTGCGGATCGCCGTGCGGAGCGGGCTGGACGCCTCGGCCTTGCTCCTGACGGAGGGCGGGAGGGTTCGGGGGGACGGGGATGTCGTGTTCCACGGCGCGCCGGTCCATCCGTCGGGCGCCGTGCGGCTGGCCGGGGATGGGGACGGGGGTGAGGGCGACGGCACGGTGTGGCTGGAGGTCGGCCTCACCGCGATCGAGGAGGAGATCGTCCGCGTCCTCGTGGTCGGCTCGACGGACAGCGGCGCGATGCGGGACGTGGCCGGGCCGTCGGTGGAGGCGTTCGCGCCGGACGGTACGTCCATCGCCCGGTACGACGTGACCGACGGCGGCGGCGAGACGGCCATGGTGCTGGCGGAGCTGTACCGGCGGGCGGGCGGCTGGAAGTTCCGCGCGGTGGGCCAGGGGTACGTGGACGGCCTCGCAGGCCTGGCGACGGACCACGGCGTGGACGTGGCGGAGGACGGCCAGGCCCAGGTCCAGGCCCCCTCCGCGTCCCCGGAACCGCTTCCCGTACCGGCACCGGTGCCGACCCCCACGCCCACGCCGACGCCGACCTTGGTGGTGCCGCCTCCCGCGCCGGGCCCGGCGTACCCGGCGGACTGGTCGTTCGGCGCGGTCTTCGAGCCGTACGAGCAGGACGGCCGGGACAACGACGTGATCACGGTGGACGGACTCCCGCAGGGGCCGGTCATCGTCGAACTCACCCTCGAGGGCGGGGGATACACCGGCCTGTGGACCCTTGACCAGCGGAACAAGAAGAAGGACAACCTCGTCAACAGCACCGAGCACGCCTTCCGGGGGCGGCTGCTGACCGAGGTCCCCGGGCGCGGGCCCCTGCGCCTGCGGTTGCAGGCGGAAGGCCCCTGGCAGCTACGGGTGTTGCCGCTGGCGGCGGGCCGTCGGCTGACCGAGGAGTGGCTGGAGTGGGGCGGCCCCGACGTTCTGCTGCACACGGCGGGTACGGCCGACCTCGCCATCCGTTACCGAGGCGACGACAACCTCATCGTCCACCTCTACGAACTGGCGGAGTACAACGACCCCACGGCCCTGCCCGGGTACGAGAACGCCGTCAACGAGATCGGCAGGCGGCGAGAGACCGTGCCACTGCCCGAGGGGCCGGTCATCGTGCACCTGGAGATGGCGGACGGCCCCTGGCAGGCGCGGCTGAAGGGGCTGCGGCCGCACAGCGGGCCGCCCATGCCCATGCCCACGCCCCCGCCGGCCCCGGCTGCGGCAGCGCCCATCCCCGTCCCGGCGCCCGTCCCCGCGCCCGTCTCGCCCCCGGAGAAGGTGTCCGAGGTCCGCAAGGTGCGGGACTGGCTGCGACGGGGGAAGCGGTAGTGACGTTGCGGTGAGTCGTTGCGGTGAGTATGGGACGGCGACACGCCGCGACGACGGCGTGCCGGTGTCCCGAACTCACCGCAACGTCGGCGAGCTACACCTTGGGCGGCGTCGCGCAGTCCCCACAGGTGCCGAAGATCTCGATCGTGTGGGCCACGTCCACGAAGCCGTGTTCCGCGGCGATCGCGTCGGCCCACTTCTCCACGGCCGGGCCCTCCACCTCGACCGCCTTGCCGCAGGTGCGGCAGACCAGATGGTGGTGGTGCTCGCCGCTGCTGCATCGGCGGTAGACGGCCTCGCCGTCGGTGGTGCGCAACACATCGACCTCGCCCGCGTCGGCGAGGGACTGGAGCGTGCGATAGACCGTGGTCAGGCCGACGGAGTCGCCGCGGTGCTTCAGCATGTCGTGAAGCTCCTGCGCACTGCGGAACTCGTCCACCTCGTCCAGCGCAGCCGCTACCGCCGCCCGCTGCCTGGTGGACCGGCCGCGTACTGGGGGACCCGCGGTCACCACAGTTGCCTCCTCAACATCGCCTGCTCGTCGCCTGCTCGTACGTCGCGCATCCGCGTGGCCATTGTGCCAGGGAAAGCAGGGCGCACGGGCTAGAGCAGCACATCATCCGTTTCGCCCGCTCCAGCGGAGGCGGAGGCGGCGGAGACGCGCGCGCCGGGGACCGGGAGCGTGCAGCGCTCCTCGGCCGCCGCGGCCCTCCGTGCGCGTCTTCTCGCCAACGGGGCGGCGAGCGCGGTGATCGCGGCGAACACGGCGATGGCGAGGACGACGATGCTCGCGCCGGGCGGGACGTCCTCGTAGAAGGAGTACACCGTGCCGGAGAGCGTCACCACGATGCCGATCGCGACGGCGAGCGCGAGCGTCATCGCGAAGCCGCGCGTGGCCTGTTGGGCGGCCGCGACCGGGACCACCATCAGGGCGCTGACCAGCAGCAGGCCCACGACGCGCATGGCCACGGTGACGGTGACGGCGGCGGTGATGGCCAGCAGCAGGTTGAGGGTGCGCACCGGCAGGCCGGTCACCCGCGCGAACTCCTCGTCCTGGCAGACCGCGAACAGCTGGCGGCGCAGCCCGAGGGTGATCAGCACGACGAAGGCCGCGAGGAAGGTGATCGCGGTCACGTCCTCGCGGGAGACGGTGGTGATCGAGCCGAAGAGATACGTGGTGAGGTTGGCGTTGGAGCCGGTCGGCGAGAGGTTGATCAGCAGGACGCCGCCGGCCATGCCGCCGTAGAAGAGCATCGCGAGGGCCAGATCGCCGCGCGTCTTGCCGTACCAGCGGATCAGCTCCATGAGGACCGCGCCGAGGGCGGAGACCACGACGGCCGTCCACACCGGGTTGGTGCCGGTCAGAAAGCCGAGCGCGACGCCGGTGAGCGCGACATGGCCGATACCGTCGCCCATGATCGCCTGGCGGCGCTGGACGAGGTAGATGCCGACGGCGGGGGCGGTGATGCCGACCAGGACGGCGGCGATCAGCGCCCGCTGCATGAACGCGTAGTCGAGGATCTCCAGCATGTCAGGTCAGCAATCCCGTCCGGATCGGTTCGGCGTCGTGCGCCGCGTGCGGGTGTACGTGGTCGTGGCCCGGCAGCGCGTGCTGGCCCACGGCCTTGGGCGGCGGGCCGTCGTGGACCACACAGCCGTCGCGCAGCACCACCGCGCGGTCGATCAGCGGCTCCAGCGGGCCGAGTTCGTGGAGCACCAGCAGCACGGTGGCGCCCTGGGCGACCTGCTCGCGCAGGGTGCCGGCGAGGATCTCCTGGCTGGCCAGGTCGACCCCGGCCATCGGCTCGTCCATGATCAGCAGTTCGGGCTCGCCGGCCAGCGCGCGGGCGATCAGCACCCGCTGGTGCTGGCCGCCGGACAGCGCGCTCACCGAGTCCTTGGCGCGGTCGGCCATGCCGACGAGCTCCAGCGCCCGCCGCACCGCCGCCCGGTCCGCCGCGCGCGGCGGACCCAGCCGCCTGCGGGTGAGCCGCCCGGTGGAGACGACCTCGCGGACGGTCGCGGGGACGCCGCTGGCGGCGGTGGTGCGCTGCGGTACGTAGCCGATGCGGGCCCAGTCGCGGAAGCGGCGGCCGGGGGTGCCGAACAGCTCGAGATCGCCGCCTGACAGCGGCACCTGGCCGACGACGGAGCGCACCGCCGTGGACTTGCCTGAGCCGTTGGCGCCGAGCAGCGCGACCACCTCGCCGCGCCGTACGGCCAGGTCGACGCCGCGCAGCACGGGGCGGCCGCCGAGCGAGGCGGTGGCGCCGCGCAGCGATATGACCGTCGGGGCCTCGTCCGAGGAGGCCTTGGCGGTGTTCTCGGTGTTCTCGGGGGATGGCTCCGTGGCGGGTTCCGGCTTCATACGGCTTCCTCCGCTCGTCGTTCGCTCGTCATTTCGCGCCTCATCTCGGGCCTCATCTGGGGCCTCACTTGGTGCCCAGGGCCTTTTCGAGCGCCTTGAGGTTGGCGTGCATGACCTCGAAGTAGTCGCGGCCCTTGGACTTGCCGCTGATGCCCTCGATCGGGTCGAGCACATCGGTGCGCAGCCCCAGGTCGCCCGCCAGGGTCTTGGCGGTCTTGTCGCTCACCAGCGTCTCGAAGAAGACGGTGCCGACCTTGTCCTTCTTCGCGATCTCGTGCAGGTCCTTCACCCGGGCGGGGCTGGGCTCGGACTCCGGGTCGATGCCGGAGATGGCCTCCTGGCGCAGACCGTAGCGCTCGGCGAGGTAGCCGAAGGCGGCGTGGGTGGTGATGAAGGTGTCCGAGGCGCGGTTCTTCAGGCCCGTCCGGAAATCGTCGTTCAGCGCGCCGAGCTGCTTGACCAGCGCGGCGGTGTTCTTCTTGTAGACGGCGGCGTGGTCGGGGTCGGCCTTCTCCAGCGCCTTGCCGACACCCTCGGCGACCTGGGCGTAACGCACCGGATCCAGCCAGATGTGCGGGTCGGAGCCGGCGTCCTCGCCGGAGTGGCCGTGCTCGCCCTCTCCGTGCTCGTCGTGCCCGTGTTCATCGCCCGCCACCTCGGTACCGTGGTCTTCCAGGGAGGTGTACGAGGATGCTTCGGCGACGTGCTTCGGCTCGGCCTGCTTGACGGCGGCGTCGACGGCCGGCTGGAGCCCCTTGAGATAGACGACCAGACCGGCCTTGCTCAGATCGGCGGTCTGCCGGGCGCTGATGTCCAGGTCGTGCGGTTCCGTGCCGGGCTTGGTCAGACTGGACACATGGACGTGACCGCCGCCTATGCGCTCGGCGAGGAACTGCATCGGGTAGAACGACGCCACCACATCCAGTTTGCCGTCCGTACGGCCGTCCGTCGTATTGGCGGAGCAGGCTGTGAGCGCGGTGGCCAGGCCGAGAACGGCGACTCCGGCGACGGCGGCCGGGAGGATGGGGCGACGTATGTTCATGACTCTCATTTTCAACAAAGATGGAAACCATTGTCAACAACGGTCCGCTTGTTGATCGGTTCGCTTACCGATTTGATCCGAGGGGTGGAGCCGCCGGTAACCTGAAGCATTCGCTTTGTCGTCCGCACGCCGTCCGCAAAGCCGCCATCAGCCATAACAGAGTCGTCTCACACAGCCGTCTCACCGTCTCACTCAGTCGTCATCAGCCGTCATCAATGAAGAGAGCACCGTGGCCGCCGACAAGATCGACACCATCGTCAGCCTGAGCAAGCGCCGTGGCTTCGTCTACCCGTCCAGCGAGATCTACGGCGGGCAGCGAGCTGCCTGGGACTACGGACCGCTCGGCGTGGAGCTGAAGGAGAACATCAAGCGTCAGTGGTGGCGCTCGATGGTCACCTCACGCGACGACGTGGTCGGTCTCGACTCGTCGGTGATCCTCGCCCGCGAGGTCTGGGAGGCGTCCGGCCACGTCGCCACCTTCACCGACCCGCTCACCGAGTGCACCTCCTGCCACAAGCGGTTCCGCGCGGACCACCTGGAGGAGGCGTACGAGGCCAAGCACGGCCGGCTGCCCGAGAACGGCCTGGCGGACCTGAACTGTCCGCACTGCGGCACCAAGGGCAGCTTCACCGAGCCCAAGCAGTTCTCCGGCCTGCTCTCCACGCACCTCGGCCCGACCCAGGACTCCGGCTCGGTCGCCTATCTGCGCCCCGAGACCGCGCAGGGCATCTTCACCAACTTCCTCGCCGTGCAGCAGACCTCGCGCCGGAAGCCGCCGTTCGGCATCGCCCAGATCGGCAAGTCCTTCCGCAACGAGATCACGCCGGGCAACTTCATCTTCCGTACGCGTGAATTCGAGCAGATGGAGATGGAGTTCTTCGTCAAGCCGGGCGAGGACGAGACCTGGCAGGAGTACTGGATGGAGCAGCGCTGGAACTGGTACCGCGACCTGGGCCTCCAGGAGGCCAACATCCGCTGGTACGAGCACGCCAAGGAGAAGCTCTCCCACTACTCCAAGCGCACCGCCGACATCGAGTACCGCTTCAACTTCGGCGGCTCGGAGTGGGGCGAGCTCGAGGGCGTGGCCAACCGCACCGACTATGACCTGAAGGCCCACTCCCAGGCCTCCGGCCAGGACCTGTCGTACTTCGACCAGGAGGCCGGCGAGCGCTGGACGCCGTACGTCATCGAGCCGGCGGCGGGCGTGGGCCGCGCCATGCTGGCCTTCCTCCTCGACGCGTACGTCGAGGACGAGGCGCCCAACGCCAAGGGCAAGATGGAAAAGCGCACCGTGCTGCGGCTCGACCCGCGCCTCGCGCCGGTCAAGGTCGCCGTGCTGCCGCTGTCCCGCAACCCGCAGCTCTCGCCGAAGGCCAAGGGGCTCGCGACCGACCTGCGCAAGCACTGGAACATCGAGTTCGACGACGCGGGCGCGATCGGCCGCCGCTACCGCCGCCAGGACGAGATCGGCACGCCGTTCTGCGTCACCGTCGACTTCGACACGCTCGAGGACAACGCGGTGACCGTGCGCGAGCGCGACACGATGAAGCAGGAGCGGGTCTCCCTCGACCAGATCCAGTCCTACCTGGGCGGCCGACTGATCGGCTGCTGACCAGGGCGTTCAAAGACGCGATCAGGCCGCTACGGGCCCTGGCGCCGCGGGTAGACTGCCGCGGCGCCAGGGCCCGTCGGCTCTGCGCGGAACGGGGGTTCTGGAATCGTGCTGCGAGGTGTGACGCATCACATCACGGCCACCCGTGAGGACGGCACCGTCTTCGAGGTGAGCTACGGATACGGCGCCAGGCAGCGGCGGCTGCTCGGCTGTCTGCACTGCGACTGGGAAGAGCAGATCACCTACGGCGGCGCCCGGCACAAGGGGCTCGACCACCTCGCCCAGGCTCACGGCGCGGTCGGCAGCCCGACCATGACGGCCGACCCCCGGGCGCGGCGGCAGGTCCTCTGGGCGATGACCGTCTGCTTTCTGATCTCCGTGGTCATTTTGTGGTGGGCGACGTCTCAGACCTGAGGGCGGTGTCGGTGTCTACGTCGGCGTCGGCGTCTGTGTTGGCGGGGCCTGTCCTGCGGTCCGTCTTCAGGGCCAGCGCCGCGCACACCACCGCCAGTGGCAGCTCCGCGCACACCGCCATGGCCAGGGCCGTGGCCAGCTCGGCGCCCGGGGCCGCCGTCACGGTATCGAACCACGCGTCCACCACCAGCAGCGCGCAGGTCGCCGCCGCGGTGAGCCGGTGGCGGCCGTCGCCCCGCCGCCGCAGCAGCCCGGTGGCCACCAGCCCGAGCGCCTCCAGCGCGTCCAGGCCCGCCCAGGCCACGTTCCAGCGGCCGACCTGGGCCGTGGGCGGCAGCGTCGTCGTCAGCACGACGAGCCAGGGGACCAGCGCGGCGCCACTGACGAGGAGCACCGACTCCACGGCCCGGGTAGTCCGGGTTGCCCGGGCGGCCCAGGGCGCGCGGGCGTTCCGTGCGGGGCGGGCCGTGGGGGCGTACAGGGCGCTCATCAGAGCTGATCTCCTTCCGGCCCGACTCGGCTCGGCTGCTTCTCGGGCACGGTGATCAGCCTCCCCGGCGCGGACGCGCCTGTCGGTAACGCGAGTTGCCGAACGGGGGTGGCACTAGTTGCACCCCCGATCCGGGTACGGGCGTGAACGACCCGCCCCGAAGCGCCGGTCTAAGGTCGGCGCATGAGACTCCCCACCGCGCCACGAGCAGCGCTCGCCCGGCTGCGGCGCGACGCGGTATTCGGGCTCGCGGGCATATCCGTGCAGTTCCTGGCCCTGTTGGTGTTGAGCGTGCCGTGGCTGGTCTTCAGCGACACCGCGATGCCGCTCCTGGGCGTCCTGGCCGCCGTCGCCCTCCCGGCCGCCGCCCTGGTCGCCCTCAGCCCGGCGTTCACCCGTATGCAGCGGCGCCGCTTCACGGCCCTGCTCGGCATCGACATCCCCGGCCCGGCGCGCCGGGTGTCGGAGCTGCGCTACAACCTGCTGGTCGGGCCCGCTGTCGCGGCCGGCGGGGTGCTGGTCTGTGGCTTGACTCTGGTGGGGCTGGCGGCCACGACCGTGTTCATCTGGAGCGTGCCCGGAGGGCGGCTGAAGTTCCTCCCCAACACCACCGCGGTCGGGTATCTCACCGTGGCCGGCGTGGTCATGCTCGCCCTCGCGTACTGGCTGACCGGCGCCCTCGTACGGTTCGACCTCCGGGCCGCCACCGCGCTGCTCGGCCCCGACCCAGCCAAGGCCCTGGAGCGCCGGGTCGAGGACCTGACCGAGCGCCGCGCGGGCACCGTCGACGCGGCCGACGCCGAACGCCGCCGCATCGAGCGCGATCTGCACGACGGCGCCCAGCAGCGGCTCGTCTCCATGGCGGTCAACCTCGGCCTCGCCAAGGCCACGCTGAGCGATCTGCCCGAAGAAGCGCGCAAGGTCATCGACGAGGCGCACCGCGAGGCCAAGGAAGCCATCGAGGAACTGAACAACCTGGTGCGCGGGCTGCACCCCGCCGTTCTCGACGACCGCGGCCTCGACGCCGCCCTCTCCGGCATCGCCGCCCGCGCCCCGCTGCCGGTGCGGCTGCACATCGACATCCCCGAGCGCCCCGCGCCCACCGTCGAGGCCGTCGCCTACTTCGTCGTCTCCGAGTCCCTGGCCAACACCACCAAGCACGCGGACGCGACGGGGGCCGAGGTCACGGTCGTGCGGACGGCCGACATACTGCGGGTGGTGATCGCCGACGACGGGGTCGGCGGCGCCGATCCCGCCCGGGGCAGCGGCCTCACGGGGCTCGTGGGGCGCGTGGGCTCCGTGGACGGGACCTTCGACCTCAGCAGCCCCCGCGGGGGCCCGACCGTCATCACCGTGGAGCTGCCGTGCGTGCTGTGATCGCCGAGGACTCGGTCCTGCTGCGGATCGGCCTGGTGAAGGTCCTCCAGACCGCGGGCTTCGAGGTCGTGGCCGAGACGGATGACGCGGACGGCCTGCTCGCGGCGGTCGAGGAACACCGCCCCGCCATCGCGGTCGTCGACGTCCGTATGCCCCCCGGCTTCACCGACGAGGGCGTACGGGCCGCGCTGCTGATCCGGCACCAGTGGCCGGACACGGCGGTCCTGCTGCTGTCCCAGTACGTGGAGGAGCGCTACGCGGCGGACCTGCTGACCGCGCACACCAGCGGGATCGGCTACCTGCTCAAGCAACGCGTCGCGGACGTCGAGGACTTCATCGCCGCCCTCCACCGCGTCGCCGGCGGCGGCACCGCGCTCGACCCCCAGGTCGTCGCCCAACTCCTCGTCCGCCGCCACCGCGACCCGCTGGACCGGCTGACCGCGCGGGAGCGGGAGGTTCTGGAGCTGATGGCTCAGGGGCGGTCCAACGCGGGGATCGCGGAGGGGTTGGTGATCAGCGAGTCGGCTGTGGCGAAGCACATCAACAGCATCTTCGTGAAGCTGGACCTGCCGGTGGCGGAGGGGGATCACCGGCGGGTGCTGGCGGTCCTGCGCTTCCTGGGCGTCGGCTGAAGTTTCCCCTCCCCGCCCCTTCCCGAACCGGGGCTCCGCCCCGGACCCCTGCTTGGGGCTCCGCCCCGGGCCCCTCGGGGCTGTGCCCCGGCCCCGCTTGGGGCTGAGGCCCGGGCCCCCTTGGGGCTGCGCCCCGGGCCTTGCTTGGGGCTGCGCCCCGGACCCCCTCGGGGCTGCGCCCCGGGCCCCTCGGGGCTGTGCCCCGGGCCCGCTTGGGGCTGTGCCCCGGGCCTTGCTTGGGGCTGCGCCCCGGACCCCCTCGGGGCTGCGCCCCGGGCCCCTCGGGGCTGTGCCCCGGGCCCCTCGGGGCTGTGCCCCGGGCCCCCTCGGGGCTGCGCCCCGGACCCCCTACTTGGGCTGAGGCCCGGGCCCTGCTTGGGGCTGTGCTCCGGACGCCGCTTGGGGCTGTGCTCCGGACGCCGCTTGGGGCTGTGCCCCGGACCCCCGCTCGGGGCTGAGGCCCGGGCCCCTACTTGGGCTGAGGCCCGGACCCCCCTTGGGGCTGTGCTCCGGACGCCGCTCGGGGCTGCGCCCCGGAGGCCGCTTGGGGCTGTGCCCCGGCCCCGCTCGGGGCTGCGCCCCGGACCTCAGCCCGGTGGCCCATGGAGAACCGCGTGCGGGCCTCACTCGGCCGCGTCGGGCGTCACCGCCGCCCTTCCGCGGCCGCCTTCATCCCCAGGAACCGGCGGCCGTTCGCCTCCAGCGTCGCGGCGTCGATTCCGTGGCCGAGCAGGAATCCGACCGGGTCGGGCTGCGCCATGTCGAAGGGGTAGTCGCTGCCGCAGACGATCCGGTCCGGTGACGCATGCGAGCGCAGCAGCGTCAGCACCTGCGGATCGTGGGTGACCGTGTCGAAGTACAGCTGCTCGAACGACTCCGCGGGCGGCCGGGTACTGCCCCGGTGCACATCCTCGCGGGACCGCCAGCCGTGCCCCCATCTCCCGATCAGGGAGGGCGCGCAGCCTCCGCCGTGTACGAAGCAGATCCGCAGGCCGGGCAGGTCCTCCAGGACGCCGCCCAGGACGACCGAGGCCACGGCGGTCGTGGTCTCCACCGGGTTGCCGATCAGGTTGACCAGGTAGTGGTGGTCCCATTCCGGGCGCGGCAGTTGCATCGGGTGCACCAGCACGGACAGCCCGAGCCCGGCGGCGACGCCGAGCACCTCCCGCAGGACGCCCCGGTCGTAGGAGCGGCCGTCGACCACCGGTGGCACGGCGATGCCCGCGACGCCGTCCGCCCCGGCGAGCCGCGTCAGCTCCCGTCGGGCAGCGGCGACGTCGTCCAGCCGTACCAGGCCGAGCCCGACGAGCGTTCCGTCCGTGTGGGACACCGCGTCGGCGAGCCGCTCGTTGTAGGCGGCCACGTAGTCGTCCGCCTCGGACGGCACGTGGACCGGAAAGGCGAAGGGCGGCGCCGAGATGGCGCGGGCGCCGAGCCCCGCTTTCCGCGTGTCCGCGACGATGGCGTCGATGTCGGTCATCGCCGCGGTCGGGAACGACAGGGGAACGTCTCCGAGGAAGAGCGCGCCATCCCGGTCGTGCATGCCGCCGAGCGGGTTCCCCGGCGGCAGGCCGAGCAGTTCACGCGGCAGCCAGTGCGCGTGAACGTCGACGACTCCGGGGCGGATCGTGGGCAGGGCCACGACTTCAACGTACACACACGGGACGTCCTCCGCGCGGGCAGGAGCACGCCGAGAGCGGTCATCTGCGATCGAGATAACTGACATCCAGATCCATCGCCGGGAAGGGGGAAGCGATGAGGGGTCCCCCGCGCTGTACCCCCGTGAGAGCAGCAAGGAAGCCGCTCGACGATCACCATCAGGCGTCAACGAAGAAGGTCCCGTGTCCCAGACAACCGAGCTGCGCAGCTCCGAGCCGCGCACATCCCACCGCGCCGCGACCAGCGTCCGCGCTCCCCATGGCGTCCCGGGCTGGTTGGTCGCACTGCTGGCCGTCGCCTCCGGCATGACGGTCGCCAACCTCTACTACGCGCAGCCCCTGCTGTCCTCGCTGCGCGACGTCTTCCACATCACCACGGCCACCGCGGGCGTCCTCATCACGCTCACCCAGGTCGGTTACGTGATCGGCATGCTCTTCCTGGTCCCGCTCGGCGACCGATTGGAGAAGCGGAGCCTGATCACCGCCCTGCTGACCGTCACCACCCTGGCCCTGGTCGCGGCCGGCCTCGCCACCAGCTTCCCCATGCTGCTGATCGCCTCCCTGATCAGCGGTGCCACCTCGGTCGTCGCCCAGATCCTGGTGCCGTTCGCGGCAAGCCTGGCCCCCGACCACGCCCGCGGCCGGATCGTGGGCCGGGTGATGAGCGGCCTGCTCACCGGCATCCTGCTCTCCCGCACCGTGAGCAGCCTGGTCTCGGACATCGCCGGCTGGCGCGTCGTCTACCTAGGCTCCGCGGTCCTGATGGCCGTCCTGGCCGTGGCCCTGCGGGCAGCGCTGCCGAAGCACGCGCCCACCACCACCGTGCCGTACCACCACGTGCTGCGCTCCACCGTCGCACTGGTGCGCACCCATCCGGTGCTGCTGCGCCGCGGCCTGTACCAGGCGGCGATGTTCGGCGGTTTCAGCGCCTTCTGGACCACCGTCTCCTACGTCCTGACCAGCTCCCCCTTCAACTACTCTCCCATCGGCGTCGGCATCTTCGCCCTTGTCGGAGCCGCCGGTGCGGCCATCGCCCCGCTGGCCGGGCACTGGGCCGACCGCAAGCTCGTCCGCCCCATGACCGGTGTCGCGTTCGCCGTCGCCGCGGTGGCCTTCGCGGTCGCTGGCTTCGGTCAGCACAGCATCGTGCTGCTCGCCCTGGCCGCGATCGCCATCGACATGGCCGTGCAGACCACCCTGATCCTCGGCCAGCACACCATCTACCAGCTCGACGCCGGCGCCCGGGCCCGCCTCAACTCGGCCTTCATCGCCACCTTCTTCCTCGGCGGCGCCCTGGGCTCCCAGGTCGGCTCGATGGCCTACCGTGCCGGCGGCTGGGGTGCGGTCAGCGCCATCGGCGCAGCCCTGCCCGTGCTGGCGCTGCTGTACTGGCTCACCGAGCGGCGGGCCGCCGGACGGAAGGCGGTCCCTGTTTCCGAGTGAGCATCCCGTTCGAGCCCGGTGCGGTCCGTGACTCACGGACCGCACCGGGCTGTGGTGGCCACGGTGTGTGACGAAACCACTCAATATTGGCCAAAGCTTCCATGGGGTGCCATCGTGGACCAGATCCGGACTCGACGTGGAAGTGGTACGAGGTACGACTGGGATGATTGTGGCGGTCATGTTCGCCGTGCTCGCTGCGGGCAGCAACGCCATGGGAACCGTGCTGCAACGGCGAGCGGCCCTGGAAGTGCCGGACTCCTCGGCCCGCCTCGGGCTCGTCCGGCACCTGCTGCACAGTCCGGTCTGGTTCGGCGGCATCGTGGGGGTCGTATGCTCCGCGCTCTTTCAGGCTCTGGCCCTGAACACCGGGACCCTGGCGGCCGTCCAGCCCGTCTTCATCCTCGAACTTCCCCTGGCTCTCCTGGCCGGCAGCGCGGTGTTCCGCGTGCGGGTGTCGCGCAGGGCGTGGCTCAGCGTGCTCTGCATCTTCGTGGGTCTGGCCGTCGCGCTGTTCTCCGCGTTCCCTTCCGGAGGGCGCTCCCAGGTGCCGGGGGTCTGGTGGATGCCGACGCTCGCCGCCCTCGGCGGGGCCGGCGCCGCGCTCGCGCTGGCCGGACTCCGGCGCCCGCGGGGTCTGGCGCGCGCCGCCTGCCTGGCGGCCGCGGCCGCGATCGGCAACGCACTCACCGCGGCACTGGTCAAGTCCGCAATGGGAACGCTCAGCGAGAAGGGGGCGGCGGCGTTCTTCCTCACCTGGCAGACCTACACCTTCGCGGCCGTCGGATCGCTCTCGATCTTCCTGCTCGGATACGCCATGCAGGGCGGCCCGATGATCGCGTCCCAGCCGGCCCTCACCCTGGGAGACGCCGCGGTCAGCTTCTGCCTCGGCGTCACGCTCTTCGCGGAATCGCCGCGCCGCGGACTATGGCTCCTGCCCGCGCTCCTGGGCGTCGCCCTGCTCGGCTACGGCGTCTTCGCCCTGTCCCGCACCAGGTGCCTGGTGAACTGCGTCAACCCGGACGAAGACGCACCGCAGCGGGACGGGGAACCCGTCACAGCCGCCATGTGACGTCACGCCAGCAGGCGGGGGAGGCGCAGGCTCAGCAGGCCGGTTATGACGATGCCCACGAGCTGGATGGCCAGGGTTCTGGCCAGGGCGTCGCCCATGCCCATGGATGGGCTCAGGGTCAGGAAGAGCGTGCCGAGGGTGGCCACGCCCAGGGCCAGCGCGGACTGCTGGGTGGTGACCATCACCCCGCTGCCGACCCCGGCCCGCTCCGCGGGGACCTCGGCGAGGATGCCGCGGATCAGGACCGGGAGTTGCAGGCCCTGGCCGAAGCCGGCGATGGCGATGCCGGGCGCCAGGTCGGCCAGGGACAGGCCGGTCCAGTCGCGCTGGACGGCCAGCATCAACAGGACGATGCCGACGGCCTGGAAGACCGCGCCCGCGGTCACCACGCGGTTGCCGTACCGGCTCACCAGGCGCGGGCCCATCAGCGAGGCCACGAAGAAGGCCGCGGCCATCGGCGTCAGCGCGAGACCGGCCTCGACGGGCCCGTACCGCAGGCCCTGCTGGAGCGCGACCGCGATGACGAACATGAAGCCGCCGAAGCCCGCGCTGAACGGAAGGATCATCAGCAGGCCCCGCCGCAGCCCGGGCAGGGCGAACAGGCTCGGCGGGAGGAGCGGGACGCGGCCGGAGGATTCGAGGCGCCGCTCGGTGACGTAGAAGGCGACCGCCGCGACGGGGAAGGCGCCGAGCAGCAGCCAGGTCCACAGCGGCCAGCCCGCCGCACGGCCCTCGGTGAGCGGCAGCAGCAGCGCCACCAGGGCGAGGGCCAGCAGCGCGGTGCCGGGCACGTCGACGGGGGCGGGGTGCTTGGAGCGGGTCTCCGGGACCGCGCGGGCCGCGACGACCAGCCCGGCGGCCGCGACCGGCACATTGACCAGGAAGACGGCGCGCCACCCCGTGCCCGCGACATCGGCGGCCACCAGCACGCCGCCCAGGATCTGCCCGGCCACCATGGCGAGGCCGGCCGTGGCGCCGTACAGGCTCACCGCGCGGGCGCGGCGCGGGCCGGAGGTGGTGGCGTGGATGGTGGCGAGCACCTGGGGGAGCAGCAGCGCCGCCGCGGCGCCCTGCGCCACGCGGCCCGCCACCAGGGTCCAGGCGTTGGGCGCGAGGCCGCAGGCCAGGGACGTCACCCCGAAGGCGGCCATGCCGGCGAGGAAGAGCCTGCGCCGGCCGAAGGTGTCGCCCAGCCGGCCGCCGAGGACCAGCAGCACGGCGTACGCGACGCCGTATCCGGCGACGACCAGCTCCAGCAGGGCGGGGCCCGCGTTCAGGTCGCGGTCCATGGCGGGCAGGGCGACGTTGACGATGAAGAAGTCGATCAGGGGGAGGGCCGCACCGAGCAGCACGGTGAACAGGCCTAGTGCGTTCAGGGACCCGTCTGCGTCGCTCGGGGCTCTGGTGGCCCCGCGTGCCGGGGCCTGGGTACGGATGCTTGTCTGGGTCACGACTACGACCATCGCGCCCGGCTCAGACGGGTACCAGAGTGTCTTTATCCTGGTACTGGAACTACCTGGCAACCGGCTGAGCCCTCAGGCACCCTGGATCCCATGACCACTATGGCGCAGGAGACCACGGCCGGGGCTGCCGTCACCGATGTACGGCGGGGCGAGCTGGCGGCGTTTCTGCGCAGCCGGCGCGAGCGGATCACCCCCGAGCAGGTGGGCCTGGAGCGCGGGCGGCGCAGGCGCACGCCGGGGCTGCGCCGCGAGGAGGTCGCCCAGCTGGCCGCGGTCGGGGTCACCTGGTACACGTGGCTCGAACAGGCCCGGGACATCCATGTCTCCACGCAGGTCCTCGATTCGATCGCCCGCGCGCTGCTCCTGGACCGCAGCGAGCGCGAGCACCTGTTCGCGCTCTCCGGGGCCGTCGACCCGAGCCCCGGCGGCGAGTGCACCGCCGTGACGCCCGCGCTGGGGCTGATGCTGGAGCAGCTGGAGCCGTTCCCGGCCTGTGTGCAGAACGCCCGGCTGGACATCCTCGCGTACAACCGCACCCACGGGCGGCTGCTGTGCGACCTGGACGCGGTGCCCCCGGAGGACCGCAACTGCCTGTGGTTGTCCCTCACCCACGGGGAGTGGCGCGCCAGCATGGCCGACCCGGACGAGACGATCCGGGCGATGGCCGCCAAGTTCCGGGCGTCGATGGCCGAGCATCTGGCCGAGCCGCCGTGGAAGGCGCTGCTGAAGCGGTTCCAGGACGCCTCGCCCGAGTTCCGCGAGGTCTGGGCGCGGCATGAGGTGCTGCGCCCCGGCGACCGGGTCAAGGTCTTCCGCCAGGCGCAGGTGGGCACGCTCCGGGTCACCGGCACCAATCTGTGGATCGGCCCCGGCACCGGGCCCAAGCTGCATGTCTACACCCCGGCGGACGACGAGACGCGGGAGCGCCTGGAGCGGCTTCAGGCACTGGTTCTCGCCGAGGCCTGAGCGGGCACGCGTTCCTCGTCGCCGAACAGCGCGGCGGCGCGGCGGGCGGTGGTGGCCGCCCACTTGCCGGTGGTCGCCAGCCCGAGCAGCAGGATCGCGGCGCCGCATCCGGCGATGATCCACCACGCGGGGCGGGCGGCGTCCGTGAAGCGCGTGGCGGAGGCCGTGGCGCCCGCCGCGCCCGAGGCAAGCACCGCGCCGATGACCGCGACGCCGAGCGACTGGCCCACCTGGCGGCTGGTGGAGGCCACGGCGGCCGCGACCCCGGCCTGGGTGCGCGGCATCCCGGACACCGCGGTGTTGGTGATGGGCGCGTTGACCAGGCCGAAGCCGATGCCGAACAGCACATAGCCGATCAGCAGCAGCGCGTCGGTGGCCTGGGCGTCGAAGGCCGCGAACAGCACCCCGCTCAGCCCCATCGCCGTCCCGGCCAGCAGCAGCGGCATACGTGGCCCGCGGCTGCCGACCAGCCGCCCGGACAGCGGCGCGAAGACGAAGCACATGGCGGCCATCGGCAGCATCCACAGCCCGGCGTGCAGCGCGCTCAGCCCGCGCACGTCCTGGAGATACAGCGTGTTCATGAACAGGAACCCGCCCAGCGCCGCGAAGGCGCTCACCGCTATCACCGTGGCCCCGCTGAAGGGCGCGCTGTGGAAGAAGCGCAGCTCGATCAGCGGCTCGGTGCGCCGCCGCTCGTACGCCACGAGCGCGACCAGCGAGGCGGCGGAGACCGTGATGCACGTGGCGATCAGCGGCGAGCCCCAGCCCCGGTCGGGCGCCTCGATGATCGCGTACGTGAGCGAGCCGAGCAGGGCGGCGACCAGCACCTGGCCCACCGGATCGGTCCGGCGCGGCTTCGGGGCGCGCGACTCGGGCACGTAGCGGGCGGTCAGCACCAGGGCCAGAAGCCCTATCGGCAGATTGAGCCAGAAGATCGAGCGCCAGCCGACCGACTGCACCAGCACCCCGCCCACCAGCGGCCCGGCGGCCATGCTGATGCCGACGACCCCGCCCCACACGCCGATCGCGCGGGCCCGCTCCCGGGGCTCGGTGAAGGTGTTGGCGATGATCGACATGGCGACGGGGTTGAGCATCGAGCCGCCGACCGCCTGCACCATGCGGAAGCCCACCAGCGCCTCCAGGTTCGGCGCGAGGCTGCACAGCGCCGAGCCGAGGGTGAAGACCACCAGGCCGGTCTGGAAGGTGCGCTTGCGCCCCACCCGGTCCGCCGTGGAGCCCGCGAGCATCAGCAGCGCGGCGAGCACCAGCGTGTACGCGTCGATCGTCCACTGCATGCCCGAGACGGAGGCGTGCAGGTCACGCCGCATCGAGGGCAGCGCCACATTGAGGACGGTGTTGTCGAGGCTGACGAGCAGCAGGCTCATGCAGCAGATCGCCAGCACGAGCAGCCGCCGCCGTTGGCTCAGCTCAGGCATGATTGAACGCTACATCGACATCCACCGTCTTTTCCCCATCCTCACTCCGGGGCTTCCCCCGTGGCGGACGCGGGACATCGGGTGCGGGACAATGAGAGATCTGCCGTCCCGCTCGGTCCGGTGGCTCCGCGGAGCCACTCGAAAGCCACTCGACCGAGTCACCGCATATCCGAGAGATACCCGAGAGACACCCGAGGAAGCCCCTTCCATGACCGCCACGCAGCTCCAGATCGGACCGCACACGGTGACCCCGCCGGTGGTGCTCGCGCCCATGGCCGGGATCACCAACGCGCCGTTCCGCACCCTGTGTCGGCAATTCGCCGAAGGCGACGGCTGGGGGTCCGGGGGTTATCCCCCGGGAGATAGGGGCAGCGGGGGCAAGGGCCTGTTCGTGAGCGAGATGATCACGACCCGGGCGCTGGTCGAGCGCGACGCCAAGACCATGCGGCTGATCCACTTCGACGGCACCGAGAAGCCCCGCTCCATCCAGCTGTACGGGGTGGACCCGGCGACCGTCGGCAAGGCCGTACGGATGATCGTCGACGAGGACCTGGCCGACCACATCGACCTCAACTTCGGCTGCCCGGTGCCCAAGGTCACCCGCAAGGGCGGCGGCTCGGCGCTCCCGTACAAGCGGCACCTGCTGCGCTCGATCCTGCGCGAGGCCGTGACCGGCGCGGGCTCGCTGCCGGTGACCATGAAGATGCGCAAGGGCATCGACGACGACCACATCACCTACCTCGACGCGGGCCGGATCGCGGTCGAGGAGGGCGTGACCGCCATCGCGCTGCACGGCCGCACGGCGGCGCAGCACTACGGCGGCGAGGCCGACTGGGAGGCCATCGCCCGGCTGAAGGAGGCCGTGCCCGAGATCCCGGTGCTGGGCAACGGCGACATCTGGTCGGCGGACGACGCGCTGCGGATGATGCGGCGCACGGGCTGCGACGGCGTGGTCGTGGGCCGCGGCTGCCTGGGGCGGCCCTGGCTGTTCGGCGATCTGGTCGCCGCCTTCGAGGGCGGCGGCGCGCCCGCCCGGCCGACCCTCAGGGAGGTCGCGGCGGTCATGCGGCGCCACGCCGAGCTGCTGGCCCAGTGGCTGGAGGACGAGGAGCGGGGCGTCATCGACTTCCGCAAGCACGTCGCCTGGTACACCAAGGGGTTCTCGGTGGGCTCCGAGATGCGCAGGCGGCTGGCGATCACCTCGTCCCTGGACGAGCTGGACGCGCTGCTCGGCGAGCTGGACCTGGACCAGGAGTGGCCGCCCGGCGCGGACGGCCCGCGCGGCCGCACCTCCGGCCGCAACCGGGTGGTGCTGCCCGACGGCTGGCTGAACGACCCGTACGACTGCGCGGGCTTGAGCGCGGACGCGGAACTGGACACGTCGGGCGGCTGAGCGCGCCTCTGGTCGTCCCTCACTCCGGTTCGGCGGCCATCTCCCGCTCCGCCGTCACCAGCTCCGTACCCGCTCCGCCCGAGGTCACCAGCAGGTCCAGCGCCAGAGCCGCCGTCCAGGCGAAGTCGCGGGTGCCGCGCGCCTCGCCGGTGTACGGGTCGACGTACTCGGCGAAACCGGAGGAGACGGCCGCGTCGAGCGCGGCGGAGCGCAGCGCGTCGGCCCGGTCCACCGCGCCATGGAGCCGCAGGCCGCGCTCCACCAGCCAGTTGACGTTGAACCACGCGGGCCCGCGCCAGTAGCGGGACGGGTCGAAGGCGGCCCCCAGCAGGTCGTAGCTGGGCACCAGGCGCACCGAGGTGCCCAGGCCGAAGTGGTCGCCCGACGCGGTGCGGACCAGGGCGGCGGCGATCTCGTCCGGCAGGCCGGGCACGATCAGCGGTAGCAGACCCGCGGCGCTGAACTCAGGTATCAGCCCGCCGCCGCGCAGGTCGCGGCAGAGGAACAGCCCGGCGGCCGGGTCCCACAACCGCTCGACCAGGGCGGCGGTGAGCCGCCGCGCCCGCGCCAGGTGGGGCGCGGGGTCGGCGCCGACGGCGGCGGCGATGTCGGCCAGCGCGTGCTCGGAGGCGATCAGCAGCGCGTTGACCCCGGGGTCCTCGACCGCGAAGGCGGGCGGTGGCCCGTCGTCGCGGTAGCCGCGGTCCCGGTAGTCGGCGGCGAGCCGCACATAGCGGCCGTAGTCCAGGTCGGTGGGCCGGTCGGTGGCCGCGCCGTGGTCGAGGTCGGCGCGGCGGAAGGTGCCCGGCGGGGCGGGCTCGACGCGCGCCAGCGGGGCGTCCCAGCAGGGGCTGTTGTCCATGCCGGGCTCCCAGGGGTGGACCACGGACACCAGCCCGTGGCCGCCCAGGTCGCGGCACTCGGCCAGATAGTGGTGCCAGGCCGCGAGCCGCGGGTAGAGCCGGTCCAGGAAGCCGCGGCGGGCGGAGGCGCGCGGGTCGGCCAGGTGCACCAGCCGGCAGGCGAGCGCGTGGACCGGCGGCTGGACGATGCCGGAGGTCTCGACGGCCGAGGGGGCGCCGGCGGCCGCGCCCGCGCTGGAGGAGCGCCAGAAGTCGGGGCTCGGGAAGTACGCGTCCAGCGGCACGGCCGGGTTGAAGACGATGTGCGGGATCCGGCCGTCGCCCCACTGGGCGCTCAGCAGGGTCTCCAGCTCGCGCTGGGCGCGGCGCACCGACAGATGGCGCAGCCCGATGGCGATGAACGCCGAGTCCCAGCTCCACTGGTGCGGATACAGGCCGCGCGAGGGGACCGTGGAGGTGCCGGTCCAGTTCTCCAGGAGGACCCGCCGGGCGCCGCGCAGCAGCCGCATGGGCGCGGGCCGGTAGAGCTCGCCGCTTTCCACGAAGGACTCCGGTGGGTGGTCGTGGCTTTGCCGTTGCTGTGTTACGGCGAAGATATCCCAGCCTTATGTCTTGTCAATACGCAAAACTGATGCTGTGATGCGTTGCTCACAAGCATAAGTGGCGCGTGAGGACTGAGATGCGACTGTGGACCCGGCGGTCGAAGGCGACCGCAGCCGGGATAGCCGCGGCACTGGGCATCGGCCTGCTGGCCGGATGCTCGAGCGGCGCGACCGACAAACCCGACAACAAGCTCACCGTGTGGTCACTGGAGAGCCTGCCGCCGCGGATGGCGGCCACCCAGAAGATCGTCGACCGGTTCGAGGACAAGACCGGCATCAGCGTCAAGCTGGTGGGGGTGAGCGAGGCCCAGCTGCCCCAGATGATCATGTCGGCGGCGGCCGCCGGGCGGCTGCCCGACGTGATCGCCGCCCTCCCGCTGGGCCAGATGTGGCAGATGTACAGCAACGGCCTGGTCAACACCCGCGTCCCGGGTGAGGTGATCAAGCGGCTCGGCCCCGGCACCTTCGACGCCAACGCCCTCCGCCTCGCCTCCGACCGGGGCACCCGGCTCGGCGTACCGTCCGACGCCTGGCTCCAACTGCTCGTGTACCGCCAGGACCTGTTCGAGCGGGACGGACTGCCGGCCCCCGAGAGCTACCGCGATCTGCTGCGCGCCGCCGACCGGCTGGATGTCCGCGGCCGGGACGGGATCTCCGCCGCCACCGACCCGGCGGACGTCTTCACCCAGCAGAGCTTCGAGAGTCTGGCCCTCGCCAACGGCTGCCGGCTCATCGACGGCGCGGAAGACGGCGCGGAAGAGGGCGCGGAAGAGGGCGCGGAAGAGGGCGCGGAAGACGGCGCGGAAGACGACGCGGGAGACGGCGAGGGAGACGTGGCGCTGGACTCCCCATCCTGCCGCACCGCCTTCACCACGTACGACACCCTGGCCCGGCGGCACGGCGCGCCCGGCACCCAGACCGTCGACTCCACCCGCGCCGGCTACTTCTCCGGGAAGTCGGCGATGGTCATCTGGTCGTCGTTCCTGCTGGACGAGCTCGCGGGGCTGCGCAAGGACGCCCTGCCCAGCTGCCCCCAGTGCGCGCGTGACCGCTCGTTCCTCGCCGACAACAGCGGGATCGTCACGGCGCTCAAGGGCCCCGACGGCCAGGGGGAGGCCGCGCAGTTCGGCGACATCACCTCCTGGACCGTGACCAGGACCGCCGAGACCGAGGCGACGAAGACCTTCCTCACGTACATGATGACCTCGGGCTACGAGGACTGGTTCGGCATGGCGCCCGAGGGCAAGATCCCCGTGCGCACCGGCACCGCCGCCGCCCCCGACCGCTACCGCCGCGCCTGGCGCGCCAGCGACATGGGCGTCGACGTCAAGAGGCCGATGAACGAGGTCTTTCCCGACACGCTGCTCGACGAGCTCGCGGCGGGCGTCGGCAGGATCAAGCGCTGGGGGATCGAGCAGGGCGAGGGCGCCCTGGTCGGCGCGCTCAACGGCGAACTGCCCATCCCCAAGATCGTCTCCGCCATGACCGGCGGCCAGCTCTCGCCCGACCGGGCCGCGCACGACGCCGCCGAGGAAGTCACCGCCCTGCGGAGGTCCCTGCGATGACCACCCCCCGCCCCCGCCCCCGCCCCACGCGCGCCCGGCGCGACACCGCCGCCCGGCGCGAGAACCGCGCGGGCCTCGCCTTCGTCACCCCCACCTTCGTGGTGGTGCTGGTCGTGGTCGTGCTGCCCATCCTGTGGACCGTGCTGCTGGCCTTCCAGCGCGCCCGGCTCATCGACATCCAGGGCATGGGCCTGTTCGGCCACTGGACCCCGCACAACTTCGCGTCCGTCTTCGACTCGCCCGGCTTCTGGTCCTCCCTGTGGACCACCCTCCTGTACACCGCGGGGGCCACCTTCGGCTCGATCGCCCTCGGCCTGGTCGCCGCCCTCGCCCTGCGCCGGCCGTTCCGCGGCCGGGGGCTGCTGCGCGGGGCCATGCTGCTGCCGTACGTCGCCCCGGTCGTCGCCGTGGCCTTCGTGTGGCAGGTCGCGCTCAGCCCGCAGTACGGCATCGTCAACGCGTGGGGCGCGAAGCTCTTCGGCTGGGACGACCCGATCGCCTTCCTGTCCACCCGTCAGTACACGGTGCACCTGCTGGGGATGGGCTTCGAGGTGCCGCTGGCCCTGCTCACCGTCATCGCCTTCGAGACCTGGCGCTACTTCCCCTTCGCCTTCCTGTTCCTGCTGGCCCGGCTCCAGGCGGTGCCGCCCGGCCTGGAGGAGGCGGCCAAGGTGGACGGCGCCACGCCGAGCCAGCGGCTGAGGCACATCCTGCTGCCGCAGCTGATGCCGGTGATCGCGCTGCTGAGCGTGTTGCGCTTCATCATGACCTTCAACAAGTTCGACGACGTCTATCTGCTCACCGGCGGCGGCGCCGGGACGGATGTGGTCGCGGTGCGGGTCTACGACTTCCTCACCTCGCGCTACGACGTCGGGGCGGCCTCCGCGCAGGCGCTCGTCCTCGCCGCGGTGCTGATGGTCCTGCTCGGCGTCTACTTCGCCTTCTTCGCCCGTAAGACCCAGGAGGAGGCAGCCCGATGAGCCGCCTGACGAGCCGCCCGACGAGCCGCCAGACGAGCCGCCCCATGAGCCGTGCGCAGTTCGAGGAGCGCTTCTTCGCCGTCGCCCGCTGGGTGGTGATCGCCTTCCTCGCGCTGATCACCATCGTGCCGTTCGGCTACATGCTGCTGCTGTCGGTGAAGCCGATCGACGCGCTGCTGCTGGACCCCGGCAGCCTGTGGGTGTCCGGGAAGGACTTCACCCTCGACACCTACCGCAGCGTCCTCAAGCCGGCCGACGAGGGCGGTCAGGGCTTTCTGCGGATGCTGCTGAACTCCGCGCTGGTCTCGCTCGGCACGGTCGCGCTGACCCTGCTGGTCGCGGTGCCCGGCGCGTACGCCGTCAGCAGGCTGCGGTTCTTCGGCAGCCGCCAGGTCGGGGCGCTGTTCCTCGCGGTGTATCTGTTCCCCGCGACGCTGCTGGCCGTGCCGTTGTTCGTGATGTTCGCCAAGCTGGGACTCCAGGGCAGCCTGGTGGGGCTGGCGATCGTCTACGTCGCGCAGACCGTGCCGGTGTCGGTGTACATGATGAAGAACTACTTCGCCACCGTCCCGTACAGCGTCGAGGAGGCCGCGGCGCTGGACGGCTGCTCGCGGCTTCAGACGGTCCGCAAGGTCGTCCTGCCGCTCGCGCTGCCCTCCCTCATGGCGACCGGCCTGTACATCTTTATGATCGCCTGGAACGAATTCCTCTTCGCGCTGCTCTTCCTCGCCGCCGAACCCGACCGGTGGACCGTCTCTCTGGGCCTCCAGCAGCTCGCGGGCGGTGTCGAGGTCTCCAAGACGGTCCTGATGGCCGGATCGGTGGTGCTCACCCTCCCGGTGGTGCTGCTGTTCTTCGCCGCCGAGCGACTGTTGACCGAGGGCCTGACCAGCGGCGCGGACAAGGGGTAGGCGGGGGCAGGCATACGACCGACAGCGGCGAGGAGCGAGATGGCGGGCAGCACCGGGACCCAGGCCAGCGCGGGCCATCTGCTTCAGCTGATCCGCAGCGGGCGGGCCACCACGCGCGGGGAGCTCCAGGCCGCGACCGGGCTGTCCAGGTCCACCGTCGGACACCGCCTGGACCAGCTCTTCCGGGCGGGCTGGGTGCGCGGCGGCGCGGGGGGCACCTCCACCGGAGGGCGCCCCTCGGCGCGGCTGGAGTTCGACCCCGGCCATGCCGTGGTGCTGGCCGTCAACCTGGAGACCCGGCACGGGCGGGCCGCCGTCATGGACCTCGCGGGCACCCCGCTGGCCGAGCACACCGCGCCGCTGGACATCACGGACGGCCCCGAGCGGGTGCTGGACGAGGTCGCCGGGTGGTTCGGGCCGCTGCTGGAGCGGGCCGGTGCCGACCCCGGGCGGGTCTGCGGGATCGGGCTCTCCGTGCCGGGGCCGGTGGACTGGGAGAGCGGGCAGGCGGTGCAGCCGCCGATCATGCCGGGCTGGGACCGCTACCCGATCGCGGAGCGGATCCGGCGCGCCTTCCACCCCGCCCTCGCCCCGGTGCCGGTGCTGGTCGACAACGACGCCAATCTGATGGCGTACGGGGAGCAGCGCGCCGGCTACCCCGACTGCTCGGCGTTCGTCCTGGTCAAGGTTTCCACCGGGATAGGTGCCGGGGTGGTGGTCGGCGGCGAGATCTACCGCGGCATCGACGGCGGGGCCGGGGACATCGGCCACATCCGGCTGCACGACCGGCCCGACGCGCTGTGCATGTGCGGCTCGTACGGCTGTCTGGCGGCCGTGGCCAGCGGGCGGGCGCTGGCCCGGGACCTGAGCGCGGCGGGGCGGCCCGCCGCCTCCGGCTCGGATGTGCGCGCGCTGCTGGCGGAAGGCGATCCGACGGCGGTGCGGATGGCCCGGGACGCGGGGCGGCGGGTCGGGGAGGTGCTGGTCACCGTGGTCACGCTGCTCAACCCGGGGGTGCTGATGGTCGGCGGGGACCTGGCCGGGGTGCCGTTCCTCACCGGGGTGCGGGAGCTGCTCTACCAGCGGGCGCTGCCGCGCACCACGGCCCATCTCCAGGTGGTCACCTCGCGGCTCGGCGACCGCGCGAGCCTGGTCGGGGCCACCGCGATGGTCGTGGAGTCGCTGTACTCGCCGGAGCGGGCGGACGCCCGGCTCGCGGCGCTCGCCTGAGCGATGCTCGTCTGGCCAATGCTCGTTTGAGCGGACCCCCACTCGTTGTATCCAAAAGGCGAGATGAGGGGCCGTCAGGCCGCGTGATTCTCGCCACTCTGATAGCCCTCTCGCTCACATGAGCACTCCCGGGAAGGGGGGCCGGTACCCCCCTGCTGTCCTCACCTCTCCAAGGCGTGGCACTCCGTGCCAGTTTTGGATGTTCGACACCCCGAACCAATGATTACGCAGAGTGAGATTGACGCGCTAGAATATAGGCGCAGTGTGGGTATGTGTTCGACCCTTGAAGGTGCGGCGAGTAAGAGCCATTCGTACGAGTGACTTTCGAACTCGTGGCAGGCGGGTGGTTACGGCCGAATGACAGGGGAGTGGACATACTCAGGAACCTTCGATCTGGGTACGCTCCCCGCCGTCAGGGCAGCCGAGCCGAGGAGTTCGAGTCCCGTGCCGGAAACACAAGATCAGCAGAAGTTCGTTTACGACTTCACCGAGGGCAACAAGGATCTCAAGGACCTGCTCGGCGGGAAGGGCGCCAACCTCGCCGAGATGACCAATCTCGGTCTCCCCGTGCCACCGGGCTTCACGATCACCACCGAGGCCTGCAAGGTCTACCTCGACAGTGGTGAGGAGCCCGCGGCCCTGCGCGACGAGGTGAGTGCGCACCTCGACGCCCTCGAGCGGAAGATGGGCAAGACCCTCGGCCAGCCGGACGACCCGCTGCTGGTCTCCGTGCGCTCCGGCGCGAAGTTCTCGATGCCCGGCATGATGGACACCGTCCTGAACATCGGCCTCTCCGACGACTCGGTCGCCGGGCTCGCCGCCCAGGCCGGCGACGAGCGGTTCGCCTGGGACTCCTACCGCCGCCTCATCCAGATGTTCGGCAAGACCGTGCTCGGCGTGGACGGCGACCTCTTCGAGGAGGCCCTGGAGGAGGCCAAGCGCGCCAAGGGCGTGACCGTCGACGTCGACCTGGACGCCGGCGACCTCAAGCGGCTGGTCACCGAGTTCAAGGACATCGTCGCCAACGAGACCGGCCGCGGCTTCCCGCAGGAGCCGCGCGAGCAGATGGACCTCGCGGTGCGGGCGGTCTTCGACTCGTGGAACGGCGACCGCGCCAAGCTCTACCGCCGCCAGGAGCGCATCCCTCACGACCTGGGCACGGCGGTCAACATCTGCTCCATGGTCTTCGGCAACCTCGGCCCCGACTCGGGCACCGGCGTCGCCTTCACCCGCGACCCGGCCAGCGGCCAGCAGGGCGTATACGGCGACTACCTCCAGAACGCGCAGGGCGAGGACGTCGTCGCCGGCATCCGCAACACCGTGCCGCTCGCCGACCTCGAACAGATCGACAAGGGCTCGTACGACGAGCTCATGCGGATCATGGAGATCCTGGAGACGCACTACCGGGACCTGTGCGACATCGAGTTCACCATCGAGCGCGGCAAGCTGTGGATGCTCCAGACCCGCGTCGGCAAGCGCACCGCCGGGGCCGCCTTCCGGATCGCCACCCAGCTGGTCGACCAGGGCCTGATCGACGAGGCCGAGGCGCTGCGCCGGGTCAACGGCGCCCAGCTCGCCCAGCTGATGTTCCCGCGCTTCGACGAGGAAGCGGCGGAGAACGGCACGGTGCGCAAGCTCGGGCGGGGCATCGCCGCCTCGCCCGGCGCGGCCGTCGGCAAGGCCGTCTTCGACTCGTACACCGCGGTCAAGTGGTCCAGGTCCGGCGAGAAGGTCATCCTCATCCGCCGCGAGACCAACCCCGACGACCTCGACGGCATGATCGCCGCCGAGGGCATCCTGACCTCGCGGGGCGGCAAGACCTCGCACGCCGCCGTGGTCGCCCGCGGCATGGGCAAGACCTGTGTCTGCGGCGCCGAGGAGCTCGAAGTCGACACCAAGCGGCGCCGGATGACGGTGCCCGCCCTCGACGGCAAGGACGGCCTGGTGATCGAGGAGGGCGACGTCGTCTCCATCGACGGCTCCACCGGCAAGGTCTACCTCGGCAAGGTGCCGGTCGTCCCGTCCCCGGTCGTCGAGTACTTCGAGGGCCGGATGCACGCTGGCGCCGACGACGCCGACGAACTCGTGGGCGCCGTGCACCGGATCATGGCCTACGCCGACCGGGTGCGCCGGCTGCGGGTGCGGGCCAACGCCGACAACGCCGAGGACGCCAACCGTGCCCGGCGGTTCGGGGCCCAGGGCATCGGCCTGTGCCGCACCGAGCACATGTTCCTCGGTGAGCGGCGCGAACTCGTCGAGCGGCTGATCCTCGCCCACACCGACGAGGAGCGGGAGACCGCCCTCGGCGCGCTGCTGCCCCTCCAGAAGGACGACTTCGTCGAGCTCTTCGAGTCCATGGACGGGCTGCCCGTCACCGTACGGCTGCTCGACCCGCCGCTGCACGAGTTCCTGCCCGACATCACCGAGCTGTCGGTGCGCGTCGCGCTCGCCGAGTCCCGCAAGGACCACAACGAGAACGACCTGCGGCTGCTCCAGGCCGTGCACCGGCTGCACGAGCAGAACCCGATGCTGGGCCTGCGCGGGGTGCGCCTCGGCCTCGTCATCCCCGGCCTCTTCGCCATGCAGGTACGGGCCATCGCGGAGGCTGCCGCCGAGCGCCGGAACGCCAAGGGCGACCCGCGCGCCGAGATCATGATTCCGCTGGTCGGCACGGTCCAGGAGCTGGAGATCGTCCGCGAGGAGGCCGAGCAGGTCATCGAGGAGGTGCAGCGGGCCCGGGGCGTGGACCTCAAGCTGACCCTCGGCACCATGATCGAGCTGCCGCGCGCCGCGCTGACCGCCGGTCAGATCGCCGAGTCCGCCGACTTCTTCTCCTTCGGCACCAACGACCTCACCCAGACCGTCTGGGGCTTCTCCCGCGACGACGTCGAGGCCAGCTTCTTCACCGCCTACCTGGAGAAGGGCATCTTCGGCGTCAGCCCCTTCGAGACCATCGACAAGGACGGCGTCGGCTCCCTCGTCCGCAGCGCCGCCGAGGCCGGCCGGGCCACCCGCCCCGACCTCAAGCTCGGCGTCTGCGGCGAGCACGGCGGCGACCCGGAGTCCGTCCACTTCTTCCACGAGGTGGGCCTGGACTACGTCTCCTGCTCGCCGTTCCGCATCCCCGTCGCGCGCCTGGAAGCCGGCCGCGCGGCCGCCGCCGGGCGGTAACCGGACCGGACCTCCGGAGTCACATCGGGGTACCCCAACCCTCAACCCCGGCACTGACTCCGGCTCGCAAAGGGGGCGGCACCTGTGCGGAGGTGCCGCCCCCTCTTTCGCTGCCTGCGGTGTGGCCGGGCCCCTCACACGAGCGGTGCCTCCGGTGACCGGAGCCACACACGCTGTCCGGCGCCGTCGACGGTCACACCGAACTGCTCAGCCGACGGGCTGCCGTCGCCGACGTAGGCGGCGTGCACCTCGGTGACCTCCTCCCACAGGCTCCGGGGGCCGTACTGCCACACCTCCTCGTCCGTCACGGTGGCCGCCGATCCTTCCCGGTCCCACAGCCAGATCTGGTACGTCCCCTCGTAGCGGCCGTCCGTCATCGCGACCCCGGGCAGTCGCGCGCTGGTGTAGAGGGCGAACCCGAGGCTCGCCACCGTGTCAGGAACGCTGCCCCCAGGCGCGCGGCGCGCGGTGGAACCGTCCACGGGGGCATCCGCCGCCGGACGGTGCGAACGCATCGGCATGAACTGCGCATCGCCGACGGGCCGCCCTTGCGCCACACCCCCGTTGACGTCCAGGCGGAGGAGCGCGCCGGACCAGAAGTCCAAGGCGAACGGGACGACGATCACGCCGCCGGGGGCGGTCTGCCCGATCCAGGCCGGCGGGACCCGGCGCACGGAGCAGGTGGCGATCAGCCGCTCGTACGGCGCCCCGGACGCCCATCCCAGCGCTCCGTCACCGTGGATGACGCGGGGGCCGTACCCGGCGGCGCTGATCGCCTTCTCGGCCTGCTCGGCCAGGCGCTCGTCCACCTCGACCGTCGTGACGTTCTCGCAGCCCAGGCGTGCGGAGAGCAGGGCGGCGTTCCAGCCGGTGCCGGTGCCGATCTCCAGCACCCGGTTCCCATCGGCGACGTCGAGCGCGCCCAGCATCCGGGCGACCAGCGACGGCTTGGAGCCGGAGGACGTGGCCACACCGGGACCGCCGCCTTTGCCGTCGTCCAGCTGCGTCACGATCGGTTCGTCGCTGTACACCAGATCCCACCAGGCCGCCTCGGTGGTGACGGGTGCGCAGGTCACTTCCTGCTTCCAGACTTCCCGGGGGACGAACTGGTGGCGTGGCACGGCATCGAAGGCAGGACGCCATTCGAGGGGCAGCGCCCCGGACGCCGCGAGGGCGTCCAGGAGCGCGGCCTGGCGCTGTGGCCAGTCAGTCACAGCGTCTCACTTCTCCTTCGGCGGCTGGTTGCCGTCCGGCGGCGGGGGCGGTGGGGTCCACGGCTTGATCGGGGCGGGATCGCCCCTGTGCTTGCCCTGGGAGATCACTGCTCACCTCCTCCTGCTGTCTCAGCGCGAGGGCCTTCCCTGCGCCGTCGTGCACCTTCTGCCCGCCCCGGCCTACCGTCCTCACCGGCCGGGGCGGGTGGCTTGTGGTGCGTTGGGAGCGCTCCTTGTTCCGTCTGCGCTCCTCGGACAGCTGTCCGGCAGCGTTTTCGGCAGCGCTTCCGGCCAGATCCCGTAGCTCAGGGTCGAGGTTTGCGTCCCTGCTCGCGCTGATCGCTGCGCCCAGGGCGCCGATCCGAGACCATCGACAAGGACGGCGTCAGCTCCCTCCCTCAACCCCGGCACTGACTCCGGCTCGCAAAGGGGGCGGCACCTGTGCGGAGGTGCCGCCCCCTCATTTGCTGATCGGGTCAGCGACTGGTGTACGTGTAGGCGAGCAGCGCTATCGGCATCGCGGCGCACACGGCCAGGCAGATCATCCACGCGGGCACGCCGAAGAAGCGGGTGCCCTCGTCATCCTCGTGCGGCTCAGCGCCCGCACACTCCGGACGCCGGCACATCCCTACAGTCCGAATCTTCATCGCCTACCGCTTCCGCATCCAGGTGAGGGCTACCAGCATCATGGCCGCGAGAGTAGCGAGCGGTAAGGGCGCCGCGACCATGCATCCACTCGACCCTCCCGCCATCCCCATGTCACCTCCCGGGGCGGATGTGCGGTGTTTCCCGGCGTTGTTGCCCTTACTGTGCTTCCCCTTTGTGTTGCCGCTCGCCTTGTCCTGGTACTCGCTGTAGTCGCTCACGGAGCCTCCAAGGTGGTGAATGGGATTCGCCCGATCGGTTGTCCGCGCCTCTCGCGGTGCCGCCGAGGCGGGGGATGAAGCAGGCCGCCCACCTCCGCGGGGCGATAGGGAGGCGGACGGCGGGGCTCACCGCACGCGGTGCACCGGCTCGGCCAAGGGGGTATGCGCGGTACCGGGGAACGGTCCCTCCGGGGCGAATCCGGCCTCGCGAATTTCCCACCCGGCCATCTCGGCCCTGGCCGCCAAGTCTCAGCGCAGGGGCTGCTGGGCCTCGAGATCGAGCGCGGTTGCCGCAGGGACAGCATCGGACGGTCCGCCGATCAGGTCCCCGAGGCTTACCCAACGGTGTTCGCCAGCGGCCCGCTCAGGCTGGTGCCGGCGGTTCACTGCGAGGGTGTCGTGGCAGGGGCATCCGCAGCGCTCACGAGGGAGGATCGCGGGGACACGGCACCACTCGTGCACCTCGGCGTACCGGGAGTCTCGGTTCGCGAGGCGGCAGTACGGAGTCATTCGGGCGGTCATCAGGCACTGCCCAGTTGTCGGGCGCGGCGCAGGGAGGCGAGTTCGGCGAGCGGGTCGCGCTGTTGCGGGAAGCGAGAGGCGTGCTCGGGGCAGGCGTAGATGGGGCGGCCGCCGGCGCTCGCGCTGTGCTCGATCGCGACGACGACCGGCATGCTCGTCGGCTTGTCGCAGCTCGCACAGATCTGAGATGTCATCGGCCGACCCCCTCGACGGGGCCGAGCTCATCGAGGGCGGCCAGGGCCGGCGCCCCATGCAGCAACTCGGCTTCGGTGAGGTAGCAGTCGGGGCCCACAGGGATCCTCCAGCGCGTCCCCGGGCCGCTCGTCCAGTGCGCGGGCGGCACTCCGACATAGCTGGCCTCGGCGGTCGAGGCGCCGAGCACCTGCACCTCCCGTACGTCCCAGCCGTCCGCGGCTCCGGGGGCCACCAGCCAGTACAGGGGGCCATACCGATCCTGGATGACGGCGCCGGACTCGTCGCCGAGGAGTTTGAGCGCGTGCTCGCCAACCGTCGCGGACGCTCTGACGGCGTCCCACCATGTACCTGTCGGCACGAGCTTGACGTCGTATCCGCTCGGCGGTGTCCACTTCAGGGCTCTGGTCGTCATGGTCGACTCCATGTACGGACGGTGTTCTGACCGTCACAGCGTGCCGACCCAGCAGGACGTCAGGTTGCACTGAACTGTGCAACCTGACGTCGATTGCCCGTGTTACAGGCCGATCCAGTTCGCGTACTCGGCAAGCTCGCTGCTGCGCGACCGCTCACGCGATCGCAGAGCGATGACCGCCTCGCGGGTCGTGGGGTGATACCGCGTCTGCTGCGGGGCCGTCCGGCGCGCCTTCTGCAGGCATCCGAGTGCCTGCGTCGAATCCCCGGTCCACACGTTGGCCCTGCCGAGGTCCAGCCAGTGATGCCCTGCCCGAGACCGGTCCCAGCGCTTGGGGAACCGCACGTCGTCAGCTAGTCGGACAGCCTGGCCGTACTCGTCCAAGTCGCAGGCGATGGCGACTGCGTGGACGCCGACATTCGCCGGCCCCCATCCCACGCCGTAGGCGGCGGTCTCGCCGGTCCGCTGTGCCAGTCCGCGGGCCTCGGACAGGCGTGCCTCGACCTGATCGGGGTCCTTCATTCGGCCGGCGATCACGGCCGCCCGCAGTTGAAGGACACCAGCCATCGCGGCCAGGCCGTGCGTACTCCGTGAATCTTGACCTTCCAGGTCCCGGAGAGTGCTGTCCACGACGTGCATGCCCAGGTCGTATCGGCTGGAGGAAAGAGTGGTCTGGGCACGCAGGTAGCCGTACATGGCGGCAAGGCCTGGTTCGTCGGCGCGAGGTGCCGCCCAGTTCAGGCGTTGCAGGGCAACGGTGGCGAGGTCCACGTATCCGAAGGACCAGGCCAGCGTGAAGACGCACCGGAACACCCACGCCAGGCATTCGTGGGCTTGCCGCTGCTCCTCGCCGCCGGTGGTGTGGATGGCCTGTACGCATTCGTCGATGAGCGCTGGGAGGTCGGCGGCCATCGGTAGGTACTCAGCTTGCCGCCGCTGTACCAAGACCTTCTCCATGTCGGTGCGGATGAGCGCGACCGGGCGGGCCGGCACCTGCCAATCGAGGGGGATGTCCCAGTTCTCCATGCTGACTCGGATGGGCTGTATGACCTCGTCGAGCCGCTCGCGCCGGAGCTCCTGCGTGTAGGGCTGGCCGAGAAGGTCCGAGGTGGTCACGCTGAGCGCGCGTGCGCAGGCCGCGACGAGTGATGGCGAGGCGGGCCGTTGGCCGCACTCGACCTTGGACAGCAGGGACTTCGAGACGTTGGCGCGCATGGCCAGACCTTGTTGGGTCAGGTTGCGCTCGCGGCGGGTGCGGGCGATCCGTGCGCCGGTGTGTTCCTCAATGCTCTGTGGCATGGTGAACTCCGTTCTGACCTCGACACTCAGAACGGTACCCGCGGCCGGCTGTGCGGGTGCTGCTGATCGGCCCACATTTCGGTGGCGGCCGTCGCGTTCTCTTGACATGACGAATGCCCCCTCGCATCCGATACGCGATCCGCCTCGCCGAGGCGCGAGAGGAGATGGACAGTGGCTGACCATCTGCACGCGGTGGCTCGCTTCCTGTTCGAGGCGGGCACCCTGAAGCAGGCCCGGCGAACCGGCTGGTGGATGGCCGGTGTACGTGATCCTGAAAGCGTCGCCGAGCATGCGTGGCGCACGTCGCTGATCGCCTCGATCATCGCCCGGCTCGAGGGCGCGGACCCCGGGCGGGCCGCTTTCCTGGCTGTCTGGCACGACTCACAGGAGACACGTACCGGGGACGTGAACTACCTCGGCAAGAAGTACTCATCCAGCGCCGACCCTCAGGAGGTGACCGCCGACCAGACCGCCGACATGCCCGAAGTTCTGGCATCCGCCGTGCGGGAATGGGTGAGCGAATACGAGGCCAAGGAGTCGCCCGAGGCGGTGTGCGCTCGGGACGCGGACAAGCTCGAATGCCTTCTGCAGGGACTGGAGTACATGGCGCAGGGGTACGCGAACGCTCAGCGGTGGGTCGACAACAGCCGCGGCCGATTGGTGACCGAAACGGGGAAGCGCCTCGCCGACGAACTGCTGAACCAGGGCTCTCTTGACTGGCTCCGTGCCGCCTTGGGCGAGCAGCCTTAGGGCCTCGCTGGACACGCATACGCGCCCTTTCGCCTGTTGCCCGGAGGCCAGGGCGAGTGGGAGTTGGCGCGCAGCTGCCGCCCCCTCTCCTGGGTACCCGCGGCCGGTTCCGCAGGTACGGTCGATCGGCCCCCATTCCGGTGGGGGCCGTTGCGTTTCCTCGGCCCAGTCCAGCCGCAACGCCGTTCGGGCGAGCGCTATCACGGCGCTGACCTGAACGGCGTTCTTGTGGGTGTGTGGTCAGCGATCGAGAAGCCACGTGGTGAGTGCTTCGATGGCGCCGCTGGCTGCGGCGAGGGCGATGGGACGCAGGCTGACGAGAAGCACGTGGCGAGCGCGGGCGCTGGTGGTTGGGGTCGGATCGTCGGCCATGATGATCTTCACGGGGATGAGCGCGGCACCTGTGTGGAGGTGCCGCCCTCTCTTTCCGCTCAGCACCCCCTCGCGGGCCGCCGCCCGGCAACTCGCGCCGACGGTAGGCTGATTGACGCAGACGCGTCACGCTGAATTCGTCGCATATTCGGGGGTGCGGGAATGAGGGCACTGGGGTCGTTGGGCGCGGACGACCCGGCCGAGGTGGGGTCGTACCGGTTGCTGGGGGTGCTCGGGCACGGCGGTATGGGGCGGGTGTATCTGGGGCGGAGCCGGGGTGGGCGGCTCGTTGCGGTGAAGGTGGTGCACCGGCATCTGGCGGCGGATGAGCGGTTCCGGGCGCGGTTCGCGAGCGAGGTGGCGGCGGCGCGGCTGGTGAGTGGGGAAGCGGGTCACCACCGCACCGCCCCCGTGCTCACCGCCGATCCGGAGGCCGAGGTGCCGTGGGTGGCGACCGGCTACGTGGCGGGCAGCGACCTGGCGCACATGGTGGAGGAGCACGGCCCACTGCCCGAACGCACCGTACGCGCGCTGGGCATCGGGCTGGCCGAGGCGCTGGGCGCCGTGCACGCACAAGGGCTGGTGCATCGGGATGTCAAGCCGTCCAATGTGCTCCTCGCGCTCGACGGCCCGCACTTGATCGACTTCGGCATCGCCCGCGCCGCCGAGTCGGCCACCCGGCTCACCTCGACCGGCGTGGCTGTCGGCTCGCCCGGCTTCATGGCTCCCGAGCAGGTCACCGGCGAAGCGGCCGTCGGCCCTGCGACGGACGTCTTCTCACTCGGAACCGTGCTCGCCTACGCGGCCAGCGGCCGGCAGCCCTTCCCCGGTGAGAGCGCCGCCCAATTGCTCTATCGGGTCGCTCACGCCGAGCCGCGGCTCGACGGCGTTGCACCGGATGCCGTGAAGGAGCTGGTCTCCGCCTGTCTGGCCAAGAATCCTGCCGCCCGGCCGACACTGCCGGAAGTCGTGCGGGCCTTGGCCGGCGGGCAGGGTGCGGGCGCATCACTGGATTCCTCCCGCTGGCTGCCCGCGGCTGTGGCCGACGACATCGGTCGCCGGGCTGTCGAACTGCTCCAGCTGGAGTCCGGCCCGGAGGACCCCGGGCCGCCCCCGCGGCCCCGCTCGCCCACCCTCGTGGACCCCGCACCGGCCTCCGGCCCGAACGCCGCCACAGTGACGGTGACCGTCCAGCCGAAGCCGAAGCCGAAGTCGGAGCCGAAGACCACGGACAAGCCGAAGCAAGGCCCGTGGGTGGCCGTGGGAGCCTGCGCGCTGCTCGCCGTATTGGCCTTCGGCGTCTGGAAGGCCCTTCAGGACGACGGCAAACCCGCTGCCCTCGCCGACCCCCTCGTCGGCCGCTGGAGCGACTCGGCGAACGGCTACGGCAACCAGCTTGAGCTCAACGCGGGCCGAGTCGGCGAAGAGGTGGGTACGCTCACCGCCGATGTCGACGGTGAGAACGGCTCCGCCACCTGCGGTTACCGTCTGACGCTCAACCGAACGGATGGCGACGGCTGGTTCGCCTTCTTCGACGCCGACCCGATGTCCGGCAACCGCGCCGCGTGCAACGCGCCCCTGGAGATCCAGGTGCAGCAACAGCGTTTCAAGGGCCCGAACGGCGAGGCCGTCATCCAGTTCGGCGCCGATGACCCGGTCCGCACGCTCGGCGTGCTGTCGCACGTCGGCTGATCAGCCGCGGGCGAGGGGGCGGCACCTGGCCGGGCGCCGCCCCTCTCACTCCCCCCACGGGAGCCGTTGCCGCTCGCATCGGCTCAAGCGGCAACAGAAGTGCCCAGACGGCCGTAACGCACTCGTCACCCCCCACGGGGACGAGCAATCCGGACCTGGGCACCGCCTGTTGAATTGCGGACGCCCGCCGGGGGCCTTTCCCGGCGGCGCGCTTTGCAACGAGGAACAGCATTCCCGCCGCGCCCGGCCCGCCGCGCCCCGTTTCAAGTCTGGCCAAAAGGGCGTGGTCACTGACGGTGTCACCGTGCATACTCAACCGTGGTCGGGGGCGATCACGGGTGTCACTCGGTGGGGGTCCAGTGCTGCGTGTGTATTTCGGCGAGCTCGATCTGGCGCGGCTGCGGATGGCGATCCGCCCGGACGCGCTGTGGGAAACGGTTTTGAGTTTCCACCGGCTGCGGGAGCACCGCGCCGCGACCGTATACGGGGAATGGCGTTCACTGGCGCGAAATAGGCTGAACGGCGAGGCGCGGTTGCTCGCCCCCCTCATTCCCTCGCGCGGCTATTTCCCCGACTTCCTGACCCCCGCCGAGGGCGGAATCGGCTATGGCGACGGCATGGAGGCGCTGCGCGCCACCCCGCAGGCCCGGCTGCACACCGAGATCTCCCGCCTCCCGGCGGCCCGGCTCCCCGGCTGGATACGCGATCTCGGCCAGGGCGAGCCGCGCTCCCTGGACCGCCTGACCACCGCACTGGCCTCCTACCACCGGGCCGCCATCGCTCCCTACTGGCCGCGGTTACAGGCCCGGATCGAGGCCGACCGCGCCGTGCGGGGCCGCGCCCTGCTGGACGGGGGAGCCGACGGGCTGCTGGCCTCGCTGCCGCCCACGATGCGCTGGCGGCCCCCGGTCCTGGAGGTCGACTACCCGGTCGACCGCGACCTGGAGCTCGGCGGGCGCGGGCTGCTGCTCCAGCCGTCCTTTTTCTGTCGAAGAACCCCGGTCACGCTGTACGACCCCCACCTCAGACCCGTGCTGGTCTACCCGGTGGAACACGCCCCCGGCGCCGTACCGCCCAGCCCCCCGGCCCGCCCCGTCGCCGCCCCCCGTCCCGTGCCGGCCCCCGCCCAGGGCCCCGGCGCCGCCCAGTCGCTCAGCAAGCTCGTCGGACAGACCCGGTCGGCCGTGCTCCAGGGCGTCGGCGGCGGCTGCACCACCAGCGAACTCGCCCGCCGCGTGGGCGTGTCGATCGCCTCCGCCAGCCAGCACGCCAGCGTGCTGCGCGACGCCGGCCTGCTGCTCACCCTGCGCCAGGGGAGCGCCGTGCTGCACACCCTGACCCCGCTGGGCGCCGCCCTGCTGCGCGGCGGCGCCCCCGCTGCCCCCGCTCAGTCGTCGATGCCCGAGCGCTCGACCCCCGCCACGATGTAGCGCTGGAGGAAGAGGAAGACCACCAGCAGCGGCAGGATCGAGACGGCGGCCGCGACGAACAGCTCGTGGATGTTGACCGTCTGCGCGGTGGTGAACGTCGACAGCGCGACCTGGACGGTCCACGCCTCCCGGTCCTGGCCGATGACCAGCGGCCACAGGAACGCATTCCAGGCGCCGATGAAGACGATCGTGCCGACCGCCGCGAACACCGGCCGCGAGTTGGGCACCACGACCCGCCAGTACGTACGCCAGTAGCCGAGCCCGTCCACCCGCGCCGCGTCCTCCAGCTCCCGGGGGAACCCGAGGAAGTACTGGCGGAAGACGAACGCCGCGAACGCGCTGAACAGCGTCGGCACCACCAGCCCGCGCAGTGTGGACACCCAGCCCAGCGAGGACACCAGGACGAAGGTCGGCACGAAGGTGACGGCGGCCGGGACCATGAGGGTGCCCAGGATCCAGTAGAAGACCACGTTCGCGTAGCGGTACGGGATCCGGGCGAGGCCGTACCCCGCGAGCGAGGCCAGCAGCAGGGTGCCCAGCGTCGTCGCCACCGCGATCAGCGAGGAGTTGAGCAGCGCGTGCGCCATCGGCACATTCGAGTCGTCGAACAGCTCGCCGATGTTGGACCAGCGCAGCTCGCTCGGGAAGAACGTCCACTCCGCGGAGGTGATGTCCGCCTCGCTCGACAGCCCGTTGCGCACCAGCAGATAGAAGGGGATGAGGAAGAGCAGCGCGAGCGCGATCAGCAGCACGAGCCGCAGCGCGCGCCCGACGCGGACGAGAGGTTCGCGGACGAGGGGGTCGCGTGTCACCGTCAGTCCTCCTTCCGGCCGAGCCGGAACCAGCGGGCCTGGGCCACCGTCACCACCGCGATGATCAGCGCCAGGATCACCGCGCCCGCGCTGCCAAGCCCCAGGTTCTGCCCCTGCCCCAGCGCCGTGTAGTACAGGTACACCAGCGGCGGGCGGGCATACGGCGGATAGCCGCGCGAGTCCGAGAGCAGGTTGTAGAACTCGTCGAACGCCTGGAACGCGTTGATGACCAGCAGCAGCGTCACCGCGATCGACGTCGCCCGCAGCTGCGGAAGGGTGATGTACCGGAACACCTGCCACCCCGGCCGCGCCCCGTCCACGGCCGCCGCCTCGTACAGATGGCGCGGGATGCGCTGGAGCCCGGCCAGGAACAGCACCATGTAGAAACCCGCCTGGAGCCACAGCCGTACCGTCACGATGACCAGCCAGTACCAGGGCGGATCGGTCGTCGACAGCCAGGCGATCTGATCCGCGCCGAACCAGCCCAGCACCGTGTTGGCCAGCCCGAACCGCACCCCGTTGAAGATCGACATCTTCCAGATCAGCGCCGCCACGACATAGGAGCAGGCCACGGGGAGGAAGAACACCGACCGGAAGAACGCCTGCGCCCAGCGCACCCTGTTGACCATCAGCGCGAGCGAGAGCGACAGGACGAAGGTGGCCGGGACGATGAAGGCCGTGAACACCAGGAACGTGAGGAGGCTGTCGGTGAAGGCGTCGTCCCGCAGCATCGCCGTGTAGTTGTCCAGGCCGACGAAGTCGGTGGGCGAGACCGTGTTGTGCGCGTCGAAGAAGCTGAGGTAGACGCTCCACGCCAGCGGTACGTAGGTGAACAGCCCGAGCCCGATCGCGAACGGGCCGACGAAGATCCAGAACCAGAGCGTACGGTTCTGCTTGCCCAGCAGCCTGCGCCGCAGTGTCGTGCGCGACGTACCGGGCGCGGGCCGCTTGTCCTCAAGCGGGTGCGAAAGCGTGTCCTGCGCCATCGCGGGCGTCAGCTCTTCTTCTTCACACGCCGCAGCTCCACGCCCACCTTGCGCACCACGCCGCGCAGCTCCTGGTCCGCGCTCGCGCCGTCCTTGATGATCCGGCTGAGCGCGTCCTGGTAGGCGGTCCGGCTCGCCGGGGTCCACAGCAGCGGCTCGGCGAAGCCGTGGTCGGTGGCGTAGCGCACGGCGTCCCCCGCCGCGCCCTCGCGCAGCTTGTCCGCCTTCTTGGCGAGCGAGATCCGGGCCGGGATGTGGAAGCCGTACGACAGCGCGAAGTCCTCCTGGTACTCCGCCTCGTCCACCCACAGCCACTTCACGAAGGCCTTCGCCTCCTCCTTGTGCTTCGTCTTGGAGCTGACCGCCGCGCCATACGCCCCGACCGGCACCGACGGCTGTCCCGCCGACCCGTCCTTCGGGAACGGCAGCACCCCGAAGTCCTCGCCCAGCTCCTTCTTGACCTGCGGCAGCGCCCACAGGCCCGACCACTGCATGGCCGTGAGCCCCTGGATGAAGGCCGACGGATCCGACCAGTCGGAGGGCGCGCCGAGCAGCAGCGACTTGTCCGCGTACAGCCGGTGGATCTTCTCCAGCGCGCGGGCGGCGGCCGGGTCGTCGAAGCCGACCTCGCCGTCGTCGGTGACCAGCCGGAGCCCGGCGGCCTGGAGCGGGGTGCCGCCGAGCACCCCAGCGCCGCCGTCGTTGCCCAGGAACAGCCCCTTGGTCTTCTTGTCCGTGAGCGCCTTCGCCGCGTCGACCAGCGCGTCGAGCGTCTGGGGCGGCTCCACGCCGGCGTCCTTCAGGAGGCTCTTGCGGTAGTAGAGCAGCTGCATGTCGACGACCTGCGGAATGCCCCAGATCCTGCCGTCGTACGTCTTGGGCGCGAGGACCGCCTGGTTGAAGTCGTCCTTGACGCCGTCGAGGAGGTCCGTCAGATCCTCCACCTGGCCGCCCTGGATCTGGTCCAGCGTCGGGCCGTTGGCCTCGAAGACATCCGGGCCGGAGTCGGTGAGCAGCGCGGCGGCCGTCTGCTGGTCGTAGTTCCCCGGCCGCCACTGCACCTCGACCTTGGCCTTGCCGGTCTTGCCGTACGCGGCGGCGTACCGCTTCACCGCACGCTCGGTGCCGTCCTCGCCGTACTGGTGGTACCACTGTTCGATGACCGGCTTGCCGTCCGAATCCTTGGAATCCCGGCCGGTGTTGGAGCCGCACGCGGTGGCCAGCGCGCCCGTGAGGGCGAAGCTCCCGCCGGCGCCGAGCAGACGTCTGCGGCTGATGGACTTAAGGTCGTTGGACATACTGCGGCCCCCTCGCCGTCGCTCCCTGTGACCGGATCGTGCCAACCAACCACGGTACGACCCAGTGATCAACCATGGGGGCGTATTACGACAGCGCTGTTGCGGGGGTATGTCAGCTGCTCTGGTTGACGTTTGACGGGCCGTCGGGGCCGGCGGCGGCGTTGTCGCGGTCCATCTCGTCGAACACCCGCTGGGCGGTGGCGAACGCGGAGTTCGCCGCCGGGACGCCGCAGTAGACCGCGCTCTGGAGCAGCACCTCGCCGATCTCCTCGCGGGTGAGGCCATTGGTGAGGGCGGCCCGAATGTGCATGGCCAGCTCCGCGTCGTGGCCGTGGGCGATGAGCGCGGTGAGGGTGATGCAGCTGCGGGTGCGGCGGTCCAGGGCGTCGCCGGTCCAGATCTCGCCCCAGGCGTAGCGGGTGATGAAGTCCTGGAACCGGGCGGTGAAGGGGGTCGTCCGGGCGATCGCGCGGTCGACGTGGGCGTCACCGAGGACGGCGCGGCGGACGGCCGTTCCGGCGGCGTGGCGGGAGACGTCGTCGGTGGTGTCCGTACCCTTGGCGAAGTGCGTGAGCAGCGCGGCCGTGACCGGCTCCGGCCGCTCCACCCCGGCCAGATGCGCCGCCCCCGCCACCTCCAGCAGACTCGCCCCCGGCACCGCGTCCGCGATCTCGCGGGCGTGCGCGGGCGGGGTGGCGGGGTCGTCGCGGCCCGCGACGACGAGCGTGGGCACGCCCGTGACGGACGGCAGCGCGGAGCGCAGGTCGTACGAGGCGAGGGCATCGCAGCAGGCGGCGTACCCCGCGCGGTCACAGGCCCGCAGGTCCGCCAGCAGCGCGACGGCGCGGGGCGAGTCGGCGAAGCGGTGCGAGAACCAGGTGCCCGGACGGCTCGCGACCATCGCCTCCGTCCCCTCGGCCCGTACGAGCGCGGCCCGCTCGCGCCAGGCCGAGGGGTCGCCGAAGCGGGCCGAGGAGCAGACCACGGCGAGCGACTCGACCCGCTCCGGGTGGTGCGCCGCCAGATGCAGCCCGACCGCCCCGCCGATCGAGATCCCCGCGTACGCGAACCGCCCCCACCCCTGCGCGTCGGCGAGCCGCAGCACGAGGGCGGCGAGGTCGCCGACGGTGGCGCTCCCGTCGGAGGGCAGCAGCCCGGCGGGGGAGCGGCCGTGCCCCGGCAGGTCCCAGCGCAGCACGCGGTGCGCGCGGGCGAGGGCGGGCAGCTGGGGCTCCCACACGGCGAGGGAGGTGCCGACGGACGGGCCGAGGATGAGGGGTGGGGCGGTGGCGGGGCCGTCGAGGAGGTGGTGCGGGAGGTCGGTGGTCATGGTCGGCGCTCCGGGCGGGTGAGAGTGAGGATGAGGGGGAGTAGGGGCCGGGTCGTGTCCGGCGGTTGGGGGCGGAGCCGCGCCTCGGTGCTGTTCCCCTCCTCGCCCCTTCCCTCAACTGGGGCTCCGCCGCAGACCCCGGGGTGCAGGGGCAAAGCCCCCCCACGCGGCGGGGCCGCAGAGCGACACCGCGGGAAGGGGCGGGGGGAGGAAACGCGCCGCCGCACACCCCCTGGGGGTTACGTGTCGCCGGGGCGCGGGGAACCCGCATCGTCGGGGCTTGCGCGGAGCAGCGCGCGGTCGACGAGCGAGGCGGCGGAGCCGGTGTAGCGGGCCGGGTCCGTCAGCTCCCGCAGCCGCGCCGCGGGGAGCGCGCCCGCGAGCTCCGGTACCTCCGCGAGTGCCGCCGCCAACCCGACGCCCTCCTCCCTCGCCCGCCGGGACGCCGCCGACAGCAGCTCCTTCGCGCGCGAGCGGCCGACGAGGGGCGCGAGCGCGGCGGCGATCCGCTCGCTGACGATGAGGCCGTCGGTGAGCGCGAGGTGTTCGCCCATCCGGCGCGGGAACACCCGCAGGCCCTCCGCCAGTTCGGCGGCCTCCCGCGCGGCCCCGCCCGCCAGCCGCAGCAGCTCGCGCAGCGGCTGCCACTCGGCGTGCCAGGCCCCGGCGGGCCGCTCGTCCTCGGCAGCGAGCGAGCCGAGGAGGGTCGCGGCGAGCGCGGGCGCCTGCCGCGCGGCGGCGGCGATGAGCGTGGCGCGGACGGGATTGCTCTTGTGCGGCATCGCCGAGGAGCCGCCCCCGCTGCCCTCGGCGACCTCCCCGATCTCCGTCCGCGAGAGCACCAGGACATCCGCCGCGACCTTGCCCAACGCCCCGACGGCGAAGGCGAGAGCCGTCCCGAGGTCGGCCACGGGGGTACGCAGCGTGTGCCACGGCAGCGCGGGCTCGGCGAGCCCCACCTCGGTGGCGAACCGGGCCACGAGCCGCACGCCGAGGTCGTCGCCCGACTCGGTCGCGCCGGCCGCGGCGAGTGGGCCCATCCCGGGCGTCGGGCCCGCTGCGGACTCGGCGGTCGGGCTTGGCGCGTTCGGGGCATCGGGTGTCCGGCCGCTGACCTCGCCGGGCCTCCGGCCGTCGGCCTCGGTGCCCGGAGCGGTGGTAACGGGCGGGGCGGTACGGGGTGGCGCTGCCCTGTCGGCTGCCCCAGCCGTGGCGTCGTCGCGGCGGTCGGTGCCCGAACCCTGCGCCGGCCGCACGCCGGGAGGCCGCGCCCGGTCGGGCGCGGGTGCGCGCTCCGCGCCGCCGCCGGTCGGGTTCGGCACCCCGGGCACCCCGGGGCCCTCCGACAGCGCGGCGAAGGCCGCCAACGTACCCGCCGCGCCGCCCAGTTGGGCGGGCGGGCGCAGCGCGGCGAGGCGGGTGTGGGCGTCCAGGGTCAGGGCGCGCCAGCCCGCCGCCTTCAGGCCGAAGGTGGTGGGCACGGCGTGCTGGGTCAGGGTGCGGGCGGGCATGGGGGTGTCGCGGTGCTCGGCCGCGAGCCGGCCGAGAGCCGTGGCGGTACGCCCGAGGTCGGCCAGGATCAGCGGCAGCGCGCGGGCGGCGACCAGCATCGCGGCGGTGTCCAGGATGTCCTGGCTGGTCGCGCCCCGGTGAACGTACGCGGCCGCCCCCCGGTCCTTACGGGCCACCGCCGCCGTCAACTCGGCGACCAGCGGGATGACCGGGTTGCCGCCGGCGCGGGCGCGCACGGCGAGCTCCCGCGCGTCGTACAGCTCGGCGCGCGCCGCGTCCGCCACCGCCCCGGCGGCCGCGGCGGGCGCGTGCCCGAGCGCGGCCTGGGCCCGGGTGAGCGCGGCCTCCGCGTCCAGCATGGCCTGGAGAAACGCCGTGTCCCCGGTGGCCTCCTCGACGGCCGACCCGACCCGCACCGGCGACAGCAGCCCGCTGTCGCCGGCGGAAGCGGCCGCATGGGAGTCAGCGGAACTCAAGGAAGACCGTCTCCCCCTCGCCCTGAAGGCGGATGTCGAACCGGTACGTCCCGGGGTGGGGCCCGGCCGTCGCCACCAGGGTCTCGCGGCGGGCCGGGGGCAGCGCGGCGAGGAGCGGGTCGGCGGCGCCCGCGGCGGCGTTCTCGGGGAGGTAGACGCGGGTGAAGAGGTGGTGCAGCAGCCCGCGGGCGTGGACGCAGACGCTGATGTAGGGGGCCGGGGAGGGGGCGCCCGGGGGGAGGGTGCGCGCGGTCCAGTGGCCGTCGGCGTCCGTGGGGACCCGGCCGAAGCCGGTGAAGTCCACACCGTTGCGGCCCGCGTGGCCGCCGGTCACCGGGTCGCGCCGCATCGAGCCGGGGGCGCCGGACAGGGAGCCGTCCGGGCCCGCCTGCCACAGCTCGATCAGGGCGTCGGGTACGGGGGCGCCCGCGCCGTCGTAGACGTATCCGTGCAGGGTGATGGCGTCCGCGTGCCCCGTCGGGGCCAGGTCGCCGCCCCCAGGGAAGGGCAGCGCGTAGCCGTAGAAGGGGCCGACCGTGTGCGAAGGGGTAGGGGCGGGGGACAAGGGCTGTCGAGCGGGCATCAGCGGCCTTCTTCGATCCAGGTGGCGGACGGCCCGTCGAGGACGATGTCCCAGCGGTAGCCGAGTGACCATTCGGGCTGGGAGAGCGCGTGGTCGTACGTCGCGATCAGCCGCTGCCGCGCCCGCTCGTCGGTGACCGACTGAAGGATCGGGTCGTAGGCGAAGAGCGGGTCGCCGGGGAAGTACATCTGGGTGACCAGGCGCTGGGTGAACGCCGACCCGAAGAGGGAGAAGTGGAGGTGCGCGGGCCGCCACGCGTTGACGTGGTTGCGCCACGGATAGGCGCCCGGCTTGATCGTGGTGAAGGTGTAGCCGCCGTCGTCGCCGGTGAGGGTGCGCCCGACGCCGGTGAAGTTGGGGTCGAGCGGGGCGGGGTGCTGGTCGCGCAGATGCGCGTAGCGGCCCGAGGCGTTGGCCTGCCACAGCTCGATCAGCTGTCCGCGCACCGGGCGGCCCCGGCTGTCGAGGAGCCGCCCGGAGACGGTGATGCGCTCGCCGAGCGGTTCGCCCTGGTGCTGGACGGTGAGGTCGCTGTCGGTCGCGGTGATGTCGGTGTGGCCGAAGACGGGCGTGTGCAGCTCGACGGTCTCCGGGTCGCCCTCGACGGCGACGAGCGGCTGCGAGGGGTGGCGCAGCACGCTGCTGCGGTAGGGCGGGAAGTCGCGCGGCGGGTGGTGGGCGGCGGGCGCGCCGTTGGCGCGGGCCTTGTCGTACTCCTCGCGGATCGTGGCGAGTTCGCCGTCGATGTCGGCCTGGGTGAGAGACATCTGAGTCACGGTTACCTTTCGAGTACGAGGGCGAGGCCCTGCCCGACGCCGATGCACAGGGTGGCCAGGCCCACCCCGGAGCCCGCCGCCGCGAGCTGGTGGGCCACGGTCCCGGCGAGCCGGGCGCCGGAGGCGCCGAGGGGGTGGCCGATGGCGATGGCTCCGCCGCGCGGGTTGACGAGGGCGGGGTCCAGGTCCGGCCACTCGGCGAGGCAGCCCAGCACCTGGGCGGCGAAGGCCTCGTTGAGCTCCAGGGTGGTCAGGTCGGCGAAGGTGCGGCCGGCCTTGGCGAGCGCGCGGTGCACGGCCTCGACCGGCCCGAGGCCGAAGTACTGGGGCTCGATGCCGGTGACGGCGGACGCGCCGATACGGGCCAGCGGCTCGCGCCCGGTGGCCCGCAGCCCCTCCTCGTCGACGAGCAGCAGCGCGGCCGCGCCGTCGTTCAGCGGGGAGGAGTTGCCGGCCGTGACCGTGCCGCCGTCCTTGCGGAAGGCGGGCTTCAGCTTGGCGAGCGATTCGACAGAGGTGTTGTCGCGGATGGTTTCGTCCCGGGGCAGGTCCACGCCCTCGTACGGCACGACCTCCGCGTCGTACGCCCCTTCCTGCCACGCCCGCACCGCCTTCTCATGGCTGGCCAGCGCATACGCGTCCTGCGCGGCGCGGCCGATGCCGTGCTTGTCGGCGATCAGCTCGGCGCCCTCGCCGAGGGCGACGGTCCACTCGGGCGGCATGTCGGGGTTGGTCATGCGCCAGCCGAGGGTGGTGGAGTAGAGCTGCTGATGCCCGGCCGGGAAGGCCCGCTCCGGCTTGGGCAGCACCCAGGGGGCGCGGCTCATCGACTCCACGCCCCCGGCCAGCGCGATGTGCGCGTCGCCGACGGCGATGGCGCGGGCGGCCTGGAGTACGGCCTCCAGGCCGGAGGCGCACAGCCGGTTGACGGTGGCGCCGGGCACGGTGACAGGCAGCCCCGCCAGCAGGACGGCCATCCGGGCCACATCGCGGTTGTCCTCGCCCGCGCCGTTGGCGTTGCCGAAGTAGACGTCGTCGATGCGGGCCGGGTCGAGGTCGGGGGTGCGGGCGAGGAGGGCGCGTACGACATGGGCGGCCAGGTCGTCGGGGCGCACGCCCGCGAACGCGCCGCCGTACTTGCCGACGGGCGTGCGGACGGCGTCGACGATGTAGACCTCGCGCAGGGTGCCGTTGCTCATCTGGATCAAGCGTCCTTTCCGGCGGACTTTCCCGCGTTCTTGAGGGCGCGCAGGGCTGCCAGCTCCTGAGGCGTCGGCGGCTCGGTCGCGCCGAGCTCGTCGCTCACCCGCAGCTCCCAGCCCGTGGCGGCCCGTACCTGCTCGACAGATACCCCCGGGTGCAACTCGGTCAGCATCAGCTCCGCGGTCGCCGGGTCGGGCCGCAGCACGCCGAGGTCGGTGATGACGGCGACCGGGCCCGCGCCGGGCATGCCCAGCTTCTTGCGGTCGCCGGGGCCGGCGCCATGGCCGAGGGTGGTCACGAAGTCGAGCTTCGGGACGAAGTTCCGGGTGGAGTGGCGCAGCACCATCAGCACCTTGCCGCAGTTCGAGGCGATCTCGGGGGCGCCCCCGGCGCCCGGCAGCCGCCCCTCCGGCTTGTCCGGGCCGCGGTTCACGACCGTGGTGTTGATGTTGGCGTAGCGGTCGACCTGCGCGGCGCCCAGGAAGCCGACGTCGATCCGGCCGCCCTGGAGCCAGTAGTTGAACATCTCCGGCACCGGCACCACGGCGTCCGCGGTCTCCGCGAGCTCGCCGTCGCCGATGGACAGCGGCAGCCGGGTCGGCTTGGAGCCGATCGTCCCCGACTCGTAGATGAGGACGAGGTCCGGATTGACCGTGGCGCGGGCGAGGTTGGCGGCGGTGCTGGGCAGCCCGATGCCGACGAAGCAGGTCCTGGCGCCGGCGAGCGCGCGGGCGGCGTTGACCTCCATCAGCTCGTCGCGGGTGAAGCCGGCGCTTGTGGTGTGGTCGGTCATCGGACGGCAGCCTTCGCGCCCTGTTCGTTGCGCACGTGCTCCTCGATCCATTGCGTGAACGCCTCGCGGTCGCGGGCGATCGGGTCCCAGGCCTGGTAGAAGGCGTTGTCCCGGACGGAGTAGCCGGAGGCGTACGAGGGGTGGGCGCCGCCGGGGACGTGGGCCACCGCGTCGATGACCCAGGTCGGCAGGACGACCCCGCCCGGCCGCGGCTCCAGCGTGTCGACGATCTCCTCCACGGTCACCAGGACCCGGTCGGCGGCGAGCGCCGCCTCCTTCTGCACGCCGGTCAGGCCCCACAGCTGGACGTTGCCGTGCCGGTCGGCCTGCTGCGCGTGGATGACGGTGACGTCCGGGTTCAGGGCCGCGACGGCGGCCAGCTCCTCGCCGGTGAAGGGGCAGACGACGGTGGCGACCGTCTCCGTACGGGACGGGATGTCGCTTCCCCGGTAGCCGCGCAACACGGCGAACGGCAGCTTGGACGCGCCCGCCACATAGCGGTTGGCCATGCCCGCGTGGCTGTGCTCGTCCAGCTCCAGGGGGCGCGGCCAGCCGTTCTCCACGGCGTCGCGGAAGCGGTGCAGCGAGCCGACGCCGGGGTTGCCGCCCCAGGAGAAGATCAGCTTGCGCACCAGTCCGGCGCCGATCAGCTGGTCGTAGATGACGTCGGGGGTCATCCGGGCGAGGGTGAGGTCGGTGATGCCCTGACGGATGATCTCGTGCGCGGCGGCGTACGGGATCAGGTGGGTGAAGCCCTCCATCGCGAGGGTGTCCCCCTCGTGGACAAGGTCCGCCACGGCGTCGTGCAGGCTACGAATGTCGGCCATCGTCACTCCGGGGGCCAGATGCTCAGTGTGCTGATTATTTTTGTCTGCCCGGAACGCTGTCATCGACCCGGGGGCTCAGTCAATAGAGCTGAGGAAGAAAAGGTTGCACTCGACAGGTGTGCTTCCGCAGGGCAGAATTGTTCAGTGTACGAATGAAATGCGAGGGAAGAGGGCGGCGGGGGTATGGGCGCGGTCGATCTGAGCACTCACCCCGGGCATCTGGCCCGCCGGCTCCAGCAGGCGCACTCCCTGCTGTGGGGCGCGATGGTCTCGGAGGAGACGACCTCGCCGCAGTTCGCGGTGCTCAACGCGCTCGTCGAGAAGCCGGACATCGACCAGCGCACCCTCAGCGAACACGTCCACCTCGACCGCTCCACCATCGCCGACGTCGTGGCCCGGCTCGCCCGGCGGGGGCTGCTCGAGCGGGTCCGCGACCCGCGCGACGGGCGCCGCAATGTGCTCAAGCTGACGGAGGAGGGCGTACGTGTCCACCGCAAGCTGGTCACGCGTACGGCGCGGATGAACCGGGTCTTCCTCGCGCCGCTGGAAGAGGAGGAGCGGGAGACGCTGCTGCGGCTCATCGCGCGGGTGGCGGACGCGGCGGAGGAGCTGCGGGCGTAGACGGCCCTACGCGCGCAGGCGGCCCTACGCGCGCAGGCGGCCCTACGCGCGCAGGCCGCCGAACCCCCCGCTGCCGCTGACCGTGCGGGCCGCCACCGTCAGGGAGTTGACGAAGCGCGGCAGCCGTTCCGCCGTGAAGCGGGCCGACGGGCCGCCGAAGGACAGCGCCGCGACCACCTCGCCGCCCCGCGCCCGTACCGGGACGGCCACCGCCGACAGCCCCTCCTCGTGCTCGCCGTGGCTGACCGCGTACCCGTTGCGCAGCGTCTCGGCCACCCAGCGGCGCAGCGTCGTGGCGTGGGCCGGGCCGTGCGGGGAGCGGCGGGCGACCCGGTCGAGCAGCGTGTCGTCCGCCTCGAGCAGCAGCACCTTGGACGGGCCGCCCGCCCACAGCGGCAGTTCGTCGCCGACCTGCACGACATGGCGCAGCGCCTGCGGCCCCTCCTCCTGGGCGATGCAGATGCGGTGCACATCGCGCCGCACGTACAGGTGCACCGTCTCCCGGTGCTCCGCGGCGAGTTCGCGCAGCGCCCGGCGGGCGGGGGCGGGCAGCCGCCAGCCCTGGTCGGCCATGCGGACCCAGCGCAGGAAGGCGGGGCCCGCGGTGTAGCGGCCGTGTTCGTCCAGCCAGAGCAGGCCGTTGAGGCGCAGGGTCTGAAGGATCCGCAGCACGGTGGTCTTGGGCAGGCCGCTGGCGGTGACGATCTCGCGGAGGGACAGCGCGGGGCGGTGCTCGTTGAACAGCTCCAGGATGTCGATGGTCCGCTGGACCGTCCGCATGCCCCGGGCCTCGCCGCCTTCCTTGCCGCCGGCGCTGTCCGTGCTGCCTGTGCTGTCTTCGCTCATTCCGCCGCTCCTCGCCGTCCGGTCCGCCCGGCGGACCCGTCCGGGCCCCATATGGACGCACAGTATGGACCGAGGTCCGCTGCGCGGACCAGGGGCGGGGCAGGGTGGGTAAGGGCATTCCGGCATGTCAGGCCCGGGTTTCCCGCTCGGCTGCCCGTTTGGCGCCGCGGTTACTCGCCCGCGACCTCTTGTCGATGCTCAGCGTACGTTCTATCGTCACCGGCGCACGGACCCCAAGGTCCGTTCAGCGGACCAACTCCCCAGTCCGCCCTCCCCTCCCCACGTAGGAGACCCGGTCACCTTCTCGGCCGTGAACGGCCGAGCTTGTGCGCTCGGTCGTTCACACCTCGTCGCGCTCCCGACTGCCCCCTACGACAGGACGGTCACGGGTCGCATCCACCCGGCCCCTGGCAGATATCAGGGAGAGGGTGCGGGTGCGGTGACAAACACCCACGCCGAGCGCGCGCGATCGCGCACATTTACCCCGGCGACGACATCGGCCGGACCAGCGAGCCCGCACCGACGACAGCGGAAATGATCCCGGTCGGACCGGTTGGCCCGCTCGGTATGCCCGCAGCGTGGACAGCGCTGCGAGGTGTAGGCCGCGTCCACCTCGAGGAACGGCACCCCGGCCCTGCGGGCCTTGTAGGCGAGGTGCTGACCGAGCTGGTGGAAGGGCCAGGAGGAGAGGGTGCCCCGCTGGTCGCGGCGTAGCCGTACCCGCTCGCGGATGCCGCCGAGTGCTTCGACGGCGATGCCGCGTCCGGTGCGTTGCGCGACGGACACGATCTCCTTGCTGATGCGGTGGTTCACGCAGGTGGCATGGCGGCGCTCCTTGTGCGCGCGGCGGGCGAGGCGGCGGGTGGTGGAGCGGGTTCGTCTGGCCTGGAGTTCGGCGCGTTTGCGGGCCTGCCAGCGCCGGTAGCGGGACAGGCGCCGCCCCTGGTAATTGGTGCCATCGGATGTGGTAGCCAGATTGACGATGCCCCGGTCGACTCCGATCCAGTCGACCGGCTCGTACACCTTCGGGTCGGGCAGGTCGCAGGTGGCGATCAGGAACCACTTCCCGCCCCGCCGCACCAGGTCACTCTCACCCTTACGATGGGCGGCGAGCGTCTTGATCTGGTCCGATGAGCAGGCGAACCGGACGCCGCGCATCCGCCCGGCCACCGTCCAGATCGACACCGTGCGCGCGTCGTACTGCCACGACAGGCAGCGGTCATCGAACGGCTGAGCCGCCTCCGGACGGAAACCGATGGGGGCGCCGACGGCCGCACGGTACCGCTTGGACATGAGCGAGCCCAGATTCCCTGCCCGCAGATTGGCGCTCAGCGTCGCATACGCGTCGACGACCTTCTTCACCGCCCGCACCACCGGCTGCGCCGACAGCCCGAACCTCGCCTTCAGGTCCGCATACACCTCCTTCTGCAGGCCATTACGGTCCTTCAGGCCCTTGACGAAGGCAACCTGCGACGCGTAGTTGGCAGCCCGGTTGCAGGCACGCAACGTCGCCTCGAGCGCCGACGCCTGCTCGGGCGTCGGCAGCAGCTTCACCTGAACCACCAGCTTCATGACATCGGACCGTAGTGCGACAGCCGCACACACGACTGCCACTTCCCCGACGACCATCCGTCTCGGTGATCCATGAAACGGTTGTTCGCATTTCCCGGCTCCGTCGGGCGGCCGTGCGGGTGCTCCGCGCCCGTGGAAAAGTGGATGCGGCAACGCTCCGCGTTGCTGGGACGGGAGGCGATTCTTCCCCGGTGTGGACGCCGAGGCATCAGAACCGGGTGAAAGCAGCTGTCCTCATCGCTGCCCGCCGCCTTGAGACGGTCGACGATCGCGGGCGGTGGTGATCGGCGTCATCGTCGACAGCACCGGCTCCTTCGCGTGGGCGCTCGGCTACATCGGCATCGTGGTGGCCGTGGGGCTGCTGGCGTACGCGCTGCTCATCGACAAGGTGGAGCGAGTCGAGGCGTGACGGGTGCGCCGATCGTGCTGAATCCAGGTCCGTACAGCGGACCAAGGAAACCATTCAGCGGTCTCGGTCGCTACCATGGCCCTTGTGACCGTGACTCAACAGCCCCCCACCCCGGCCGACTGGTGGGTGACCGCGGACCAGTCGCTCACCCTCGCCGACCGGCACGCCGGCGCCGCCCACACCGCCCCCGATCTGCTCGCCACCCTCCGCGAGATCGCCGAGGCCCGGCGCGCCACGGACTCCGCCCTCGGCGCCGCCGTCCAGGCGCTGCTCGGCTCGGGCCGCGGCTGGGACGAGATAGCCGCCGCCCTCGGATTCCCCGACGCCGAGACGGCCCGCCGGGCCACCGCCCCCGCCCTCGAGGGCGCCCGCCGCGCCCTCGACAAACGAATCGGACACCACTGACGATGACCACCACCCCGCCCCGCGTCCTGCTGCTGCACGGCCCCAACCTCAACCTGCTCGGCGAGCGCGACCCCGCCACCTACGGGTCCACCACGCTCGAGCAGATCGAGGAGCGCACGACCGTGCTGGGGCAGGAGCTGGGCGCCGAGGTGCGGTGCGCGCAGAGCAACAGCGAGGGCGTGCTGGTCGACCTCGTCCACCAGGCCCGCCACGACGACGGCATCATCTTCAACCCCGGCGCGTACGCGCACTACAGCTACGCGCTGCGCGACGCGGTGGACGCTGTGGCGGGCCTGGGCGTGCCCTGTATCGAGGTCCACATCTCCAATGTGTACGCTCGCGAGCCGTTCCGGCACACGTCGGTGACGGCGGCGGTGAGCCAGGGCTACCTCTGCGGCCACGGCGTCTTCGGCTACGAACTGGCGCTGCGCGCCGTGCTGAACCGGATCGAGGAGCGCCGCCGCACCGCGCAGTAGCCGGATACGGCCGACGCCGGTCAGACGCCGAGATCGACGGACATCAGGGCGGCGAGGCGCTCGACGGTCGCCCGGGAGTTCACATGGAGCCCGTCCAGGTCGAGCCCCTCGTCACCCCTGACCGCCAGCAGCGCCTGCTCCCCGATGGCGTACACGACGAGGTGGCCCGACTGCGCGCGGGTGACCACCTCGCGCAGCCCGCCGATGGTGACCTCCCCGGCGGTGCGCCGGGCGAGGCCCAGCGCGGCGGCCGCGAGCGCCGCCACCGACTCGGCGTGGATCTCGTAGCTGTCGGAGGCCACGAGAAGGCCGTCCGCGGTGGCGACGAGGGTGTCGCTCACGCCAAGGACTTGTTCCCGCAGGTCCTTCAGTTCCTGGACCAATCCTTCATCACTCACTACGAGAACTCCTTGCGCCGTGTGCGGGGGTGTTGCTGCTGTGTTCAGTTGGACGGACGGTTGTTGCCCGGCCGGCGCCGGGGCAGGGCGGCGGGCGGCAGCGGGACGGGCGGTACGGCGGCGGGGGCGCCCCCGCCCTGGGCGGGCGTCTCCCGGGCGGGCGTCCTGATCGCGGCGCCGGCGGCCCCGGCGGGACCGGTGGGCGCCGGGGCGGGCCTGCCGTCCAGCAGGCCGCGGGCGGTCATGGAGACGATGTCGGTGACGACGGCGAAGGTGCCGCGCCCGATCAGAAAGGCGATGTCACGGGGGGTGTGCCTGCCGTTGGCGTGCATCAGGATGTCGCGGAACCGGGGGTTCGTCACGCCGCTCGGGGCGGCCCGGCCCGTCACCCGGTGCATCACCAACTGCTGGGGCGATCCCCACCGTTGGGACAGCTCGGACAGCCGGCGGCGGTTCTCCCGCAGCAGATCGCGCGGATGCACCCCGGGCCGTACGGGAAGCGGGAGGCTGCCGGCTCCGGGCTCGGCCTGCCACCGCTCCGGCCGGTTCAGCGCGAGGGTGAAGGCCGCGTCGTACAGGGCGGAGACCGTGACGACCTCCAGCTCCGCCGCGCCGACCCCGGCGGTCGCCGTCAGCTCCTCCGCCACCCGCTCCTCGGCGGCCCCGGCGGCGAACGCCACCGACCACTCCCGCTCGGTGATCCGCCCCGACTTCAGCAGCAGGGACTCGGGCCCCGGGGCGCCCGGGGTGACGATCCCCGCGATCAGCCCCTCGCGCAGATGCATGACCCCCGCCGGGCTTCCCTCGATCCGCAGCACCCCGGTGAACCGGCGCTCGCTCAGCTCCGTCAAATGGCCCCGGAAGTCGTTCATGCGAACAATTGCCGTGCGTGGTCGTCGATCTGACGGGTGGCCAGTGCCAGGTTCGTGCTCTCCCTGGCCAGCGCGACCACCAGCAACAGGGCATCGCCCCGCTCCCGGGGCACCACGCGGGTGAGGTAGTGACACTGCGTGGTGGTCACCGTGATGTTTTCCAACTCCCCATCTCCCGTTGCGGCTTCAAGCGTGTCCGAAACCGTACGGGTGTCGTCACAGGCCTGCGCGGCGCGCGGCAGCGCCGAGCGATCACCGCTGAAGCCGTACTCCAGCCCCGTGGTGCCGTCCACCAGCATGGCGGCGCTGACTCCCTGGTGATCAAGCAAGTGGCGCATGGACATGGCCAGTTGGGACACCCGGCCCCCCTTCGTTCCCGGAGTGCCGCGACGATACCCTTCGATCACAATTTTGGCGAGAAAGAACTCAGCCGATCACAATCTGCGTAAAAATCGCCAACAGGTGTGCTTCCCTTGCACGTTACGTGATGGCGCCCGTCGCCGCACGCGCTCTGCCGACCATCCTGCTTGCCATTCGCCGTACGGCGTGACGACCCGCCGCAGACCTCGAAGGAAGTGCTGATGAACATCGAGACCGCTCTGAAGGAGGCCATGACGATCGACGGAGCCTTGGGGGTGGCCGTCGTCGACTACGAGAGCGGGATGACACTGGGCACCGCCGGCGGCGGCAGCGGCCTCGACCTGGAGCTGGCCGCGGCCGGCAACACCGAGGTCGTCCGGGCCAAGATCCGCACGCTGGCCAGCCTCGACATCCGCGAGTCCATTGAGGACATCTTGATCACCCTGAGCCAGCAGTACCACCTGATCCGACCGCTCCAGCAGTCGAACGGCTCGCTCTTCCTGTACATCGCCCTCGACCGCCAGCGCGCGAACCTCGCCCTCGCGCGTCACAACCTGCGCAAGATCGAGCAGGGCCTGGAGGTCTGACCCGCGCGCCCCCGCCTACCGGCCTACTGGCTGCCCCGGAGCCGCAGGGCAGCCGGTGGGCCCGGCGCGCTCCAAAGCGGCGAACGTGAGACCGTCAGCCCACGAGCGCGTCGTACCGCACACCCGTGAGCCGCTCGGACGCCGCCCACAGCCCCCGCCCCGCCTTGTCGTCCCGCGTCCATTTCGCACGGGCCGAGCGGGTGGGGGAGCCGCGCCACATTCCGTAGGGCGGGCCGAAGAAGTCGTCCGGGCGTACGCCGGGGGCGGTGGCGGCGTAGAGGGTGGGGAGGGCGCCGTTGTCGGGGGACTGGCCGAAGAAGCGGTTGCCGATTTCCATGAAGCGCTGGGTGCCGCGGCGCCCCTCCATCTTGGGGGCGGCGGTCTGGAGGTTGGTCGAGGCGTAGCCGGGGTGGGCCGCGGCGGCGGTGAGCCGGGCACCGGTCGCGCGCAGGCGGCGGGACAGCTCGTGGATGAAGAGGAGATTGGCGCTCTTGGAGCGGGCGTAGGCGCTCCAACGCCCGTATTTGCGCTCCATGTTCAGATCGCGCGGATCGACCGTCCCCAGCATGTGCATAAAGCTGGAGACGCTGACCACCCGCGCCCCCGGGCCCGCCTCCAGCAGCTTCGGCAGCAGCAGTCCGGTCAGGGCGAAGTGCCCCAGGTGATTGACGCCGAACTGCATCTCGAAGCCGTCGGCGGTTCTGCGGTACGGGAGGGCCATCACACCCGCGTTGTTGATCAGCAGATCGAGCCGGTCGCCCTTGTGCCCGGCCGCGAAGGCCCGTACGGACTTCAGGTCCGCCAGGTCCAGCGGCGCGACCCGCACATTCGCGCCCGGCGCCTGCGCCCGGATCCGCTCGACGGCCTCGGCGCCGCGCGCCTCGCTGCGGCAGGCCAGCACCACCTGGGCACCGTGGCGGGCGAGCTCGCGGGCGGTGATAAAGCCGATGCCGCTGTTGGCGCCGGTCACCACGGCGGTGCGGCCGGTCTGGTCGGGGATGTCGCTCGCGGTCCAGCCCTTCATCACGCGCTCCTTCGCGGTCTGTCGCCGTCTGCGCTACCAACTGGTAGCCATCGCCTCCGGCGACAGCCTAGGCGCGACTCCGCGAAGGTGCGAGGTGGAGACCGGGTGGCCTACGGCACCGCGCCGCCGACGCCGGGTCGCGACGCGGCGGTCTCACTGCTCGAAGTCGGTGAATCCGTAAGGGACATAGCCTCGCTCGATGAACTCGTCCTCCAGCTCGTCCTCGTCGAAGTCGTCCTCATCGAAATCCACGTCATCCTCGTAGCCGTCGTCGACGGGGTGATCGGCGAGCTTCACATAGTCGCCGTCCTCTGCTATCTCGCCGGCCAGCGGGGGGACCTCGACGCTCACCCAATCGACGGTGACCTCGATCGCGTCGTCGAGCTCTCCGGAGAACATTCCGTCGGAAAGCGCCGTTTCCACCTGGTACGGGTCGTCCGCGCCGACTTCATAGCCGACTGGCTTGCCCGATTCAAGGAAGGTGATGTCCGGATATCCGTCGGCTGAGACGGTGATGTATGGGTGGAGGTCGATCGAGCGGACGCATTCGCCCTGCTCGTAGACGTTCAGCGCCAATTTCGCGCCGCACCAGCACAGCAGGTACACATTGAGGCTGTCGGAAAGCTCGGAATTCAGAGCGCTCTCGACCTCGTCGCGGCTGCCGACGATGTAGTGGGTGTCCTTGCGGGCACCCCCCGGGGACACGCTGAAGACCAACTCGTAAAAGCTCTTGGGCGGCATGCGGGGCACTCTACGTAGGATCGCCGACATGACTGACAGTCGGTTGATCAAGAGCAGCATGATTCCGTCCGAAGGAAACATCGACGGCTTAGCTGTGGCCGAGGTGAATGGACGGCCATTGGTGGTGTGTGTCAGTCGCGACGACGTGTGGACATGGGACCCGCTCGGGGGCGAGTGGGCGGAGCGGCCGCTGGCCGATTTCGATAACGGGTCATACGGAATTCCCGTATATCCGGACTTTCAGCATGTAGATGTGACCGTTGTCGACGGGCGGGTGCTGTTCGCCGCGGGCGGGCAGCACCAGGGGCCCGGTCTGTGGGATGCGATGAGCGGCGAGCTGCTGAATGCCCCGCCGGAGTTTCGCAGCTGCGTTCACGCCCTGGCCATGACGTCGGAGGGCGGGCGGATCACCCTCGTGGCCGGTGCGGCCGCTCCCGAGGTGTGGGTGTGGGACCCGTCGGATCCCGAGATCGAGGCGTGGGGGCCGACGGATGACGAGGACGCGGAGGAGCAGGAGCCGCGGGAGCTGCTGCCCGGCCACTCCGACGATATGAGCGGTCTCGTGGTGGGGCAGGCTCGTGGGCGTCCGGTCGTGGTGTCGGGCGGCGACACCGAAGTCCTGCTGTCGGACCTCGAGTCGGAGGAGCTGCTCCACAAGTGGTCGGCCGACGGACTGGTCCACGCGGTTGCCCTGTCCGAGGTCGATGGCCGCCCCGTGGTGCTCGCGGTGACCGATTCCGGTGAGCTGCGGATCTGGGACGCGGTGGGCGGCGAGCCGGTCGGCCACTTCCTCACAGGTCACACGGGGCGCGTGTCCGCCGTGGCCGCCGCTGTGGTCGGAGCCCGTACGCTCGCGGCGACCGGCAGCGACGACGGGACCGCCCGGGTCTGGGATCTCGCCGAGGGGCGGCAGATCGGGGCGCCGCTGGTCGGAGATGAGGGCGAGGTGTGGACGGTGGCGATCACGCCGATGGACGGCCGCCACGTGGTGCTGACGGCGGGCCGAGGCGGCGTCGTACGCGTCTGGGACCCATCGGTCTGATGGTCGAGTATGCCGAGTGCGCTTTCCGCAAGGTTCGTGACGGGCGTTTCTACGAGATGAAATATCTGATCGACGCCCAGGCAGTGCAGCGACAGCTGGTCGCCTGTCACCAAAGCCGGTTGAGGCGACCAGGGGTTGTCAGCGGCTGGTGACAGGATCACCGGCATGGTTTTCGTGCGTACTACTCCGCCGCGGCCTGTGGACGTGACCGCGGTCTTTCCCGAGCTGGCGCCGTTGGCGCGTCCTGCGATTCGGCTGCACCCTCGGCCCGGGTCGCCATTGGTCGGGGAGAGCTCGGTCGGGGGGCCGTTGCTGTGGCCGGCTGAGGAGCCGTGGCCGCACTGCGAAGCCTCGCATCTGCACAGTGACAGTGGGTTCCGCGAGTCGCCGGCCGACGTGCGGCTCATGAGGCGCATGCGGGCCCGGCGGCACGGCGATCATGGTGGTCCTGGGATAACGCCCGAGGAGGAGGCGATCAAGGAGCGGAACGCCGCGATGCTCGCGGAGCGGCTCGACGCCGGCCCTCCGTTGCCCGCGGACTGCCCGGTCCCCATGGTGCCCGTGGCCCAGCTGTATCTACGCGACGTACCCCTGCTGCGGCCGCCCGGACAGGCCGATCTGCTCCAGGTTCTCTGGTGCCCCTACGACCACGATCCGGATTACAAGCCGTCGACCGCACTGTTCTGGCGGTCCGCCGCCGCGGTCGTCGACATCCTCGCCACACCGCCCGAGCCGTACGAGGTGAACTACGAGGGCTATGTGCCGGAGCCGTGCGTGCTGGCACCGGAAGCGATCACCGAGTACCCCGACAGCCTCGATCTGAGCCCGCAGATGCGGCTGATGGTGGAGGACTGGAGCAGATGGCAGGCAGCCGGCGCCGACGTGGACAGCTCCTACGCGGACTATCCGCGGAACTTCTATGACATCCATCTGGCAGACGCGCCCGGATGGAAGGTCGGCGGCTGGCCTCCATGGGGCCGCACCGACCCCTACCCCCGATACTGCACTGTCTGTGATGTGCAGATGGTCCCGCTGCTGACCATCGCCTCCCGCGAATGGGACGGCGACGAGGGACGCAGCTGGGCACCTTACGAAGACCAGGCCGCCGCCAACGCCGTCGGTCATTGCTGTGGCCAGAGCCCCTCGTGGCCGACCAAGGTCGAAGTCGGCAGCACCGACAACATGCAGATCTACGTCTGCCCGACCTCTCCCGAGCATCCGCACACCGACCTGATCCAATGAGCCATCGGGCCTTTAGACGTCATCTCATTTGGCTGGGTAAGCTGCCAGTCGTGGCGAGGATTGTTGAGCGGCTGGTGCCGGATGAGTTGTGGGAGCTGTTCCAGCGGGTGGTGCCGGAGGCGCCGTCGCGGCCTCAGGGTGGGGGCCGGCGTCGGCACGGCGACCGGGAGGTGCTGGCCGCGATCGTCTTCGTGGCGACCTCGGGCTGCACGTGGCAGCAGGTGCCGACCGCGTCGTTCGGGCCGTCCGGCGCGACGGCTCACCGGCGTTTCACCGAGTGGTCGAAAGCCCGGGTGTGGGCCAAACTCCACCGCCTGGTGCTGGATGAACTCGGATCCCGCGGCGAGCTGGACTGGTCGCGGTGCGCGATCGACTCGGTGAACATGCGGGCCCTGAAAAAGGGGAGCTGACAGGTCCGAATCCTGTAGACCGGGGTAAGTACGGGTCAAAGATCCACTTGATCACGGAGCGAACGGGACTGCCGCTGTCCATCGGCATCTCGGGCGCCAACACGCACGACAGTCAGGCACTGATCCTGCTGGTGCAGGGCATTCCGCCGATCCGATCCCGCCGGGGACCCCGGCGGCGCAGGCCCCACAAGCTCCACGCCGACAAGGGCTATGACTACAACCACCTGCGACGATGGTTATCCGGCCGAGGCATCCGGCACCGCATCGCCCGCAGAGGCATCGAGACTTCGCAACGGCTCGGCCGCCACCGTTGGACCATCGAACGCACCATGTCCTGGCTCGCCGGATGCCGACGCCTGCACCGCCGCTACGAACGCAAAGCCGACCATTTCCTGGCCTTCACCAGCATCGCCTGCACTCTCATCTGCTACCGCAGACTCACCAAATAGGGACGGATACGGCCGGGCTGGATTCGACCTCCTGCGACGCCAAGTCCTCCTCGCGGACTGAGCACCGTCACTCGCCGTTACCGGACCACAAGAAGTGGATCAGAACCGTGGGAATTCCCCAGCGGCGGCCACTTGGCGGGGAGCGATCTGGCCGCCGGTGGTCACTCTGCGTTCCCGGATGGTTCGTCGTTCTTGATCGGTCCCGTCGGCAGCCAGGGCCTGGCTCCGGTGGCACCTGGATGGGGTTGTTGCACATGCCGTAGCGGCATGTGGTGGGGTCGGGGCATCACGTACGAAAGGCTCTGTCTGCGATGTACCCCTCCCTCACGCCTCCCCGGCAGGTCAAGATCGGTGATGCCGCTGCGTTCGCCGGGATCACTCCACGCGCCATCCGCCACTACCACGAGATCGGTCTGCTGCCGGAACCCGAGCGCGGTGGGGACGGCCGCCGCCGCTACGGCTATGACGACATGACCCGCCTGCTGTGGATCCGCAAGATGGCTGATGCCGGTATCAGCCTGGACGACATGCGGGCCGCCTTCGGCGAAGCTGGAGACGAAGCCCTGGACCACGCCCCGGATATCGAGTCGGTCCTGAGCAGGCTGGAGGAAACCCTGGCGGCGCAGGAGGCCGCCATCAAACATCGGCGCGCGGCTGTCCAGCGCCTGCAGGCGGTGGGCAGCCCGCTGGGGCTGCTCTCCGAACTGGTCACGGACCGGCTCAGCCACCTGCCCCCGGGAGCGTTGCGCCCCTCCGATCTGGACGCCCTGCTCGTCACGGAACGGATCTTCGGGCCGCTGGGCGCCGCCATCCAGGCCGGCACGTTCATCGTGCTGGCCACCCACCCCGACCTGCGGGCCGAGGAGGACCGTCTTGAGGCGGCCGAGGCCGCTCTCGACGACGGCGTCGAACCCGACGACCCGCGCGTCGAAGAGCTCGCCGTACAGCGATGCGCTCACCAAATGGCCCTGAATCAGGCCATCGAGGCAGCTGGTCTCGACGCGGCCGAGGAGAAGATCTTCGAGATCTACGACGCCGACCTGAAAGGGGAGGAGGGCACAGAGATGAGTGCCGCCGCAGCGATCACCAAGATGCCCTACGACTTCTCTCCTGCCCGGATGCGCTGCCTGGAACTCGCCGGACGGCTCTTCGGCGAGGCCCTTGCCGACGCCCACTCCGCGGACAGTTGATCGCCTGTGCCTGGCACTGACGTGGCCCGACAACCGGTCACGTTCATCCGCATGTGACCGGTCGGGTCAGACGTCGAGCCCGGGACGTAACCAAGAGTGACATCACAACTGGCCGTACGTGGGGCCGAGCTGGCCGCTGACACCACAGTCTGCGGTTGCAAAGCCAGCACCTCCCAATCGCCATGTCGACGCAGACCACCGCCCTGTGGTCGCGAAGGCACCTCGGGCACCACCCGCTGGAACAGTTCCCCCAACGCATCCGGCACCAGCCGCACCACGATCGCCACCACGACCGACAGACCGGCGATCCAATTGAGATGACGTCTTAACCGCCCACCTGGTCGCGACCTGTCACCAGGCGCGAGGTCGGCGAAGGCGCGAGCGGTGCGGACCGGCACTCGAACCACACCTCCTTGCCGGTGGGCGTGGGCGCGGCGCCCCAGCGGTGGGCGGTGCTGCTGAGGATGAACATGCCGCGCCCGCTCTCGGCGCACCAGTCCGGCTCGCGGACGGTGGGGAGCGTGGGTTCGGTGTCGCTGACCGTGGTGCGGACGCCGTCCAGGGTGTTCTGGAGGCGGAGGTGGCACTCGCCGGAGTCGGTGTGCTTGTGCACGTTCGCGAGCACTTCGGTGGCGCAGAGCGCCACGGCGTCGATGAGGTCGTCTCGTCCCCAGAGCCGCAGATGGGCGCCGATGATGCGGCGAATGCAGATCAGTATTTCGGGGGCGGCGTGCAGGTGCTGTTCGTAGCGCTGGGGGACCTCTTCAACTGCCATGGCGGGCACGGCCTTTCGGTGACGGTCGGTGATATGTGGCCGATCGTGGACCGAACAATGTCACTCAGGCAAACGGTGCAGACTGGATTCACTCCATCGGGTACATGTTGTGTTCGGCGCTTGTGACCGCTCCCGGCCGGGCGACAGCATGCGCCCATGACGCAGAGCGATATGCCCACCATGCGCAGTCGTCGGCTTGGAAGTGAGCTGCGTCGACTGCGCGTTGAGGCAGGGCTGAGGGTTCAGGACGCCGCCGATGCGCTGGAGTGCGGGCATCCGAAGATCAGCCAGATCGAGAACGGCAAGCGAGGCATTCGCCCGCTGGACCTGACGGTGCTGTTCAAGCTGTACGGGGTCGAGGACGAGCGCCAGTGCGCGAGCCTCAGGCGGTTGGCGAAGGAGATCCACAAGGTCGATTGGTGGAGCAACCAAGGTCCGATGCTCCGCGACACCCTGAAGGACTGCCTCACGCTCGAAGCCGACTCCGAGGTGGTGCGCACGTACGAGTCCGTGGTCATCCCCGGACTGCTCCAGACCGAGGCGTACATGCGGCAGACGTTTTCCGTGCACCCGTCCGAGCGCGTGGAACTCCTGGTGAAGACGCGCGTGAAGCGCAAGGAACTACTGGACAAGCAGGGCGACTTCTGCCTGCGGGCCGTCATCGACGTCCCAGCCCTGCACCGGATCGGCGGCGCACCGGACGTGGTGCGCGGGCAGCTCGAACACCTTCAGCAGGTGGCGGAACGGCCCAACGTCAAGGTGCAGATCCTGCCGCTCGACGCGGCCCTACCGCAGGATCAGTTGCCGCCGTTCACCATCTTCCGCCAGCGGGGTGAACCCCCGGCTGACATCGTCTGGTTGGAGCACATCACGGGTGGTAGCTTGCTCGAACAGCGGCAGGACGTGCTGCGCTATTCCACTGCCTGGGACGAGCTGACAGCCGCTGCGCTGTCTCCCGCCGCTTCGCAGCAGTACATCCGAGATCTCCTCTAGGACGTAAACCTTGATATCCGAGCTCGACAGCGCGACGTGGCACACGAGCAGCTACAGCGGCAGTGACAACAACTGCGTCGAACGCGGCATCCTCCCCACCGGACGCCAAGCCGTCCGCGACACCAAGGACCGCGCGCGCGGCGCCCTGCTCTTCGAGGCGTCGGCCTGGCAGGCGTTCGTGGATGCCGTCAGGGATGGCGAGCGCGACCGTTAGGCCGTTTAACCTGGCGCAATGACTACGCAGGTGATCGTGCTCAATGGCGGATCCAGCTCGGGGAAGTCCAGCCTCGCCAGAGCTCTTCAAGCGGTCCTGCCGGATCCATGGCTGACCTTCAGCGTCGACACGCTGATCGAGGCGATGCCCGCGTCCATGACGGGCGCGGCATCCGGGATCGAGTTCGCTCCGGATGGCGGGGTGAGCGTCGGGTCGGAGTTCAGGGCGCTGGAGGCCGCGTGGATCGAGGGGATCGCCGCGATGGCCCGGGCCGGGGCCCGGGTCATCGTCGACGAGGTGTTCCTGGGGCAGGCGGAGTCCCAGCAGCGGTGGGTGAAGGCGCTGCGGGGTCTCGGTGTGCTGTGGGTCGGGGTCAGGTGTGAGCCCAAGGTCGCCGCGGCGCGTGAGGCCGCCCGGGGGGATCGGGCGGCGGGGATGGCCGAGTCGCAGGCGGATGTTGTGCACCGGGGCGTGAGTTACGACCTGGAGGTGGACACCACGCACACCGAGCCCCTGGAGTGCGCTCGGGTCATCGCCGCTCATGTCGGCTGAGCGGCCGGCTGCCAAGAACTGGTTCAGGCAGCGATGCGGACGATGCTCTTGCCGCGTGTGCGGCCGTCGGCCAGGTCCTGAATGGCCTTGCCGAGATCGGTCAGCTCGTACTCCGCCGTGATGTCCGGGCGGATCTGTCCGGCGGCCACCAAGCGCAGTGCCTTGTGGGCGCTCTCGGCCAGGCGGTCGGGGTGGGTCTGGCTGAGCAGGTTGCTGTTGTAGGTCAGTGCGGATTTGCCGTTCATCAGCAGGTCGTTGGCATCGAGTTCGACGGGCTCGAACGTGGCGATGTTGCCGTAGATCGCCAGGCGGCCGTGCGGCGCAAGGCGCTTCAGATTGGCCAGGCGCACCGGTCCGCCGATCGGATCCAGGATCACATCGAACAACTCCTCGGTGGGGGCCTCCATGAACTCGGCGCGCGGAATCAGCAGGTCGTAGCCGAACTGGGCGGCGTAGGCGGCCCGATCGGCATTGCTGACGCCGACGATCCGACCGGCACCGGCGGCGCGGGCGAACTGGGCGGCCAGGCTGCCCACGCCGCCGGCTGCCGCGTGGATGAGGACGCTCTCGCCCGGGCGCACCCGGGTGACGGTGTTGATCAGGTCGTAGGCGGTGGGGGTCGCCCAGCCGAACCCCGCCGCGATCCTCGGGTCCACGTCGGTGGCGTCGAAGGTGAGCGCGGCGGATGCCACCACCACCTCGGCGTAGGCGCCGGCACTGGTCAGTGCGGTCACCTGCCGGCCGATGCGGTTCTCGTCGACGCCCTCGCCGACCGCGATGATGCGCCCGGCCGCCTCGAAGCCGGGCACGAAGGGCCGGGGTACGGGGAAGTGACCTTGGTGGACCAGCACGTCGCCCCACTGGATCCCGGCGTACTGGACGCTGATCGCCACCTCGCCGGCGCCGGGGGTGGGCTCGTCGATGTCGGTGAGGCGGAACTGGTCGTCGGTGTCGAGGACGACAGCCTTCATGGTCACTGCTCCCTGAGTCGTATCAGTATCCTGATACGCAGGGACGCTAACGAGTATCAGCTACCTGAGTCAACTAAGGAGGCTGACAGGTGAAGGAAAACGTGACCGGGATCCCGGCCGAGGAGTATCTGTGCACCCGCATCCGCCGCACCGAGCAGGCCCTGATGGCCCACCACGAGGCGGTCCTGCGCGGCTACGGCCTCACCATGACGCAGTACACCGTGCTGCTCGCGCTGTCGCGGGATGAGGGCATGTCCGGCGCACAGCTCGCCCGCGCCTGCGGAGTCACCCAGCAGACCATGGCTGCCGTCCTGACCGGCCTCCAGAACAAGCAGCTCATCACCCGTCAGCCCTCACCCGTGCACGCCAAAGTCCTGCTCGCCTCACTGACCGACCAAGGTCACCAGGTACTCGAACGTGCCTACCAGGAGGTGATCGTGCTCGAACGCGCACTCTCCGACGCGTTCACCCCGGACGAGCACGCCACGCTCTGCGAACTCCTGGAGCGCGCCACCACGGTCCTCGTCGAGCAGACTCCTCAAGCCCCAGCGCGATCCGCGCGCCCGCGCGGCTGAGGCGGCTCCTTCTCCATCACCCGCTTGAGCGTGGCGAGGTCGCGGGTCACCGCATCCGTGTCGCGCTGGAAGTCCTCGTCGTTCATGTCCGGCTGTCGGCGGAGGGTGAACACCACCTCGGAGCCGCTGCCGTCAGCGATCACGCGGACCGGGTTGTAGACGGTCTCGCCCGACGGCAGCGTGACATCGTGATCGAGGACGCCGAACTCGTTCTCGGGCGCGAAGGCGACCACGACCCGCCCCAGGGGCGAGGAGTCGGCGATCCACTGACCGTCGATCTCGGCGATGGACTTCCCCAGCCCGTGCGCCCACCGGGGCAGGTTGGAGGGGTTCGACGCGTAGTCGTAGACGGCCTTGGCGGGGCGGTCGATACGGGTGCTGATGTGGCGCGATTCCGAGGCGATGTTCTCCATGGCCCCGACGGTACGGAACCGCTGCCGATGTGGTCTTGAACGAATCGGTCATGGCTGAGCTGTGTGAGCAGGAACGGGGAGCAGGTCGCGCAGACGGGCCGCGTAGCCGGACGGGTGGCTGGTGTTGCCGTTGTGGCCGCCGGGCAGCTGCACCACCTCCGTGCCGAGCGCGTCCGCCAGGGCGTAGGCGCAGCGGCGGTCGAAGGCGCCCTCGGGGGTGGCGCGGCCGACGGCGGGGACGATGCGGGTGGGGGTGTCGGTGAGGGTGGCGAGGTCGAGCGTGTCGGCGAGGACCGCCGTGAAGTCGTGGCGGATGAAGTAGTCGAAGTTGGCGCGGCGCAGGTCGTCGATGGGCTGCGGGGTCAGGCCGGGTTCGGAGTCGCGGCCGCTGGTGTCGATGCCGAGGACGCGGGCGATCTCGGGGAGGGCGGCGGCGAGGCCGTCGCGTATGTAGAGCCGCTGAAGGTGGGCGAGTTCGTGCTCGTGATGGGTCCGTTCGGCAGCGGGCAGCAGCCGGGGCGCGACGGGCTCGTGGGCGATCAGGGTGTGGATCAGGCCCGGGTGGCGCGCCGCGAGGTGCAGGCCGATGACGGCGCCGAGGCTGCATCCGAGCATCGCGGCCGGCTCGGGTGTCACCGCCGCGAGCACCCGCGCCGCGTCGTCCGCGTGCTCGGCGAGCGTCGTCCCGCGCGACGGGTCGTGGAGTCGGCTGCGCGACAGGCCCCGCCGGTCGTAGGTGACCACGGTGTACGTGTCGGCGAGGCGCGCGGCGAGGTCGACGCTGCGGTCGGCGTCCCCCTCGCCGCTCTGGCCGATCAGCAGCGCGGGGCCGGTCCCGCGTACCTGGTAGTGGAGGGTGGCGCCGGGTGCGTCGATGGTGCCGGTGCGGGTGTTGCCGTGCGTCATGGGATCCCCCTCGTGGGTCGGTGGCCAACGGGTCGGTGGCGTGGGTGCCGGGCATCACGTTAATCCATCGAATTCGATGCATCAAGATGGATGCATCAAGGTGGATGTATCGAATTCGATGTACCCTCGGGGTGTGAACGGAGTCGAACTCTTCCTCCTCGGCCGCACGCTCATGAAGATCGGCGAGGACGCCATGCCAGAACCCCCCGGCGGGGCCGAACGCCACGCGGGCAGCACACGCCTCGTACTGATCGCCGCCAGCGACATCGCCGCGCACCCCGGCACCACCGTGGGCGATATCGCGGCCCGCACCGGACTGCCGCAGAGCCAGATCTCCACCGCCGTCGCCCGCCTGAAGGAGGCGGGGTCCATCACCACCGCCCCCGACCCCGCCGACCGCCGCCGCGCGCTCATCAGCCCCGCCGCCGAGCCCTCCGCCCGCGTCGCGCAGGTGCGCGCCACGACCATCGACGCGGCCCTCGCCACCGCCCTCGGCGCCGACGACCCTCAGCGGCTGCGCGAGGTGACCGACGCCCTCGCGGTCCTCGCCCGCCACCTCACCCCGTAGGAGCGGGAGATCCGCCGCCGATTACGCTGCCGTTCATGGCCGACCCGCTTCCCATGACCGCCGAGCGCGCCGACGTCGCCGCCTTCCGCGCCGACGTGGGGCTCGACCACCTCATCGACGTCCACACCCACTTCATGCCGCAGCGCGTCCTGGACAAGGTCTGGGCGTACTTCGACTCGGCAGGCCCCCTCGTGGGGAAGGTCTGGCCGATCGCGTACCGGCAGGAGGAGCAGGAGCGCCTCGATGTGCTGCGCGGGTTCGGGGTGCGCGCCTTCACCGCGATGCTCTACCCGCACAAGCCCGCCATGGCCCGCTGGCTCAACGACTGGGCCGCCGACTTCGCCGCCCGCACCCCCGACTGCCTGCACACCGCGACCTTCTACGCCGAGCCCTGCGCCCTCGACGATGTGCGCCGCGCACTCGACCAGGGCGCGCGCGTCTTCAAGTGCCATCTCCAGGTCGGGGGCTTCGACCCCAACGACCCGCTGCTGGACGAGGTGTGGGCGCTGCTCGCCGAGCGCGGCGTCCCCGTGGTCACGCACTGCGGCTCCGGGCCCATCCCCGGCCGGCACACCGGGCCCGGCCCGATCGGCGCCGTCCTCGCCCGCCATCCCGCGCTGCGGCTGGTGGTCGCGCATCTCGGCGGGCCGGAGTACGTGGAGTTCCTGGACCTGGCCGAGCGGTACGAGCACGTCATGCTCGACACGACCATGTCCTTCACGCCCTTTGTCGAGGCCGATATGCCCTTCCCGCGCGCCGAGTTGCCCCGGCTCACCGCCCTGGGGGAGAAGGTCCTGCTGGGCACCGACTTTCCGAACATCCCGTATCCGTACGCGGACGCCCTGCGCGTCCTGCGGGACCTCGGCCTCGGCACCGACTGGCTGCGCGCGGTCTGCCACGACAACGCCGCCCGGCTCTTCGGGCTGTAACCGGGCGCCCAGTCTGTTGTCGTAGGCATGCGTCAAGATTTCTCCATGGAGACGACAGCAGGCGGGCTGGTGACGGATCGCGCCGACGTGACGTCCCTGGACGATTACCACGTCGGGGCCGCATTGGACGGGCTCGTCAACGGTTCGGGGTATTGGACGGACAAAGGCGCGCTGGCCGGTATCGAGCGGCACGGTCGCTATATGGCGGGCACATGGGATCCGCCCACCCCGGACGGCGGCCTGGGACGGGCCGGGGAAGGATCCTGGGCGCGGTTCATCGGGCGCATCGGCACCGTGGCGCTGCGCGCCGCCGCGCCGTCCACCCGCGAGGAGCGCCGTCGGCGTCTGCTCGCGCTGCTGGAGGTCTGGGCGGACGGCCCGTTCTGCGATCCGGAGGCCCGGTTTCGCACCGGTCTGGTGCGGATCGCTGACGGCGACCCGATAGCGGTCCGGGACGAGCGAGGGGCGGCCGTCGCGGTCGGCTGGAACCGTGACAGGCTCCGTAAATTCGTCGATCTGCGTACAGGCGACGCGGACGCGCCGAGCCTGGGGGTCATCGAGGAGGTGACCGACGCCCCGCGCGGGGGATGGGGCAGCGCCGAGCAGTTGCGTCGGCTGGTGGGCCTCGTCCGGGAGCGCGGGCCGGTGCCGTGGGACCCCCAGGCGGTGGCCGCGCTGAGGGAAGGCACGGGAATGGGACGGGCGGCGGCGTCCCTCGTGCTGGCGGGGATGCACGTCAGGGGCCGTATCCCGTTCCTGGAGAACTCGGAGCGGGAGATTCTGCGGCTCAAGGTGGCCGAGGCCGAGGACGGCGCATCCGAACACGCCCGGCTGACCTCGCTGGACCGCCTTGAGCTGCTGGCGGACGTGCTGCCCGAGGACCCTGCCGAGCTGTGGGAGCCCCAGGGGATGCGCGAGATGGCGGAGCGGACCGCGGAGGCGTGGCGGGAGCGGTACGGCCGGCGGACCGTGGTGCCGGAGCGTACGCACAACGCGGTCGTCGAGTTGCAGATGCTGCGCCTGTCAGCGGCCGACTTCTGCGCGGCGTTCACCAACCCCACCGCCGAGCCTGGGCTCAGCGCCCCCGTCGACACGTGGATCAAGAACACCGAACACGGCCCGATGGTCAGCGACGCCAACGCCCGGTGGGATGTCGCGAGGTTCGAGGACCGCCTGCTGTCCATCGTCCCCAACCTGTTCTGGGTCTACGCCGAGCTCCCCGCCGGTGACCTCGTCCGCGAGGGGGCGCCCGGCCTGGTGCGCGTGGTTCAGGAGCGGTTGAACCACCCGGGGCTGCTGCTGGACGCCGGCACGCTCGACCGCAAGGTGGGGGCCTCGGTCGCCGAGTTGCACGAGCGATTCGGGTACCAGCCGTATGCCGGGCCGGATCGGCTGGACGTCGCGTCCATCGACGACGGGCTCACGGTGGTCGTGGACGGCACAGTGGACCGCAGGGGGTATCTGTCCCGGACCCGCCTGTACTTCCGCCCGGCGTTCTACGGCGACGACGAGCGCTCCCGGGCGCTGTTGGGGGCCAGGGCGGACTCCCGCTACGACCCTGAGCTGGGGTTCGTCGAGTGGCTGCGCGGCCCCGACTGCGCGCGCATCGTGGACCGGATCGAGAGCGCCGCGCTGCCGGTCGGCGCGTACGAGACGAACCCGGCGGCCTCCGCGCCCGACGTGCTGGCTCAGGTCGCGGGCAAACTCGGCGTCGACGAGGACGCGGCGGCGCTCTACCTCCAGCTGCTGACCCTGCCCGCGCCGACCGACCGCAACGTCCGCGCGTGGAACGGGTGGAAGACCGCACAACACCAGAAGGCCGCCGCCGTGCTGGTCGAGCGCGGCCTGGTCGTGGAGGACAAGCGCCCCCGGGCGGGCCGTCAGATCTTCCTGCCGGGCGAGTGGATCCACGCCAAGAAGCCCTACCAGCCCATGGAGGCCTGGAAGGCGGACCTGATCGGGGTGGAGCGCTCCTACAACGGGCGTCTGGAGAACCCGCTTCCGCTGCCCACCCGCACCCTGCCCGAGCTGTTCGCCCACGCCTGGGCGCTGGTCGAGGATGGAGCCGGTCCCTCCGCGTAGCCCGCGCTTATCCGTTTAATCCGTCGCGGCGGCCAGCCGGGCTGCCAGCGTTCTGACGTGTTCGACGAGCTCCGGGGGTTCGTGCACCGTGAAGTCGAACCCCATGGTCGTCACGTAGATGGCCAACTCGTCCAGCGAGTTGGACCCGGTCCGCAGGGTGCAGCTGTGCTCGTCGATCGGCTCCAGCGCTCCGGTGGTGGGGGCGATGCGCTCCCCCGCGGTCTCGGCGCTGACGTGCAGGGTGAACCGGGCCTGGTAGCGGTAGGCCGATGTGGAGATCGCCCGTGAGGTGTAGCCGCTGAGATCGGGGTCCGGCGGGGTGCGCGGGGTGAACCGGGGGCCGGTGGGCGTGCGGGGGGCGAGGCGGTCCACACGGTAGGTGCGCCAGTCCTCACGGTCGACGTCCCAGCCGATGAGGTACCAGCGCCGGCCCGTGTGCACCAGCCGGTGCGGCTCGGTCGTGCGGATGCCGCTGGTTCCGTCGTGGGAGCGGTAGTCGAAGCGCAGCCGCAGCGAGTCGCGGCAGGCGGCGGCGATGGCGGTGAGGGTGTCCGGGTCGGCGGTGGGGCCGCTGTTGGCCATCGGCACCGTCACCGACTGGAGGGCGTTGACCCGGTGGCGCAGCCGGGACGGCAGGATCTGTTCGAGCTTGGCCAGGGCCCGCACGGACGTCTCCTCGATGCCGGTGATCGAACCGCCGGCGGCCGTGCGCAGGCCCATCGCGACCGCGACGGCCTCGTCGTCGTCGAGCAGCAGCGGCGGCACGTCCGCGCCGGCGCCCAGCCGGTAGCCGGCGGTGCCCGCGGTGGCCAGCACGGGGTAGCCGAGGCCGCGCAGCCGGTCGATATCGCGGCGCACCGTGCGCGGAGTGATCTCCAGTCGCTCGGCCAGTTCGGCTCCGGACCAGTCGCGCCGGGTCTGGAGGAGCGAGAGCAGTCGCAGCAGTCGTGCTGAGGTTTCCCACATGGTCCGAAGTCTGCCAAACGCCTAGGACCGAACCTGACCTAACCGGCTCCTAGAGTTATCGGCATGGAGAACAACAGCGAGATCAGGCCCTTCACCATCGACATTCCCCAGGCCGACCTGGACGATCTGCGGGACCGGCTGGCCAGGACCCGGTGGACCAAGGACCTGCCCGACGTCGGCTGGAGCCGCGGGGTGCCGGCGAGCTACCTCAAGGGTCTGGCCGAGTACTGGCGCGATGGCTACGACTGGCGCCTCTACGAGCGGGAGCTGAACAAGTACCCCCAGTTCACCACCGAGATCGACGGGCAGAACATCCACTTCATGCATGTCCGCTCGCCCGAGCGGGACGCCCTGCCGCTGATCCTGATCCACGGCTGGCCCGGCTCGATCGTGGAGTTCCTGAGCGTCATCGGCCCGCTGACCGACCCCAGGGCACACGGCGGCGACCCGGCGGACGCGTTCCACCTGGTGATCCCGTCGATCCCCGGCAGCGGGTTCTCCGGGCCGACCGGCGAGGCCGGCTGGGACACCAGCCGGGTGACCAGGGCGTTCGCCGAGCTCATGAGCCGGCTTGGCTACGACCGCTACGGCGCGCAGGGCGGCGACACCGGCGCGGTCATCTCCCCGGGGCTCGGCCGCCAGAACCCCGACAAGGTCGTCGGCGTGCACGCGAACGGGCTCTCCGGGTTCACCGAGGTCGACCCGGACAAGGCGGGGGAGCTGAGCGAGGCCGAGCAGGTGCGGCTGAAGAACCTGGCGTACATGAAGACCGAGCAGTCCGGCTACGCGATGATCCAGATCACCCGGCCGCAGACCCTGGCGCACGGGCTGCACGACTCCCCGGTCGGACAGCTGGCCTGGATCGTGGAGAAGTTCAAGGAGTGGACCGATCCGGCCGCCGAACTGCCCGAGGACGCGGTGGACCGGGACCTGCTGCTCACCAACGTGATGCTGTACTGGCTGACCGGCACCGCCGGGTCCTCGGCCAACTGCTACTACGAGACCGCCCATGCCGGAGCCTGGGGCGCGAGTGAGCGTTCCACGGTGCCGACCGGGGTCGCGGTGTTCCCCATGGACGTGTCGATCCGGAGCACCCTCGAGCTCGAGCACACCATCGTGCACTGGTCCGAGTTCGACCGCGGCGGCCACTTCGCCGCGATGGAGGCCCCCGACCTGCTCATCGACGACGTCCGGGTGTTCTTCAGCAAGCTGCGCTGATTCGTATCTGAGCGCCCGTCACTTCACCTCCGCCGCGCACACCAGCCGCCGCCGGTGGTCCACCGTGCGCTCCGGCCCGGTCAGCGTCAGCGGCACCGTGTGCCGTACGTCGGCGTCGGCGCTGGAGGCGGCCAGGCACAGCTCCAGGGGGCCGGGTTCGACGATCCGGCCCCCGTCGGGGGCGCCGGGGTAGGAGGCCAGGTCGGCGTGGAAGGTGAAGTGGACCTCGGCGCTCTCGCCGGCCGCGAGCGGGACGCGGGCGTAGCCGATGAGCCGGGCGACCGAGCGGACGGTGCGGGCCACGGGCTGGTGCAGATAGAGCTGGACCACCTCGGTGCCGGGGCGCTCGCCCGTGTTGCGGACGGTGAGGCGCAGCGTGGTCTCGCCGTCGGTGGCCAGAGTGGCCGTGTCCGCCTCCGGGCGCTCCCAGGAGAAGGTGGTGTACGAGAGGCCGTGGCCGAAGGGGTGCAGCGGGGTCGGGTCGACGCTGCTGGCCTCGCCGCGCAGGCCCAGCGGGGGCTGGAGATACGTCCAGGGCTGGCCGCCGGGCGCGTACGGGACGCTGACGGGCAGCCGGCCCGAGGGGTTGACCCGGCCGGAGAGGACCGCGGCGACGGCCGGGCCGCCCTCCTCGCCGGGGAAGAACGCCTGGACGGCGCCCGCGAGCAGGCCCGACCAGCGGCCGAGCGCGTACGGGCGGCCGGTGAGCAGGACCAGCACGACCGGGGTGCCGGTGGCCAGCAGGGTGTCGAGCAGGGCGCTCTGCTCGCCGGGCAGTTCGAGGTCGGCGGCGTCGCAGCCCTCGCCCGAGGTGCCCCGGCCGAAGAGGCCCGAGCGGTCGCCGAGCACCGCGACGCACACATCCGCGTCGCGGGCGGCGCGGGCCGCCCGCGCCAGTCGGCTCTCGGCGGCGACGGCGGCCGAGGCGCCGGTCGAGGCGGGCGCGGTGGCGCCCGGTCCGGGCGGGGCGCACCCCTCGGCGTGGGTGAGGCGTGCGTCGGGGAGCTCGGCGCGCAGCGCGGCGAGCAGCGTCGGCACGTCGATGCCCATCGGCAGCTCGGGGTATTCGACGCCGACATGGCGGGGGAAGGTGTAGCAGCCGAGCATCGCGGCGGGGTCGTCGGCGAGCGGGCCGACGACCGCGATCCGGGCGTCGGGCGCGAGCGGCAGCGCGGCGCGGTCGTTGGCGAGCAGCACCACCGACTCCTCGGCCAGCTGCCGGGCCACCTCCCGCATCACGGGCGGGTCCAGGTCCACGACCTGGGGGAGCGCGGGCGGGGTGGCCGACCACCACGGGTCCAGCAGCCCCAGTTCGCACTTCTGCCGCAGCACCCGCAGCACGGCCCCGTCCACCAGCGCCTCGGCGATGTCCCCGGCCTGTACGGCGTCGCGCAGCGGCTCCGCGAAGCAGCGTACGGCGGGCAGCTCCACGTCCAGGCCCGCCTCCAGCGCGAGCGCCGCGGCCCGCGCCGGGGTGTCGGCGACGCGGTGGTGCAGCTCCAGGAAGGAGAGGCTGAAGTAGTCGGAGACGATGGTGCCGGTGAAGCCCCAGCGCTCGCGCAGCAGTTCCGTCAGCAGCCAGCGGTTGGCGGCCGACGGGACGCCGTCGAGGTCGTTGTAGGAGGGCATGACCGAGCGTGCCCCGCCCTCGAGTACGGCCATCTCGAACGGCGGCAGGATGACGTCCGCGAGCTCGCGCGGGCCGATGGAGACCGGGGCGTGGTTGCGGGCGCCGCGGGAGGCGGAGTAGCCCGCGAAATGCTTGAGGGTGGCGACGATCCCGGCCGACTGGAGGCCGCGCACATACGCGGTGCCGACGGTCCCGACCAGGTACGGGTCCTCGCCGATGGACTCCTCCGTACGGCCCCAGCGCGGGTCGCGCACCACGTCGAGGACGGGCGACAGGCCCTGGTGGATGCCCACCGCGCGCATGGAGGCGCCGATCAGCTCGGCGGCCCGGCCCACCAGCGCGGGGTCGAAGGTGGCGCCCCAGGCCAGCGGGGTGGGGAAGACGGTCGCGCCCCAGGCGGCGAACCCGGTCAGGCACTCCTCGTGGGCGACGGCCGGGATCCCGAAGCGGTTGCCCGCGGCGATCCGCGCCTGGGTGCGGGCGAGGGCGGCGGCGCCCTCGGCCGGATCGACGGGGGCGGTGCCGAAGGGGCGGGTCAGCTGGCCGAGTCCGTGCGGGAGCAGGTCGTCGAGGTCGATCTCCTCGTTGACCTCGTGCTGGAGCGGGGCGACGTCCTCGCCTTCCGAGGACCCGGAGCCCGGCCAGACGCCGGCGAGCTGGGCGAGCTTCTCCTCCAGGGTCATCCGGGAGAGCAGGTCGGCGGCGCGTTCCTCGGCGGGGAGGGAGGGGTTCTGCCAGGGGTGAGGCATGAAGCTCCTTGGCTCAGGGCTGCGTGGTGTCTCCGGGTTGCGCGGGGGCCCCGGGCTGCGCACTGTCTCGGAGCCGCGTCGGGTCTCGGAGCCGCGTCGGGTCTCGGGGCCGTCGGGGCCGGTCACTTGCCGCCCACGCCCATCAGGCCGTTGATCAGCTGACGGCGCGCGAAGAGATAGACGACGAAGATCGGGACGATGGACAGCACGACCGCGGTGAGCAGCGCCGGGGTGTCCACCCGGAACTCGCCGACGTAGTCGTACAGGCCCAGGGTCAGCACCCGGTTGCTCCTGGACTGGGTGAGGATCAGCGGGAACATGAAGCCGTTCCAGGCGTGCAGGGCCGAGTACACGCCGACCGTGGAGATCCCGGCCCGCGACATCGGCACCACCAGCCGCAGCAGCACCCGGGTCGGCCCCGCGCCGTCCAGCGCCATCGACTCGTACAGCTCCTCGTCGATGTCGCGCATGGTGCCCGCCAGGATCAGCACGCTGACCGGGAGCGAGAAGGCGGCCGTCGGCAGGATCACCGCCAGCAGGGTGTCGTACAGCTGGAGCTTGGTGATCACCAGATAGATGGGGATGATCACCGCCTGGGACGGGATCGCGAGCCCGAGCAGAAACATCTGGAAGACGCGCTGGGACAGCCGGCTGCGGGCGCGCACGATCGCGTAGCCGACGGTCACCGACAGCACGATGACGATGGCGGCGCAGACGGCGGTGACGACCAGGGTGTTGCCCAGATAGGTGAAGAAGTGGCTGCTGAGGACCCGGTCGTAGTTGGTGAGCGTGAGGTGGGTGGGCAGCGAGAGCGGGCCGTCGTCGATATAGCCGTCGCGGGTCCGGAAGGTGGTGGCCACCAGCACATACAGCGGGGCCCCGACGATCACCAGCCAGATGAGGGAGGCGAGCCCGGCCGGGTAGTTGGGCCGCCGCGGGCCGCTCCCCTTCAGGAGACGGGGCAGGCCCGCGCGCCGGCGCCGGGGCGGCGGGGCCGCCCCGTCCGCCGCAGGGTCCGCCCCGGGGCGCTGGTGCAGCACGTCGGTCACATCCCCTCCCGGGTGCTGCGCATCGCGCTGAAGCCGGTCAGCCGCACCAGCAGCAGCGAGACGGTGGTGGCGACGACGACGAGGAGGGCCGCGACCGCGCTGGCGTAGCCGAGGTCGAAGGCCTGGAAGCCGTTCTTGTACATCAGGAACGGCACGATGCTGGTGTCCGTGCCCGGGCCGCCCTTGGTGAGGATCAGGACGGTGTCGAAGAAGGTCAGCGCGCCCACCACCATGATCACCGAGGAGGTGACCACGGTGTTGCGCAGCTGGGGCAGGGTGATGGAGAAGAACTGGCGGACGGTGCCCGCCCCGTCGATGGCCGCCGCGTCGTAGAGCGAGCGCGGGATGGCCCGGGCGCCGCCCTGGTAGATCAGGGTGTGGAGCGGGATGAACTGCCAGGCGGTGACGAAGAGGATGGCGCCGAGGGCGCCCTGGGGGTCGCCGAGCAGATCGCCGTCCGCGAAGCCCAGGGCGGGCCCGATCTCCGCGATGAGGCCGAAGTTGGGGTCCAGCAGCTGCTTCCACACCAGGGCGAGGGCTACGGAGGACGCCAGCAGGGGCAGGAAGAAGATCGCCGACAGCACGGCGCGGTTGCGCTGCCGCCCGGCCGCCCACACCCCCAGCAGCAGCGCGATCGGGGTCTGGACGAGCCAGGTCAGCACGGTCAGCAGCAGGCTGAGCCAGACCGCCTGGCGCATGTCCGGGTCGTGCCACAGCCGGGACCAGTTGTCGGTGCCGGTCCACTGGGGGGAGCCGATGCCGTCCCAGTCGGTGAAGGCCAGATAGCCGACCAGCAGCATGGGGACGATGGCGAAGCACGCGAAGAACAGCGCCCCGGGGAGCGCCCAGGCGGCGCTGGGGCGGCCCGCGCCGCTGCCCACGCCGCCGCCCGGACCCCTGGCGTGGCGGGATGCGCCCTTGTCGTCGGCGCCTTTGCTGACGGCGCCTGCCATTACTTGATGTCCTTCTTCATCGCCGCGACGAACCCGGTCGGGCTCAGCTGCCCGTTGAACAGCTTCTGGATGTTGGTGTGCAGCGCCGGGGTGTTCTTGGCCGACAGCGCCTGGTCCCAGGAGAGGGTGAAGCTGGGCGCCTCACGCACCATGTCGTACTGGAACCGCGCGTACGTCGGGTTCTCGTGCTCGCTCAGCAGGGACTCGGCGTCGGAGGTGGCGGGCACATCGCCGTTGGCGATCAGGTCCTTGGAGTAGTCCTGCTTGGCGGCGAACTTCACGAACTCGATCGCCGCGTCCCGCTTCTTCCCCTTCGTCTTGGCGTTGACGGACCAGTAGTTGGTCGGGTTGCCCACGACGTTCTTGGGGTCGCCCTTGCCGTCCGGGATGGCCGGGAAGTCGGTCCAGCCGAGCCCGGACTTGGCGAAGTCCGGCTGGTTCGCCTTCTGGTTGGCGTACTCCCAGGAGCCCATCAGATGCATCGCGGCCTTGCCCTTGGCGAACAGCGTGGAGGCCCCGTCGGCGGTGTAGTTGACCGACTTGTAGTTCTTGCCGAAGGTGCCCCGGTCGACCAGCTGCTTGATCGTCTCGGCGGTCTTCAGCACGGCCGGGTCGTCCCACCCGGAGGCGTCCCCGCTCTGGATCCTCTTGAAGACATCGGCCCCGCCGTAGCGGTCCACCAGGTACTCCACCCACATCAGCTCGGTCCACGGGTCCGTGCCCGCGAGCGCGAAGGGGGTGACGTCCTTCTTCTTGAAGGTGTCGATCAGGCCCAGCAGATCGTCCCAGGACTTGGGCGGCTGCGCGCCCGCGTCCTGGAACACCTTCTTGTTGTAGAAGAGGATCACCGGCTGCATACCGCGCATCGGGATGCCGTAATAGGTGTTGTTCACCGCTCCGGCCTTGAGGATGGAGGGGATGAACGCCTTCTGGAGCTCAGGGTCCTTCTTGAAGGCCGGGCCGAGGTCGACCAGCATGTCCTCCTTCACGAAGTCGCTGATGCTGCCGCCGCCCCAGTTGAAGAAGACGTCCGGGGCGTTGGGGGTGCCCATCGAGGTGCGCATCTTGTCCGAGTAGCCGTCGCCGGGCACCTCGGTGAGCTTCGCCTTCACCTTGGACGTCTTGTTGAACCGCTCGACGACCGCGCGCTGCACCTTGGTCGAGGCGTCCTGGTAGACCCAGACGTCGATGGAGCCGTCGTCCGAGCCACCGGGGCCGGAGCTGCCGCAGGCGGAGAGGGAGGTGGTGGCCAGAAGCAGTGCGGCTGCGAGGGTGGAGGCGCGGAGGATGGAACGTGACCTGGGTGTACGCATCGTCATCGTCGCATGTGCCTTCCGGAAGTAGCCCGATAATTCTCGGAAGTGATTGCGTGGACGGTATGAGCGTGCTGACGACCTGTCAATAGATCGCACAAACAGGCTTGTTGGAACGTACGAACCGGCGCGGCCGGCCGGCGGGCTCAGGCCGTGCTCGGCGCGGCTGTGCTCGGCGGGGAAGTGCTCGGCGGGGCCGTGCTGGCGCGGACGACGAGCGCCGTCGCGAGCTCCACACGGGGCGACTCGATCTCCTCGCCGCGCGCCTGGCGCAGCACCGTACGGGCCGCCAGCTTGCCCATCTCCGCGAGCGGCTGGCGCACCGTGGTCAGCGGCGGGGCCGACCAGCGGACTTCCGGAAGGTCGTCGAAGCCCACCACGCTCACGTCCTCCGGCACCCGCAGCCCCCGGCGGCGCAGGGCCTCGATCGCGCCCAGGGCCATCTGGTCGCTGGAGGCGAACACGGCGGTCGGCGGGGTGGCGGCGTCCATCAGCTGATCGCAGCCCACGAAACCCGACTCGTGGTAGAAGTCGCCCTGCGCGACCAGCGCCTGGTCGTACGGCACCCCCGCCGACTCCAGCGCGGCCCGGTGGCCGTCCAGCCGGGCCCGGCTGCACAGCAGCCGCGGCGGGCCCGCGATGAAGCCGATCCGGCGGTGGCCCAGGCTCAGCAGGTGCTCGGTCGCGGCCATTCCGCCCGCCCAGTTGGTGGCCCCGATGGTGGGGGCGTCCAGGGCGGGGGCGCCGGCCGGGTCGACCACCACGATCGGCACGTTCAGCCGCCGCAGCTCCTCGTGCAGCACCGGTTCGAGCACGGAGGTCACCAGGATCACCCCGTCGGAGGCGCGCGCCCGCAGGTTCTTCATCCACTGTCGCGCCGCGCCCGCCCGGCCGTGGATGGCGGAGACCACCGTGCCCACGCCGTCCTGGTGCGCGACCTCCTCCACCCCGCGGATGATCTCCACCGCCCAGGGGCTGTCCAGGTCGTTGAAGACCAGGTCCAGCAGGGCGGCGCGGTCGCCCGGGGCGGCCTGGCGGCGGCGGTAGCCGTGGAGCCGCAGCAGATTCTCCACCCGGGCCCGGGTCTCGGGCGAGACATCCGAGCGCCCGTTGACGACCCGCGAGACCGTCGGCACCGACACCCCGGCCTCCTGTGCGATGGCCGTGATCGTGACCTTGGGCCGGGCCCCGCCCTCGGGCCCCGCGCTCTCCGTAGCCATTTCCGCCTCCTCCGTTGACGAGAGTCACTCCCGCCTCTAGCTTTCCGGGCGCACCCTCGGAACCTTGCAGAAGTCTTCCGGAAAACCGGATCAGACGTGAAGAGAAGAGAGGGACGTCCATGAAGCTCATGAGCTTACGCAGCGCGGCGCTGGTGGCCTCGGCCACCATGGCGACGCTGGCCTTCGGCCTCGCCGCCCCCGGACAGGCAGCCGAACACCCGGCAGGAGGTGCGGCCGTGAAGGCCAACCCCACCCTCCGCGAGGTCGCCGACCGCACCGGCCGCTTCATCGGAACGGCCATCAACGACGGCCGGCTCGGCGACGCCACCTACGCCAACATCGCCAAGACCGAGTTCTCCAGCGTCACCGCCGAAAACGCCATGAAGTGGGGCTCGGTCGAGCCCAACCGCGGCCAGTTCAACTGGGCCGCCGCCGACCGGCTCGTCTCCTTCGCACAGAGCAACAACCAGAAGGTCTACGGCCACACCCTGGTCTGGCACAGCCAGATGCCGAACTGGCTGGCCAACGGCTCGTTCTCCAACGCCGAGCTGCGCACCATCATGACCGACCACGTCACCACCCAGGTCAGCCGCTACAAGGGCAAGGTCCAGCGCTGGGACGTGGTCAACGAGGCGTTCAACGAGGACGGATCACTGCGCCAGTCCAAGTTCCAGCAGCAGCTCGGCGAGTCGTACATCGCCGACGCCTTCCGCGCCGCCCGCGCCGCCGACCCCGGCGCCAAGCTCTTCATCAACGACTACAACACCGAGGGCACGGGCGCGAAGAGCAACGGCCTGTACAACCTGGTCCAGCGGCTCAAGAGCCAGGGTGTGCCCATCGACGGCGTCGGCTTCCAGAGCCACCTCATCGTGAACCAGGTGCCGTCCACCGTGAAGGCCAACCTCCAGCGCTTCGCCGACCTCGGCCTCGAGATCGTGGTCTCCGAGCTCGACATCCGGATGGCCACCCCGGCCGACTCCACCAAGCTCCAGCAGCAGGCGGCCAACTACAAGACCGTGGCCCAGACCTGCCTCGCCATCTCCCGCTGCGCCGGAATCACGGTATGGGGCTTCGGCGACCGGGACTCCTGGGTCCCCGGCACCTTCCCCGGCCAGGGCGCGGCCAACCTGTACGACAACAACTACCAGCCCAAGCCCGCCTACACCGCGTTCCGCGACGGCCTGGCCGGATCTTAGGGGGCCGTACGCGATGAGACCTCACCTCCGCAGAGCCGCCCTTGGCCTCGCCGCAGCAGGAGCGCTCCTGCTGGGCCTGGCCACCCCCAGCAGCGCCGCCGACCCGGTGCTGCGCGACCTGGCCCAGGCCAAGGGCAAGTACTACGGCACCGCCGTCACTGCGTCCAAGCTCAACGGCACCTACGCCACCATCGCCGGGAGCCAGTTCGACTCCATCACCGTTTCTAAAGACTGAGCGGGAGTGAGTCCTGTTGCCAGGGCTCATGCTCAGCCGAACGCCCCGAACGGTGTTGGGTGTTCTGGTTCACCGCGTTCTCGCCGCGTCCGGCGCGCTCGGATCGTGTCCGTGGTCCGGGGATGCGGGGGCGGTTTCCCTCGCGCCCTGGGCTGCCCGGTCGGGCCTGGACGGTCCGATGCCCCACAGCATCACTCCGGTGCTGTGGGGGCGGTGTCGTCCGTCGCCGGATCGGGTGCCCCAGGGCGCGCCTTCCGATCGCCACGGCGGCAGCGTCGTGGCGAGTGGTCTTCCGCGTCTTGGTGGTGAGGGGCTTCTGCCAGTGCTGGGCGCCCCGTCGGGTAGCCGGAGCGCATTGCTGCGCCCCGGCCCCCTCAGAACCGGACTGGCGAGTTGTCCCCGCATCCGGCTCAAGCAGACCGCAAGG